>PWGV01000077.1 GCA_003554585.1 Halobacteroidaceae bacterium | reverse complement strand
GGCGATTACTCCAGGTTATCCCTGTTCTTTTTATTGCCTCATTAATCACCTTCTCCCTTATCCATTTGGTTCCCGGAGATCCTGTGGCCATGATGCTTGGTGATGATGCAACTCCTGAGGACATTGCCCACTTAAGGCGAACAATGGGGCTGGACCGTCCTCTTCCGCTTCAGTATGTGGAGTGGGTTGGAGGGCTTTTACGGGGAGATTTTGGCCGTTCAATACGGGATAATCGAGAGGTTTTACCAACTATCTTGAGAAGAATTCCCGCAAGCTTTGAGCTTAGCCTTGTTTCTTTTATTCTTTCATTATCCATTGCAATTCCTATAGGGATTTTTTCTGCAGTTAGGCAAAACACCCCATTTGATCATTTTGGGAGGGTTTTTGCCCTATTCGGTTTATGTGTCCCTAACTTTTGGATGGGGCTTATGTTGATTTATTTTGTAGGTTTTCTCTGGGGTATCTTACCAATGTATGGCAGGGCCGGACCCGTTCTCTGGACCTGGGAAGGTTTTAAACACGCGATTCTCCCTGCAATAACACTGGGGACTGCAGGGGCAACCCTGACCATGAGGCTTTTACGTTCCGGTATGCTCGAAGTTCTTCGACAGGATTATATTCGGACTGCCAGATCGAAAGGTTTAGGAGAAAGGGTAGTTGTTTACAAGCACGCTTTGCGGAATGGAATGCTCTCCGTTGTAACTGTGGTTGGCCTCTCTGTTGGGCAATTATTGGGTGGTTCTGTAATTGTTGAAACAATATTTAGCTGGCCGGGGGTAGGCAGGCTGGTTTTTGAGAGGTTTATAAACCGTGATGTTCCAATGGTCTTGGGTGCTCTTATGTTTTTTGGCCTTGTTTTTTGCCTGAACGTTGTCCTTGTTGATATTATTTATGCTTTTTTGGATCCCCGTATACGCTATGATTGATTGGAGAGGAGGGACTGAAAATGAAAGATAGAAAAGATTTAAAAAGAGAAGAATTGCAGGATCTATCGGCGGGGGTCCGAATGGAAAATCCAATTAAAACCATTTTAAAAGGTATTTGGGAGCGCCCTACAGCCTTTGCGGGCTTAGTGATAATAGTGATTTTTATCTTCTCAGCAGCATTTGCCCCCTGGCTTGTACCCCACGACCCCCTGCAAATGGATTTGCCCAACAGGCACTTGCCTCCGATGAGCGCGGTAACACAGACGGTGGTTGATTATACCCAGGAAGATCCAGATAAAATGTTTACCGAGAGAGAGGTCCTTTTCATCCTGGGTACTGACCATGCGGGAAGGGATATTTTAAGCCGAATTATAATGGGAGCCCGCCTTTCGCTTTTTATTGGCGTTGGGGTAGTTCTGATCAGATTTGCTATTGGGGTCCCTCTTGGTTTAATAGCGGGATTTTTTGGGAGATTTACGGACACGATAATAATGCGTATTGCTGATGGATTTGTGGTTTTTCCGGACTTATTGCTCGCCCTGGCTATAATGGCGGTAAGAGGTCCGGGGATTGAAAACATTTTCTTTGCTTTGGCAGTTACGGGCTGGACAGGAGTAGCCAGGATTATCAGAGCAGAAACACTTTCTCTCCGGGAAAGAGATTTTGTTCAGGCCAGCCGGGCTCTTGGAGCTACCAATAAGCGGATTATTTTCCGTCATGTTCTGCCCAACGCCATGGCCCCATTACTCGTTATGGCTACTCTTGGGCTTGCGGGCCCAATATTAGGAGAAGCAGCCCTGAGTTTCCTTGGCCTCGGTGCTCAGCCGCCACAAATAAGCTGGGGGCGAATGATTTCCCAGGCTCGTTCAACCTCTCCGATTGTCCGGGGAAGATGGTGGCAAATGACCTTTCCAGGGATTGCAATTTTTGCTGTTGTAATGGGTTTCAACCTTCTCGGTGATGGACTCCGGGATATCCTTGATCCACGAATGAAAGGTGGCGGGTAATTTTTAAAGGAGGATAAATATGACCCGAAAAAAAATATTTATTTTTTCTCTGGGGTTATTTTTGCTGGCAATTTCTTTTACTGCCCAGGCTAATTTCATCTTCTTGGAGGGAGAAGAGGATTGGCTGGCAGGAGATATTGAAAACCTGGTTTTATCCGAGGATTACCCTGGAGCCCTTGAACTGAAGAAAGTTGATGGAGAATATGTGGCGGACGGGATTTACAAGAGTCCAATTATTGAAACGACTTACCCTTTTGCCAGCATGGTTGCTTCCTGGAATGTTATAACTCCGGGAGAAACCTATGTAATCGTAGAAGCCGACGTAAAAATTGCTGACGAAACCTGGAGCGGTTGGCAGGTAATGGGGATCTGGGGTCAGAATACGGAATCCCGGTCGATTACACTATCCCAGTGGAATGATGGCTATCCCTTCCGGATAAACATTGATATTTTCCAGGTCTTACATGAAGATAAAGCGCAAAAGTACCGCCTGCGGGCTACCCTGATCAGTCCCGATGGGAAAGAAACCCCGGTTTTAACAGGGATAGCAGGAACGGCTTATGATAATGATGAACCATATCCCTCGATTGCCAGGCCGGAGGGTTACTTGCGAGAAATTGAAGTTCCCAATCGGTCTCAAATGATTGAAGATCAGGCTATCCGCTCAAGAATATGCAGCCCAACATCGATGGCCATGGTTTTAGAAATGCTTGGCCATGATGAATCAACGGAATCCGTTGCCTACAATTCATATGATCACGGAGCTTCGATTTTTGGAAACTGGTCTTTTAACGTCGCCTATGCCGGGAGTCTTGGATACCGGGCTTATGTTGATCATTACCCCGGTTTAAATGAAATCAGGGCAAAAATAGCCCAGGGGATTCCGGTAATAACCTCGATCAGGTACGGGGCCGGGCAACTGGATAACGCGCCGATGAATTCAACATCCGGGCATCTGGTTTTGGTAGTTGGTTTTACTGAACGGGATGGTAAGGAATATATTGTAGTAAATGATCCAGCAGCTCCGGATAATGAAACTGTCCGTAGGGAATTTTGCCCCGAACAGTTTGAGAATGCCTGGATTGGAATAGTTTATATAATTGAAGAACGTTAAAAAAGGGCCCCCGGGGCCCTTTTTTAAAACCAGAAAACAAGGGTAAATAAAACCGCTGACAAACAGGAAGTCAAGAGGACTCCTCGCCAGGTATCCTGGAAGAGTTCGTAGCTGATGGCAAGGTAAATGGGTTTTTCCTTTTGTTTTCGCCAGATGAGGTAAAACCGAAGGCTGTTGAAACCCAACCCGATTATTCTTATAAGGGATATTAAAATAATAAAAAACAAAGCAAAAGCAACCCAATTATATTGATGCAGTAACCAGAATAAATAGCGAATAAATACAAGAATTAATCCCCCGATGGTCAAAATTAAATTTTCCCAGTTCATTTTACCACCCCATGAAAGTATTGAGATTTCTCTGAAGTTCACGGCTAAAACTGACAGCCTCTGGTCTCTCAGACCTTAGTTCAAGGAAATCATAGTTATCGATTATAAGAACTGAATTATAAAAGCCGGGTAAAAAACCTGCTTTTGCTTCCTCGAGATTCGTTGTGTAAAGAAATGTTTCCGTATTTCTCATTGTTTTTAAAAGGACTGGCCAGTTTTTTCTTTCCACGACCCGACCGTTGAGGACAAATCTAGTGTTGACAGCGTAATAAACTTCTTCAGCAAGGTAGGGAATATTATAAATAATTTCATATTCAAGAACTTCAAGCTGGATTTGCTCACCTGGAACAGTGCTTTGTGGGCTAAAGGAATAATCTGAAATTGGAGAATCCAATTGCTGGGCACTAAAACATAAAGAAATTGCCGGGATCAGGAAAACTAAGAAGGGGATATAACGCAACCTGGCAAGTTTTACAGGCCAGAATTCAAACAGGGCAAGGGTTACCCCAAATAAAAACCCCAAGGCCGAAGGCAAAACATCCCGGGTTAAAATGATTATTCCCGGGGCAAATGGCAAGAAGGTAAAAATGCAAATTAATCCGGCCGTGGAATTGAGCAGCAAAAATAATAAAGTTACCCGTCGGAAAATTTTAGCTCGGTTTTTTTCAAAGCGAAGTACTTCTGGAAATAAAAGAGTTAGGTAAATGATGAATAAAGATAACTGTACATAAAAAAGGTTTAACACGTAGTTCCCCCCAGAATTTTGATTAATAACTACATATTCCCTGTTAAAATTGTTTTTCCTTTTGTAAACTCGAAGTTTCAAAAAAAAAATATTTAAAACCAGGATGGGGCAATTCAGTGGTACAAATTTTGCATAAAGTAATATTAGAATATTAACTGTTTTATTGGAGGGCGGTTTATGAAAAAAATAGGAATTATTGTAATAGGGTATGGGCACGTAGGAAAAGGTGTTGTTTCAGCAGTTGAAGTTGCTCCGGACATGGAACTAAAAGGGATTATTGAACGCCCTGAAGCTATAGATAGGTGTAAGGAAGAAAACAGGGGGATAAAAGTGTCTGATAAAATAGACGATTTTGCAGAAGCTGATGTGGCAATTTTAGCCATTCCAACCAGGCAGGTTCCCAGGGTTGCCCGGGAGGTTATGTCCAAAGGTTTAAACACAATTGATAGTTTCGATTTGCACGGGACTGAACTGATCAAACTAAAAAAAGAACTAGAACAAACTGCACAGGAAAAAGAACAAGTAGCAATTCTCGCCGCCGGCTGGGATCCAGGTACTGATTCCATGGTCCGGGCAACCCTGGAAATTATGGCTCCCCGCGGATTAACTTATACCAATTTTGGGCCGGGGATGAGTATGGGGCATACCGTTGCTGTCAAAGAAATTGCAGGAGTAGAAGATGCCCTTGTGCTTACAATTCCTGTTGATACAGGGATCCATCGCCGCATGGTCTATATCCAGCGGTATCCCGGAACAACTTTTGAAGATATTTGTTCCGAAATCAGGCAGGACCCTTATTTTTCCAACGGTGAAACCTTTATCGAAGATACCGATGATGTCAGCCAATTGGTTGATGTAGGGCATGGAGTAAGAATAAATAGAAAGG
Source organism: Halobacteroidaceae bacterium (assembly GCA_003554585.1). Lineage (GTDB taxonomy): Bacteria > Bacillota > Halanaerobiia > B1SED10-174 > B1SED10-174 > T1SED10-26. The sequence goes on along the minus strand of PWGV01000077.1, from coordinate 35,808 downwards.
GTATCGCGGGGAAAACTCATAACCAGATGTTTTCTTATGATGTCCGGGTTACCAATCCCGCAGTAACCGGGCAGGTTATGGTTTCTTCTGCCCGAGCTTCGATGCGCATGGACCCGGGAGCTTATACGATGGTGGAAATACCTCCGGTTTATTTTCTGGCCGGAGATCAAAACGAATTAATAGCAAAGCTGGTTTAACTGGAAAGGAGCCCAAAGAGTGGCCACAATTTTATTCAAAAATGGAAAAATTGTAGATGGAACGGGCAGTCCGTTTTTTTACGGTGATGTTTTGATAAAAGACGGAATTATTAAGCGAATGGGCAAAATTGATAAAAAAGCCGACCAGGTTATTGATGTTCAGGGAAAAGTTATCGCACCGGGGTTTATTGATATTCATACCCACTCTGATACTATTTATATGCTAAATAATCTGGGGAAAAGCAAGATAGAACAGGGTGTAACGACCGAAGTCCTTGGCAATTGCGGCTTTTCTGTTGCTCCAGCCTACAGGGTTGCTGCTGATGATTTTGAAATTTCTCTGAGAAAAAAGGGAATTGAACTTTCCTGGGCAAGTTTTGGAGAATACCTGGAGGCCCTGGAAAAAGCAAGACCCGCTGCCAACCTGGCGGGGTTAGTGGGGCATGGAGCCCTGCGTAAATCCGTGGTTGGCAATGATGAAAGAGAAGCAACTCCCCAGGAATTAAAAGAAATGGAAAAAATACTCGGGGAATGTCTGGAAGAAGGGGCTTACGGTTTTAGCAGCGGTTTATTATATGCTCCTTCCTGCTATGGAAATGCCGAGGAATTCGCGGCCCTGGGTAAAGTTACAGCTAAATACGGTGGGATCTATGCCACACATATGCGGAATGAGAGTGATCGCTTGCTGGAATCGGTCCAGGAAAGTGCGGAAGTAGGGCAGAAGACGGGTGTCGCAGTCCAGGTCTCTCATCACAAGGTAGGCGGGGAAAAAAACTGGGGAGCAGTTAAGGAAACCCTTTCCTACATGCAGAAATTGCGACAGAATGGGCTGGATATTACCTGTGATGTTTACCCCTATATTGCAACCTCCACATCACTCAGCGCCCTGCTTCCCTCCTGGGCCCATAATGGCGGAACTAAAAAAATGCTGGAGAATTTAAAAAATGAAGATTTTTATTGTAAGGTTCGGGAAGGCTTGAACCGCAATGAATCGGAACGGGATTTTGAAAAAATTATGGTTTCTTTCCTCCCCGAAGGCAAAAACAAGAAGTTCGAGGGGCAGAGGATATCGGAAATTGCAACTGACTTAGGGATGCACGGTTCGGATGCCCTAATATATTTAGTAATGGAAAGCGAAGCAGAAGCAACGATGATTCGTTTTGGAATGTGCGAAGAAGATGTGCAGGAGGTCCTGAAAAACCCCCTGTCCATGGTTGGTTCTGACGGTAGTGCGATTACCGATAGAGAGGGAAGACCTCACCCCAGAAATTTCGGAACCTTCCCCCGCGTTCTGGGTTATTATTCGAGGGAACAGGGAGCCTTTTCCCTGGAAGAAGCGGTTTACAAAATATCAGGAATGCCGGCCTGGAGACTTGGACTCTGGAAAAGAGGTTTGTTGCGAGAGGGCTTCGCTGCAGATATTACAGTTTTTGACCCCGAGGTTGTAGTCGACAGGTCCAGCTTTACCGACCCCTTCCAGTCTCCAGAAGGTATTGAATATGTAATGGTCAATGGGGAGTTGGTTTTAATTACTGGAAAACAGGTCGAGAATTTCCCCGGCAAAATTCTAAAAAGGGGGAGAACCTGATTTTGATTAACTCGAAGAACACCGTGGTTTTTTCCGGGGTTGACCTGGATACTCCCCTGCGCCGGGAAAACGTTAATTTTAATCGCTTGGTTATGTTCTGGAATGGAGAAACTCCGGGAGGAAGCTATTTTGTATTGAAGCTAAGGATAAAGTTTCCCGGAGAAGACTGGGAACCATGGGCCAAACTGGGTACCTGGGGCAGGGAGATTTCTTCCAAAACCCTGAGTCCCCGGGGAAAAAAGTTCCGGGTTGCTATTGATACTTTAATCGCTGAAGAGAGCTGTGAGGCCTTTGAACTGGGGGTTGAAGCAGAGCCGGGTAACAACGGTGAAAAACCGCTGATGTATTTGGTGGGAGCAACTTTCTGGAATGAGGAAGATATTCTTCCCCCGATAGAGTCAGTTTGGACCGGAGAAATTCCAGTTCCCCAAAGATCCCAGATGGTCCAGGAAAGTTCTGATCGAAGAGTGATTTGCAGCCCAACCTGCCTGGCAATGGTTATGGAGTATTACGGAAAAGATTTCCCAACTCTTGAAGTTGCGGCTGGAGTATTCGACAATGGACCTGGAATATATGGTAATTGGTCTTTCAATACCGCCCTGGCTGGAATTATGGGTTTCCCTGCCGTTGTCCACAGGCTTAGTGGTATTGGAGAAGCCCGGGAATGGCTTGCTGCAGGAACCCCTCTAATAGCCAGTATTGCCTACCAAAAAGGGGAACTCACCGGGGCTCCCCAGGAAAAAAGCAATGGGCACCTGGTGGTTCTAACCGGAATTTTACAGGAAAATGGCGTAGAATATGTGGTTACAAATGATCCCGCTGCTCCCGAAGAAAAAACAGTGCGAAGACTTTATCCCCGGGAAGAGTTTGAGCGGGCCTGGAACCGCATTGCATATATATTGTTTTCTCATTGATTCCCTCCTGGTTAAACCGATGCCGATCCCCGTGGGCATCGGTTTAACTTTTTTTAAAGGAAGTTCAGGTATTGAGGTGGAAAGAATATGGTGAGCACATAATAGAGGAGGGACTAGTCATGGTAGAATCATCCTGGCCCCAGGCCGAACCCTACCGCATAAAGGTTGTTGAGCCTATTCAGCTTTTATCTCGAGGGCAAAGGGAAAAGGCCCTGGAAAGGGCGGGTTTGAACCCGTTTTTGCTGAAAAGCGACGAAGTCTTTATCGACCTATTAACTGATAGTGGAACAGGTGCGATGAGTGATAATCAGTGGGCTGGAATTATGCTGGGAGATGAATCATACGCGGGGAGCAGGAATTTTTTCAATCTGGAACGGGCGGTAAAGGATATTTTTGGTTATCCTTTTTTTCTGCCAACTCATCAGGGGCGGGGAGCAGAGAATGTTCTCTTTCCCCTTTTAATAGAAAAAGGAAAGTATGTTATAGGAAATATGCATTTTGATACTACCAAGGCCCATATTGAAATTGCCGGGGGTCGGGGTGTTAACCTGGTCCGGAAAGAAGCTTATGATCTTGATTCTGAGTATCCATTCAAAGGGAATATGGATATCGAAGCCCTGGTCGATTTCATCGAAAAAAATGGGCGGGAGAGTATTTCTTTTATCCTGATGACCATAACCTGTAACAGTGGGGGAGGGCAGCCTGTCTCTTTGGGTAATATGGAAAAAGTCCGTGAAATTGCGGATAGATACGAATTGCCTTTGTTTTTAGATGCGGCCAGGTTCGCTGAAAATGCTTACTTTGTAAAAAAACGTGAACAGGGTCAGGGAGCCCGATCTTTACAGGAAATAATTCGGGATTTTTTCGCCCTGGCCGATGGTTGTACTGTTAGTGCTAAAAAAGATGGCCTTGTAAATATTGGAGGACTAATTGGTCTGGCGGAAGGACAGGAAGAATTGTACATGAGAGCAAAAGAGCGGCTGGTTCCCCTGGAAGGTTTTGTTACCTATGGAGGCCTCGCGGGAAGAGATATGGAGGCCCTGGCTAGAGGTCTTTATGAGGTTCAGGAAGAAGATTACCTGGCCCACCGGATTGGACAGGTTGAACGTCTGGGCAAAAAGTTAATGGAGATTGGTGTTCCCATCCAGAAACCTGTGGGAGGGCATGCGGTTTTTGTAGACGGAAAAAACTGGCTTTCCCATATTCCTCAAGAACAATTCCCTTCGCAGGCCCTCTGTATTGAACTGTACCTGGAAAGTGGAGTGAGGGCAGTCGAAGTGGGAACGATTTTAGCAGGGAGAGACTCGGAAACAGGGAAAAACCTTATTCCCCAACTAGATCTCCTACGATTGACAGTTCCCCGGAGAACCTACACTGACAACCACATGGATTATGTGGTCGAAGCTTTCCACCGGATGGATAAAAGGCGCAAAGAAATCTCGGGGGTTCGATTTGCTTATGAACCAAAAATTCTGCGCCATTTTACCGCTCGCTTTGCAAGGGTGTAAAGATAGATTAAAAAAATTCCAAAAAATTCCTCTTCCTTTCTTTGGAAGGGGTTTTTCTTTTTAAAAATTAAGATTTTTTATTCTAGCGAAAAACCCTTTTCTTATGGGAATTTTTTTGGTCTCCTGAAAAGCAAAAAAATGAACGGGAAAAATTGTTTTTAATTTTTAGAAGGAATTATTAATAAGAGGGTAGAAACAACAAGGCGAAATGCCTCTGAAAGAAAATAAAGAAATTTTATTGCAAAAAGAGGCGGAAAGTGCTTGAATTTTTCGGAACTTCCACCGGATTTTCAGATTCCAGATTTACTGAAGTTTGGTTGGAAGGTTATTTTTGAAATTCTGTGTTTAGCTTATTAGAGCAATAACCTTTGGTAGGTTTAAATAAAACTTTTGCAGGCTTAAATAGTTTTAATATTGCCAATAGCCGGAATAGATAAGCAGTTCAAAACACAAAAAAATTTTAGATTAATTTAAACTATCCTGATAAACCAGTTATCACAGCCCTGATTCCAACTATATTAAAAGAAACTTGGGTTTTTCCAGCTTTGCAAAACAGTTCATAAAGGGGGTGTTGAATGGGAGAAAATGGGAGCATTGGGATGGTTTTTTGAACTTTCCCCAAAAATTAAAAATCAGCAAAAAGGAGGTTGTGTAAGTGGAGGAAAAAGAACTGATTCAAGATCAGGGAGGTAGTATTTTAAATAATCCAACCTTTTACATTGCCCTGATCATTACCGTTGCATTTGTTCTATTCGGGATATTTTTTACTGACTTAGCAGAAACCTGGATGGGTAATGTCTTTAACTTTATGATAGAATACTTCGGATGGAGCTTCATCCTGTTTGTCAGCATCTTCCTATTACTTATTCTATTTTTACTGGTAAGTCCCCTAGGCGGAATCAGGTTGGGAAAAGATGATGAGAAACCAGAGTATCCCCTGTATACCTGGTTTGCCATGTTGTTCAGTTGTGGTATGGGGATTGGTTTGATCTTCTGGGGTGTTTCTGAACCGATCTGGCATTACATGTGGCCTCCCATGGGAGAAGCCTATGAAGCGGGAACAATCCACGTTGCCATGCGTTATTCTATTTTCCATTGGGGTTTCCACCCCTGGGCTATATATGCTGTGGTTGCCGGTGCTTTGTCGTACTTCAGCTACCGCAAGGGCCTGCCCATGATGCTCAGTTCTACCCTGGAACCTATTCTGGGTAAAAAAGGTATTGATGGTGGGTGGGGTATCCTGGTTAATGTAATCGGGGTTTTTGCCACCCTGTTTGGCCTGGCAACTTCACTCGGACTTGGAGCAATGCAGATTGGTAATGGTTTGGAGAGGTTGTTTGGAATAACAAGTGGTTCCGGGACCTGGGTTACAATAGTTATTGTTGTAACTGCCGCTGCGGTTGTTTCAACAATTACCGGTATTGATAGGGGTATTAAGAATTTAAGTAGGCTTAATATCGTTATAGCTATAACCCTGTTAGTCCTGGTATTTATCTTTGGCCCAACGCTGTTCATTCTCAACCTTTTCACCCACTCCACCGGAGAGTACTTACAGAATGTTGTTCACATGTCCTTCGGACTTGATGCTGCTGGCGAGGGAACAGAAGGCTGGTACGGTGCCTGGACGATATTCTACTGGGCCTGGTGGCTGGCCTGGGCGCCCTTTGTAGGAACCTTTATTGCCCGGGTATCCCGGGGTCGCACAATCCGGACCTTTGTTGTGGGGGTTCTTCTGGTTCCCACCCTGGTCAGTATTGTCTGGTTCAGCGTATTTGGCGGCGCCGCCCTGCATGAAGAACACTTCGGCGCAGGAGGTATTGCCGATGCTGTCGCGGAGAGTTCTGAAGCGGGTTTCTTCGAGGCTTTAAGCCTTTTACCTGCTTCACAATTGCTGATTTTTGTAGGTATGATTTCCGTGGCAATCTTCTTTATTACGTCGTCTGACTCCGGAACTTACGTCAACGGTATGCTGACCTCTCGGGGTATGCTCAACCCGCCGCTCCCGCTGCGGGTTACCTGGGGAGTAGTTGAGGGAGCAATCGCCTCCATTCTCCTATTTACCGGAGGTTTGTCAGCCCTGCAGACGGCATCGATTATCGGTGGTTTCCCCTTCATGATCCTCATGATCCTGATGGTTTACTGCCTCTTTAAAGCTCTCTACGGAGAGATGCAGGCCGGTTCCTTACCAGTTGAACGGGCCAGAATTTTTGAGGCCATCAAGGACCTGAAAGCTGAAGGGAAAACTGATAAGCTTTAAAAAGAAAGTTATTTCGAGGTGACTTTAAATCCCCCCGGTTTAAGGGCCGGGGGGATTTTTTGAAAAAATATTTCAGAATTTATTCAAGGGATTTTAATTGGTGAGGACTTTTGGGGAAGGGAAGATCCTCGGATGAAAGAAAAACCAATCCAGGATCAGCAGGGGATTATTCTTAAAAACCCCGCTTTTTATTGTGCTTTAATAATTACCATAGCCTTTGTTTTTTTTGGGATTGCCATGCCCGGGACTGCTGAGGCATTGATGAATTCAATTTTTTCTTTCATGGTTGAATATTTAGGGTGGAGCTTTATTCTCTCCGTAAGCGTTTTTTTAATATTGATCCTGTTTTTGCTGGTCAGTCCCCTGGGAGGGATTAAGCTGGGGAAGGATAATGAGCAACCGCAGTACCCCTTGTTAACCTGGTTTGCCATGCTTTTCAGCTGTGGTATGGGAATTGGGTTAATTTTCTGGGGAGTTTCCGAGCCCATTTCCCACTATATCTGGCCGCCGATGGGAGCACCATATACTGCAGGGGCAATTCATCAGGCCATGCGGTATTCGATCTTTCACTGGGGTTTCCATCCCTGGGCAATTTACGCGGTTGTCGCAGCCTCCCTGGCGTATTTTAGCTTCCGGAAGGATCTTCCCATGATGTTAAGTTCCACTTTGGAGCCGATCCTGGGGAAAAAGGGTATTGTCGGGGGTTGGGGCGTATTAGTTAATGTTGTCGGTGTTTTTGCCACGATGTTTGGTCTGGCAACTTCCCTGGGGCTGGGAGCAATGCAGATTGGTTCCGGTTTTGAAACCCTGTTTGGAATCGAAAGCACGGAGCCTTTGTGGGTTGGAGTTGTAGTCGTAATAACTATCGCCGCGGTGGCTTCCACCGTAACAGGGATTGACAGGGGTATTAAAAATTTGAGCAGGCTGAATATTATTCTGGCCATTGGGCTTCTTACCCTGTTTTTCCTGCTGGGCCCAACTCTTTTTATCCTGAACCTGCTAACCCATTCCACCGGTGAATACCTGCAAAATATAATAAATATGTCTTTTGGACTTGACGCGGCCGGAGAGGGAACAGAAGGCTGGTATAGAGCCTGGACGGTATTTTACTGGGGCCTGGTGGCTGGCCTGGGCACCCTTTGTTGGGACCTTTATAGCCAGGATTTCCCGGGGGCGGACCATCCGGACTTTTGTTATCGGTGTTTTGCTGGTTCCCACCCTTGTTAGCATAATCTGGTTCAGTATTTTTGGGGGTTCAGCTCTCTACGAGGAACATTTTGCCGCGGGGGGATTGCGGATGCTGTAGCCCGTAATGAAGCTGCAGGATTTTTTGCCGCCCTGGAATTACTTCCTGCTTCACGGTTTTTAATTTTTGCAGGTATGCTTCTCGTAGCTATTTTCTTTATAACTTCTTCTGATTCGGGGACATATGTTAATGGGATGCTAACTTCGGGAAGAATGTTAAATCCCCCCTATCAATTAAGGGCTACGTGGGGAATAATTGAGGGGGCCATTGCTTCCATTCTTCTTTTTACGGGTGGTTTGCAGGCCCTGCAAACTGCTTCAATTATTGGCGGTTTTCCCTTTATGCTTTTATTGCCTTTTTAAAGCCCTTTTTCAGGAGGTGCAAAATTACTCCCTTCCCGAAGAAAAGGATAGGGTTTTTGCTGCATTAAAAGATTTGAGTTCGGAAGAGAAAATTGGCAAGGGCTCAGAAGATTGATCAAAAAACCCCCTGATTTTTTCAGGGGATTTTGCTTTTTAAGAAGGTTAATAGGGGGGAATTGCGAATTTGAATAGAAATATATTTGTATAAAGTGTTAATGGGGAAAGGGAGTGGAAATTTTGATTACCCGCATTGTTGAAAGGACTTATTGTAACCTGGAGGAGAGACCTTCGCTACTTCTTGCAAACATTAACCCGACTACGGATATCCGGCAGAATATGTCCAAGATCGAAGAAGTAATTGAGATCGGCCATAAAAAAGAGGTCAATATCATAATTTTCCCCGAGTTGAGCCTTACCGGGTACATCTGGGAAGCCCAAGACGGAGAAATCTGGGACCATCTGTTGGAGGGAGAAACTCGCCACCTTGCGCCCTGGTTCAACAATATCAGGGATAGCCTTTCTAACAACCAGCAGGGACTGGAATATGTGTTTTTTAACAATGTATTCCGGAAAGGAGATGACTTATATAATTCTTCCTTCATTCTCCACCCGGATTACGATTTTACAGACCATAACCTGACCTACGACAAGATTTTCCTGACTCCCCTGGAAAAAAGGTATTTTAAAGGGGGCAGTGATAAAAGACTGACTATTGATACGCGCTGGGGGCGTTTTGGGTTTTTAACCTGTTATGACCTTTGCTTTGTTGAACTGGCTCGTCAGTATGCTTTTACTGACGATGTTGATGCAATCATCACTGTTGCCGCCTGGAGAGCCCACGCTATCCGGGATTATCCCCAGATGAATGTGCGGACGGATAACTATTACGGCTTTTTATGGGACCTGATGAATTCTTCTAAAGCAGCCTACAACCAGACCTGGAGCATCGGGGTCAATGGAGTGGGCTCCCATGACCGGAGCGGAATCCTCTTCTGGGGAGGTAGTGGGGTCTGGGCTCCTTCGGGTTTGCCCCTTTTGCAGGGTTCAAAGATGCGGGAAGAATTACTGATAATCCGGAACCTGGACATTAAAGAAGAAAGGGCTCGCTCCGAGGTGGAATTTAATTACCGGATTGATTTTGAAAGCGTTTACCGGAAGATGAAAGAAACCAAAAAGGATATTAAGGATTTAAAACCCGAAAAATTGCCGACAGAAAATAAAAACCCGGTTGATTAATAACCGGGTTTTCCCTTTTCAATCCTGCCCTGCCATTTCCTGGGCATATTTTTTTCTGCGTTCTTTTCCTCCGAACAGGAAAAAACCTGCTGTGAAAAGGGTAATAATCCCGATCAGGCTAAAAGAGGGCCCATAATCCCAGAGGGAGATAGAGATACCGAACAGGAAAGAACCCGAAGCATAGGCAATATCCAGAGCACTCTCTTGAAAAGCCAGGGCAGTGGCCCGGGCTTTCTGCTCGGTTACATCCGTAATCCAGGTGAAAATGGCTGTAATTGAGCTGCCATAACCCAATCCGGTAATAATGCTGCTGATCCATAAGATAGAAGTTGTTCCCGGTAGGAAATACAGGATAAAAATCCCCAGGCCCAGCAGAGTAAGGGAGGGGGTGACAACTGCCCTCCTTCCAATTTTATCGGATATGCCCCCGGCAGAAATATTACCCACCATTCCCAAAAGAGCGAAGATGGTGAAATAGAGCCCGGGATTGGCAACATCAGTCGCGCGGGAAAAATAAATCGAGCCAAAAGTTAAAAGTGTCCCGTAGCTGAAGGCTACAACTCCCGCCCCTAAATAGATGGGCCAGAGCAACTTGTTATTTAAAACTGTTTTTAACTGGTAGATTGGGTTTTTGGAAACTTCTGAAGCCTTGAGACTGGGCGGAATTAAAAAAACGCCAAGAGCAAAGGAGATCATTCCGACAAAAAAACTGAAAATAAACTGGGTGGAATAACCGAAATTATTGATCAGGGCAATGGAAATTCCCGGGCCAACAACCAAGGCCATAGTCGCGGTAAACCTGTAGGAACCCATGTAAGTACCCATTTTCTGGGGTGGGGCTATATCGCTGATCAAAGAAGTCCCGCTGGAAAAAAACGCTGCCAGGCCAATAGCCTGATAGAAGCGAGAAACAAATATCATCGGCACATTATTGCTAATTAAAAATAAAAGGGGAGTAGTTGCAAATACAAAAGCACCAATCAGAATAGGAATTTTTCGTCCCCTGCTGTCGGCCATCGGTCCGAAATAGAGCCGCAAGAGAATGCCTGCGATGAAAAAGAAGGAGTTCTGCAGGCCCGCCTGGAAACCTGTGCCGCCCAGATCCGTTAAATATTGAGGGGTAATAACCTGGAAAGAAAAGAAATTAAAATAAATAAAAAAACAAACTCCCAGTGTTAAAAAGAAATTCCTCGATCGGTGCTGCAATTAAATCACCTTCTTTCCAGGTTCCATAAAAGAAAAGCCCTGATGTCTTCAACTCCTTAAATAGTTATAGAAATTTTTTGCAACTCCTGCCAGGAGAGAGAAAGAGTTCGTTTTTTTCCTTGAATTTTTCTTCTCAATATGAGAAGGGTTGTTTATTAAAAGTCGTTTTGTTATAATCAAAATGAGAAACAAAATTCTGTAATGTATTCTGAAAGGGAGAGGGCAATGGAAAAACTCAAGGACATAAAAGGTTTTTTGCAGCAGGTTTCTGACGCTTTTGCAGCGGTTTTGGATGTTGAACTGGCAATAATCGATAACAATCTGGAGGTAATTGCCGGGACAGGTTGGTATAAAAAAGAGGTAGGAGTGGTTTACAACGAGGATTGCACAACCGACCGGGTTATCCAGTCCTGGGTTGATAGCCACATCCTGATTGAAGATACCAAACAGAGCCATTACTGTGAACAGTGTGATTATTCGGATAAATGCACCGTGGTTGCCTTTGCCATGCGCCCCATTTTTCATAACGGGGAAAAAATTGGCACCGTATCCCTCCTGGCCTTAAATGAAGATCAGAAAGGAATCCTTCTGGATGAATTTGATAAAAAACTAAATTTTCTCAACAATGTAACCAGCTTTATTGTGACAACTTTAAATGAAAAGCGGATGAGGGGAAGGGTTACCACCCTCGCCAATCAGTTTGAAACTGTCATTAACTCTGTTCACGAGGGGATAATTGCCCTTGATGCCAGGGGAGATATAATCAATATCAACGGATCGGCCCGGAAAATCCTATCTTTAAATGGAGATAGGACCGGAAAGCATATCTCTTCAGTTTTTCCCGATTTTGATCCCCTTCTCCACTTCGAGGAGGACCCGGGAAGTGATTTTTATGAGAAGGAAATGACCCTGGATATTGATGGTCAGCGGGAATTGAAAATATTCTGTAGTATTACTCCCATTTATGAAGGTGAAGAAATTAAGGGTTCGGTAATTTCTTTCCGCAAGGGAGAAGAAATTCGCAAACTGGCCAGCAAACTAATTGGTGAAGAGAAAAAAGGAACCCTGGATGCGATTAAGGGGACAAGCAACGAGTTGATTGAGATAAAAAACAGGATGCGCAGGGTTTGCAATACCGACTCCACAATATTTATTCAGGGTGAAACGGGAACTGGAAAAAGTCTTTTTGCCAAGGCTATTCACGAGGAAAGTCACCGCAAGGGGAAACCTTTCGTTACGGTGAACTGCGCAGCGATTCCCGATTCCCTTTTAGAATCCGAACTTTTCGGATATGATGAAGGGGCTTTTACGGGAGCAAAGAAGGGTGGTAAACCGGGGAAATTTGAACTTGCCCACGAGGGAACAATTTTCCTGGACGAGATTGGTGATATGCCCCTGAGTTTTCAGGTGGACCTGCTGCAGGTAATTGAAACCAGGCAAATAGAAAGAGTGGGTGGTGTCAGTACCAAAGAAGTTGACGTTAGAATTATTGCGGCTACCAACCAGGATTTAGAAAGGTTAATTGAGGAGGGGCTGTTCAGAGAGGATCTTTTTTACCGCCTAAATGTTATTCCTTTCTATATCCCCCCGCTGCGGCAGCGGAAGGAAGATATTAACCTTTTGATGCATTTTTTCCTTGACATGTATTCCACCCAGCTGGGGAAAAACATTTCCGATTTCCAGGAAGGAACCCGGCGGATTTTCCTGGAATATCCCTGGCCGGGTAATATCCGGGAACTGGAGAATGCCATTGAATATGCAGTCAATATTGAAACCGGTCCGGAAATTTCCCTGAAGAGCCTTCCCGAAAGGCTGTTGAATTTCCGCCAGGGAGAAGAAGTGGGAACCATACCCACCCTTGATGCCCTGGAAAGAGAAGCAATCAGCAAGGCACTGCAAAGATTTGGCTTTTCTACCGAGGGTAAAGAAAAAGCCGCAGCAACATTGGGGATCAGCAGGGCAACCCTGTATAGAAAATTAAAGGAGATCCAGGTTTCTTAATTTGAGAAAAATTATCATTATGAGAAAAAAATAAATAAATCGTGGAACCAGTTACATTACAAAAAATTCAGAATAAATACCACAGTGATTTCTAAAAATGAGAAAGAAGGGTTTTTTCCTACTCCTGTTATCTCATTTTCTTTTTTACTGAGAGGCCCTTTACCTTCTAAATTGCAGTTATTAAAGGGATTAGGAGAATAAGGGAGGAGGTGGTACGCTTTTTGCAGTTTTATTTTGGTGGAAAACTTTAGGAATGGAAAGAAATGCAAAGTTTAAGTGTTAGAAGGTAGTAATCCTGTTTGGTAAAACCCCCGTGGGGAGGAAGAGGAGGTGGGAAAAAGATATTTCACTTGTTCCCTTTATGGGGATGATTGGCCTGGAAAAAACAAATCCGGCTAAGCGTTTTTGGCTGTTAAGGTTTGGAAAATCTGTTTTGTCCCGGGTTAAGCCTGGAGGGGATAAAGCAGTTAAAACAGGTAGGACGCAGGTGAGGGAAAAAAACAGGAGGAGGGACCAATGGCAGACTTTGAAGCTTTACAAAATGCGATTATCGAGTGTAATGTAGAACGGGTTACGGAATTAACCCAGCAGGCTATTGACCAGGGGGCCGGCCCGGCAGATGTAATTAATGATGGTTTGATTAAAGGAATGAACGTAGTAGGCCAGAGATTTAAAGAGGGAGACATGTATGTTCCCGAAGTTTTAATGGCTGCTCGCGCAATGAATTCTGGAATGGATATTTGCAAACCCCTCTTGGTAGAGGGAGAGGTTGCAACCGCAAGGAAGGTGGTCCTGGGAACAGTAGCCGGTGACCTGCACGATATTGGCAAAAATCTTGTAGGAATGATGATGGAAAGCGGCGGCATGGAAGTAATTGACCTCGGGATGGATGTTGATCCGGAGAAGTTTGCCGAAGCCGTCCGGGAACACAAGCCCGATGTTGTAGGAATGAGTGCACTTTTAACCACCACCATGCTGGCCATGAAAGACACAATTGAAATTCTTCAGGAAGAAGGCCTGCGGGATTCAGTCAAGATAATTATCGGTGGAGCACCTGTTACATCTGATTTTGCAGATGAAATTGGTGCTGACGGCTGGGCACCCGATGCAGCATCCGCCAAAGACCTGGCCATGGACCTGGTGGGTCGTTAACTCGAGGAAAGGAGAGGGTATAATGGGAAATTTCGTTAAGTCCCGTTACAAGGTTAATCAAACCGTGAATTTCCGGCTTCTAAGTGATGCCCAGAGAGAAGATATTTTTTCCGCGGCAACAGAAGTTCTGGAAAGAACCGGGGCGAAGATTTACGATGAAGAGTCACTGGAAATTTTGAAAAAGGGTGGTTGCTGGGTAGACGGCAACAGGGTGAGGATCCCTGTAGGGTTAAGCGAATGGGCTGTTCGCAGTGCTCCGTCCAGGGTTACTCTTTATGATCAACTTGGCAACAAGGCAATGGTTCTGCAGGATAATAAAACTTATTATGGACCCGGACCCACAAATACTTTCCATCGCGATCCCTTTACAGGGGAAAGGCGCCGTCCGGTGATAAGCGATACTGAAAACGTAGCTAAAGTCTGCGATGCCCTGCCCAACATTGATTTTGTGCAGGATCTGGGAACCCCCACCGGGGTTACCGACACCCTGTCCGATGTACATGCCTTCAGGGCCCTGGTATCCAATACCAATAAGCCTATTGTCCACTGGGGTTTTGATATTGACCAGTACCAGGCTATTACTGATATTGCAGCGGTGGTTGTAGGAGGACTGGAAAACCTCCAGCAGAGACCATTTTTAGCCCTTTATTCTGAACCGAGCTCTCCGCTCTTACACTCAGAAGAAGCTATAGCCAAGGCTGTGTTTGCAGCCAAAAATAAGATCCCCATCGTGTATACTCCCTGTGTAATGTCAGGTGCAACTGCACCGGCAACCCTGGCCGGAACGCTCGTCCTGGGTGTTGCAGAGAGTCTGGTGGGGATTATTGTTTCCCAGCTGGTAAGGCCCGGAACTCCCATAATTATGGGCGGGGTTTATGCGATTATGGATATGAAAACGACTGTTTTCAGCTATGGCAGTCCTGAATTTCACACCATGCAGGCCGGGATTGCTGAAGTCGCACACCACATGAAAATGCCCGTATTCGGCACTGCTGGTTGCACTGATGCCCATATTCTCGACGGCCAGGCAGCCGGAGAAGCAGCAATGAGTATACTTATGGCAGCTCTGTCCGGGGCAAACCTGGTCCACGACTGTGGTTACACCGGATCCGGATCAACTGGATCTTTAGAACAACTGGTTATGGATGATGAAATTATAGCCATGGTCAAGAGGTTCATGCGGGGTATTGAGATCAACGAAAATACCCTGGCCCTGGATGTAGTTGATAAGGTTGGTCCAGGAGGGCATTATCTTGGTGAACTCCATACCATGGATAACTTTAAAAAAGAAACCTGGTTCCCCACCCTAATCAACCGGATGAGGCATGACGGCTGGCAGAAAAAAGCGAATAGTTCAAGCATGGGAGATAGGGTGAGAGATAAACTCCATTCAATACTCAAAGAACATCAGCCCAAGCCGCTGTCTGAAAAAGTTAATAAAGAGATTGACTCGATTGTGGAAAAGGCGGAAGAGCGGGAAGCCAATAAGGCCCAAAAGGCCAAAAAGAAATAAAGGGGGAGATTAATAATGGCAGATTTTGAAGCCCTGCAAAATGCGATTATCGAGTGTAATGTGGAAAAAGCCACTGAATTGACTCAAAAGGCTATTGATGAAGGTTCCAAACCTGCAGCTATTATTAACGAAGGTTTGATTAAGGGAATGAACGTTGTAGGCCAGAGGTTTAAAGAGGGAGACATGTATGTTCCCGAAGTTCTCATGGCTGCCAGGGCAATGAATTCTGGTATGGATCTGGTTAAGCCCCTGCTTGTTGAAGGGGAAGTAACCTCGACCGGTAAGGTGGTCCTGGGAACAGTAGCCGGTGACCTTCACGATATCGGGAAAAACCTGGTTGGCATGATGATGGAAAGCGGCGGCATGGAAGTAATCGACCTGGGAATGGATGTTGAACCGGAGAAGTTTGCCGAAGCAGTTAGAGAACACAAGCCCGACATAGTGGGCATGAGTGCTCTCCTGACTACAACCATGCTGGCAATGAAGGATACTATCGAGATCCTGCAAGAAGAAGGTCTGAGAGATTCAGTTAAAATAATTATTGGTGGAGCACCGGTAACTTCTGATTTTTCGGATGAAATTGGCGCCGACGGCTGGGCACCTGATGCAGCCTCGGCCAAGGATCTGGCCATCGAACTGGTAGGCCGCTAAAAAGAGGAAAGGAGAGGTGGCAGCATGAGAAGTAATTTCGGAATAAATGCATCTGCTGACCTTCAGGTCCTCTCAGATGACCAGTGTAAACATATACTGGGAGCGGCCATGGAGATACTGGAAAGAACAGGTGTAGTTTATCATGATAAAGAATCACTGGAAATCCTGGAAAAGGCTGGCTGTTCCGTAGAAGGAAAAAGAGTTCGGATTCCGGTTAAACTGGTAGAAAAAGCATTGCGAACTGTTCCTTCCAAAGTAACCCTCTGCAACAGCAGGACCGGGAAAAGGGTTATGGAAATGGAGGGCAACAACGCTTACTTCGGTTCGGGCTCTGATACGCCGTTTTTCATTGACCCCTATACCAATAACAGGATCCCAACCAGCAAGAAAACAGTAACCATGGCTTCCAAGGTTTTGGATGCCCTGCCCAACATCGACTTCATTATGTCCCTGGGAATTGTCCAGGACGTTCCCCAGGAAATCTACGACAGGCATCAGTTCGAAGCTATGGTTCTCAACACCTCCAAGCCCATTGTAATTACTGCAATAGATGTTGAGGGATATTCTGATATAATCAAAATGTGTGAAATTGTAGCCGGTGGAGAAAAGGAACTACAGCGCAACCCCTTTATGACTCTCTATGCGGAACCAATTTCTCCCCTCCAGCATCCCGGGGATTCAGCGCAGAAACTGGTCCTGGCTGCCAAGAAAAAACTGCCCGTTGTTTACACACCCTGCCCCATGTTTGGTGGAACAGTACCCATAACAATGGCTGGTGGACTGGCTACTGGACTCGCTGAAAGTTTGAGCGGTCTCGTTCTTAATCAGGAAACCAGTGAAGGTAGTCCATTCATCATGGGCGGAGTTTTTACGATCATGGATATGAAGACTACAATTTTTGCTTATGGAGCTCCAGAATTCCACCTGCTGCAGGCAGGCCTGGCAGATATTTCCCGCTTCCTCGATATTCCCATGTTCGGAACCTGCGGCTGCACTGACTCCAAGGTTGTTGATGAGCAGGCAGCAATTGAAGGGGCAATTTCCATCCTGACAACTTCCATGTCAGGGGCGAACTTAAACCACGATGTTGGATATATTGAGCATGGAAATACTGCTTCTCTGGAATACTTGACAGTTTGCGATGAACTAATTGGATTCGCCCGCAGAATAACCAGGGGAATTGAAGTGAATGAAGAAACTCTGGCTCTTGATGTAATTGATAAAGTAGGCCATGGTGGACATTACCTTGCTCAGGAACATACCATGAACCATTATAAAACCGAAACTTACTACCCGGAGTTGTTCCAGCGCAAGATATATGAAAACTGGGTAAAAGAAGGAGAGAAAAACCTCTTCCAGCGCAGTAACGACAAAGTAATCAATATCCTTGAAACTCACAAACCAGACCCCTTACCCAAGGATGTTGAAGAGAAGCTCAGACAGATTGTAATAGATGCTGAAAAAAAACTCAAAGGCTAGAAGTTAAATTACAGAGGAGGAGTCCGGGGAATGGCAAATCTGGCATTGGGAATTGACACCGGAGGAACTTTCACCGACGGAGTAATCTGGGAACTGGATAAAAAGGAGATCCTCTGCAAAACCAAGGTAGTTACAACCAGGCACGATTTACATCTGGCCATTGATAATTGCCTGCAGGGGCTTTTGGACCAGTGGCCCGATGAATATAACTTAAGTGAGATCAAAATGATATCCTTATCCACTACCCTGGCAACCAATGCCATTGTTGAAGGGCAGGGCGCCGAAGTCGGTTTAATTCAAGTTGGATTTGAACCGGACGGGCCCCTGCCCACCCCCCATTATGCAAGTATAAGGGGTGGTTGTAATGTGCGGGGAAGAATAACCCGCGAAGTTGATTTAAAGGAAGCCGAGGAAGCAGTTAAATCCCTGGAAGGAAAAGTTGAAGCTTTTGCAGTTTCTGGCTATATGAGTGTCCGCAACCCCAAACAGGAAATCCAGGTTTCTCGCCTGATTTCGGAAATGACAGGTTGCCCGGTGGTTAGCGGTCATCAGCTTTCTTCTGACCTGGGTTTTAGGGAGAGAACAGTTACCGCAGTTTTCAATGCCCGCCTGATCTCTTTGATTACCAACTTAATAGATGCAGTAAAAGAAAATATAAAAACCCGGGGAATAAGTGCCCCCTTAATGGTTGTTAAAGGTGATGGGACCCTAATCAGTGAAAAAATGGCCCGGGAACGCCCGGTAGAAACTCTTCTTTCCGGTCCTGCCGCGAGCATTATTGGAGCCATGGCTCTTACCGGCCTGAAAGAAGGCGTTGTTGTGGATATGGGAGGAACTACAACTGATATTGCAATCATCAAGGATGGTCGTCCCTCCCTTAATCAGAAAGGGGCCCGGGTAGGAGGCTGGATGACCCGGGTTAAGGCAGCGGATATTACGACCGTTGGCCTCGGCGGAGATAGTTTGATTAAAGTATCCAGCTCAGGAGAGCTTTCAATAGGCCCTCAGAGGGTTTTCCCCCTGGCCTGGGTTGTAGATCGGTTTCCCCAGCTGTTGGAGGAATTGAAGGAAATCTGGGAAGAAATTTACTTTCCCCTGGAAAATCAGCCCACCACTATCCTTGTGCATATTAAAGACCCGGCAAACCTGGAATTAAGCGAGACTGAAAGCTTAATGCTGGAATTGCTCAAGGAAAGCCCGCACACTCTTTTCCACCTGGGGCGGAAACTGCAAAAGAATCCAGAAGTAATCCCCTGGAAGAGGCTGGTTAATGTTGGCTCATTACACCGGGCCTCCCTGACACCCACCGATCTTCTGCACGTTTCTGGTGATTTTGACCAGTGGAATAAAGAAGCGGCTGAAATTGGCATGAAGATAATGGCTCGCCGGATGTCCGAAGATGGTCAGGCTTTTATGGAAGCAGTGCTGGAAAAAATTTATTACCAGGTCTCATCACTGTTGATTGAAGTCCTGGCTGGATGTCGCGAGGAAGGTTTGTCGCTTGAAGACAGGGGATCCACTTTCTTTTTACAGAAGATTTTTGGGAAAGGAAAAGAAAAAAAAAGGTTGATCGAATTTTCCACCCGGGTAAACATACCTCTAATCGCCGTAGGAGCGCCGGTGGGAGCGTACTTCCCCCAGATTGCCGAGAAGCTCAACGCTTCCCTGCAGCTTCCTGAATCGGCGGAAGTGGCAAACGCGGTGGGAACGGTCAGCGGTAAGGTGATTGAGAGAATCCAGGTAACAGTAAAACCCGGCGAACACGGGGGCTATCTTGTTTATACCCCCGCGGGCCGGGAGGGGTTCTTAGAAATGGAGGAAGCCGTCCAGTACGGACGGAAGATAGGGAGAGAGCACGTATACGAAAAAGCAGAAAACTCGGGAGCTTTAGATATCGAAATAATGGAGCACCGGGAAGATAAGTTCACCAATCTGTACGGTTTTGTTCCTGAGGGGGAAGAGGAACAAAACCGGCTCTTTATTGAGACAATTATTGAGTTTTCAGCTGTTGGTCGACCGTGGGGTGATGAAAATTAAAAAAATAATTGCCTGTTCAACAGTTAAAACAGAAATTCAGGCCTTCGCCCCCGAAAATATGGAAATGGAATTTTTGGAATACGGTCTGCACCGCCATCCCCATAAGCTGCAGAAAACCTTGCAGGAAAAAATCGATGAAACCCCTGATAAATGGGATAGTATACTTTTGGGCTACGGCCTCTGCAGCCACGGAACCCTGGGATTGAAAAGCAAAAAAAAGAAACTGATTATTCCCAGGGCTCACGATTGTATAGCCTTGCTGCTGGGTTCGCGGGAACGTTATAACGAAGAGTTTTCCGGTGAACCCGGGACTATTTATTTAAGCCGGGGCTGGATTGAACACGGTGGTGACCCCCTAACCCAGTTTGAAGATTATACTGAAAGAGTTGGCGAGGAAAACGCCCGCTGGGTAATGGGAGAAGAATATAAAAATTACAAGCGCTTGGTTTATATCAAGACCCCGGGCACTGAAAATCCCGAGAAATATATAGAATATTCCCGGAGGGCTGCAGAGTTTTTGGGTCTTGAAATGCAAATAATCGAAGGTTCTGCAGAAATTTTAAAAAAACTTGTGACAGGAAAGTGGGACAAAGAATTTTTAGTTGTAGAACCGGGGAGAATGGTAGTCAGGGAAAAGCTTTTTTAAACCCTTCAAAGGAGGTGAAATCATTGCCGGAGTTGTCCGGCGATGAGAAAGAATGATAATTATTGGAGAACTTATTAACTCCACGAGGAAAGTAATGCGGGAAGCCATGAAGGAAGGTAATGTTGATTATATTCAGGATATAGCTAAAAAGCAGGATGAGGGTGGAGCGGATTATATTGATGTAAATGCCGGGGCTTTTGTCCAGCAGGAAACCAAGTACCTGCTCTGGCTGGTGGAAAAAGTCCAGGAAGTTGTAGATAAACCGCTGGCCCTCGACAGCCCGAGTCCCGAGGCTTTAGAAGCTGCAATTAAAACTCACAAGGGAACTCCCATGATTAATTCTATTACTGCAGAAAAAGAAAGATATGATAAAATTATGCCTCTGGTCAGGGAATATAATGCCAAGGTTATTGCCCTTTGCATGGGAGACGAAGGGATGCCCGAAACCGCAGAAGAAAGGCTGGGTATTGCTGAAAAGCTGCTTAATGATCTGGATCGGGATGGGGTACCCCTGGAAAATGTTTTCCTTGATCCCCTGATCAAGCCAATCGCGGTAAATGGTGAGTACGGAATGCAGGCTCTTGATACTATTGAGGGAATAACCAGGATGGGAACCGGAGCCCATATTACCTGTGGTCTTAGTAATATTTCTTATGGGCTTCCCAGCAGAGCGCTTCTCAACCAGGCTTTCATTGTCCTGGCAATGGGTAGAGGTTTGGATGCAGCGATAATTGACCCGCTTGATAATTACCTGGTCAGCCTGGTTCGGGCCACTGAAGTTCTCCTCAATAGGGATCCATATGGAACCAATTATATTAAAGCATCCCGGGAGGGTAAACTGGCCAAATAACCGGAGTAACTCAGGCCTAAGGAGGAGAAAAATGAGCAGAATTGCGGTAATTGGGGGCGGAATTGCCGGAACTACCGCGGCTGTTGAACTGGCCAGAGCCGGCAATAAAGTCACCCTAATAGAAAAAACGGATACATTGGGAGGCAATATAAAAGATTATGGCTGTAAAGCTGTTGATAAATGTATCAAATGTAATCTGTGCCTGGTTGACGAGACAATTATAGCGGCCCAGAATTCCCCGGAGATTGAGATAATTTACCAGGGCCTGGTTAATGATCTGACAGGCAAACCTGGGGATTACAATTTGAGCGTGGAAAAAGATGGCGATTTTGTTGAAGTTGAAAATGTTGAGTCAATCGTTTTAGCAACAGGTTTTGTTAAATGGTCAGACCTGGAGACGGGCACGCCAGAATTCTCTGATGATAACCGGGTAATCTGGGCCAGCCAGCTGGAAGAATTTATGCGCAGACGGGCCGATCATTCCGATCCTGAAGACATCTTAAAGTTCGGTTCTAAGCCGAATTCCGTCGTCTTTATCCAGTGCAACGGTTCCCGCAGCATTCAGGAAAAAGCCCGTTACTGTTCCAAGATATGCTGCGGTTATTCTTACAGGATGGCCCGGGTTTTAAAACATTTTTACCCGGATCTGGAAGCCACAATATTTTTCATTGACCTTCAGGAAGCCGGGTATTTTCTTGATGTGAATTTTGCGGAATTGGATCAGGCCGGTATAAATTATGTAAACTGTAAACCTATTGATGTCAGTAAAGTTGATGATAAATTAAGGGTCCTCTATGAAAACCAGCAGGAGGGTAGAATGGAGACCCTGGATGCAGATCTTCTGGTCCTTTCTGAAGGACTACATCCCAATGATGTTAATGAACGCTGGTCGATGCTCTTTAATATGCAGCTTGATGCTTATGGTTTCCTTTACCCCCTTGTAGATGAAGAAGAAACCGGGATCTATCTCGCAGGGTCAATTAAAGGACCCCGCGATATTGCTGCAACAATTAGTGATGGAAAAAGAGTTGCTTACAGGCTCTTAAAACAAAAACAGCTTTGTAAGTCAGGAGGGCTGGCTGATGTATGATGTAATTTTCATCGGAAATCCAGTAGAAACCCCCTCCCTGGAAAAAAGGCAGGTTGAACCAGAAAAAATAACAAGCTGCAAGGGCAGAATTGGTGATTTTTCCCTCCGCTATCGGGAAAACGGGAAGGTTAAAGAAGTAAAAACCCGGGCAATTGTTGTAAATCTTCCCCACCAACAGGAGGAAAGCGTGCCCGAACTTCCCGTTTTTTCCGAAGCTTTAGAATCGGATCGGGAAAACACACTAATTTTCATCCAGGACAATGAAGAAATTGCCTCGGCCTTTATTAACGGGATCGGGCTTAAAAAAGCCCTGCAGGCTGCCAGAGATAATCCTTCCCGCCAGGTGTACTATTTCTACAGGTCCCTCCGTTTTACTGAGGGTACCGACCAGTTATATGAAGAAGCCAGGCGGGCGGGGGTAGCATTTTTCCGCTATGAGCAGGGAAAATTTGAAATAAATCCACCCAACAAGGTCTCCTACACCCGTGGTGGGGCAACAATGGATGTGGAAGGGAAAATATATACTGCACCTCTTTTAAAACCTTCCCTAGAACTGGAAAAACTTGCCCGGGTTTTAAGGATTATTCCCAATGAAGAAGGTTATTTGCAGGCTGAAAATGTTTACCTTGCCCCAACTTTAACCGGTCGGCGGGGAGTTTATGCTGTAGGGGGAGCTCGCAGTCCCAACGGGCTAGCCGGGTTCGAGGATGAAATTAAGTTTACACTGGAAGAAATCGAAGCCATAAAAAATAACCTGCAACCCCTTGTTGAAGATGACCGGGAGGTAGATGACCGAAAGTGTATATTGTGCTATACCTGTTTCCGGGTTTGCCCCCATGCTGCCCTGGAAGAGAATAAGGAACAGGATGCAATGGAAGTACTGAAAGATGCCTGCTGGGGATGTAATGCCTGCATCTCTCACTGCCCGGCAGGTGCAATATCAATTGCCGATGAACAGGAAGAAAAAGGCTCGGGTTTGCAGGTTTTTATGTGCGAAAACTCGGCCGCAACTGCCAGAAAAAAAATGCCCCAAGAAGACCTGGAAGGTTTTATCACCCGGGAAATACCCTGTGCCTGCAGCATAAAAAAAGAAGATATTTATGCTTCCCTGCAGGATCCGGAGGATAGAATATTGATCCTGGGGTGTTTTGAAGAATCTTGCAAACATCTGGAAGGAGATCAACGCGGCCAGCGAATTGTTGATGAGGTAAATGAAACCCTGGCCAGCCTCGAACTAGGTGAGGATAAGGTCAGGTTTGAGAGGTTATCTCCTCCCATGGAACAAGATCTGGCAAATCTTCTTGACAGGTGGAGGGAGGGACAGTTATGATTGTTGGTCAGCAGAAAAAAGCCGAAGAAATTATTAAAATGCTGGGAGAAAACTGGGAAAGCCTCCTGATTGTAGGCTGCGGGACCTGCGTTACAGTTAGCCTGGCCGGCGGCGAACGGGAGGTAGAAGCCCTGGCCAACCTTCTCCAGCTTTACTACGGAAAAAAGGGTAAGAAGGTTACAATCTCTACCGATACAATAACCCGGCAGTGCGATTTCGAATTTATTGATGACATTGCGGAAAAAATTGAGGATCACGATATTATCCTTTCCCTGGCCTGTGGAGTAGGTGTCCAGCACATGGTGGAAAGGCATCCCCAAAAACTCATTTTCCCCGGACTTAATACCTCTTTTTACGGGGCAACAACTGCAGTAGGGGAATGGGCCGAACGCTGCATAGGCTGCGGCGAATGTATTCTGGATCGCTTCGGGGGCGTTTGTCCGGTTGCGCGCTGTTCCAAGAGCCTTTTAAACGGTCCCTGTGGCGGCTCACAGGATGGGAAATGCGAGGTTGATGATGAAATCGACTGTGGCTGGGAACTTATTTTCAACCGCATGAAGGATCTTGATATTTTAGAAAAACTGCTGGTTTTCGAGGACCCCAAAGACTGGCAGCCTTACCGCGACGGTGGACCAAGGAAATTAGTCAATAAGGAGTATTACAATGAGTGAATCGATGTCCTTGTTACAGAAAAAACTGGAAGCGGGCCATTTCGTAGTTTGTAGCGAACTAGGGCCTCCGATTGGAGCTAATGTTGAATTTATCAGGAAAAAAGCCCGCAAACTTGTTGGTTATGTCGATGGGGTCAACGTAACCGACAATCAGACAGCTATTGTGCGGATGTCCAGCATTGTCGCCGCTCATTTCGCCAGGGAAGAAGGCCTGGAAATGATAATCCAGGCAACAACGAGGGATAGAAACAGGATTGGACTGCAGAGCGATCTCCTGGGAGCAAGTTCCCTGGGGTTAAATAATGTTCTCTGCCTGACGGGAGACCATCAGAGTTTTGGTATGGATCCCGGGTCCAAAAACGTATTCGACCTGGACAGCGTCCAGTTAATCCGGGCAGTTTATGACATGGTCCACAAGGGAGTGCTCCTTAACGGGAAAGAAATGAAAGTGCCTCCCAAGATGTTTATCGGTGCTGCTGCCAATCCCTTCGGGGATCCCTTTGAGATGCAGATGATGAAGGTAGAAAAAAAGATTGAGGCAGGAGCCCAGTTTATCCAGACCCAGGCCATTTATAACCTGGATAAATTTGAATACTGGATGGAGGAAGTCCGCAAGCGAGGTATTCATGAAAAAACCTATATTATGGCGGGAATTCTTCCCGCCAAGTCAGTAAAAGCCCTGCGGATGATGAAAACCGATGTCGCGGGGATGGACGTTCCCGACTCCCTGATTGAGAGAATGGAAAAATGCGAAGATCCGGAGGAAGAAGGAGTTCGGGTAGCAATTGAAATAATTGAACGGGTCAAGAAAATTGAAGGGGTTCGGGGAATACACCTGATGCCTGTAGGCTGGGAAAAAATAACCCCCGAAATAATTGAACGAGCAGGCCTGTACCCCAGACCGGAGGTGGAATAAATATGGAGGCTAATTTTAGGAAAGAGGTTGCTGATCGCCCCGGAGGGGAGAATATTTACCTCTGTTATAGCTGCGGGAGCTGTACCGCAACCTGCCCTATTAGTGAACTTGACCAGGATTTCAACCCGAGGCTTATTATCAGCAAGGTTACCATGGGCCAAAAAGAAGAGATTTTGAGTAGCAGGGAGCTCTGGAAATGTATCCAGTGCCACAGATGCGTGGCCCATTGTCCGCAGAACGTGAAATTTGCTGATATACTCAGGGTTTTAAGAGAACTGGCAGTGGAAAACGAATATTTCCCAAGGGAGATGCTTGAAGACATTGAGAATGTTGACAGGGCTCTCTGGGAATATCGTTTGCAGGTCCTCCAAGGACACCACGAACAAAAAAAAGAGCTGAAAAAAGTGATCGCAGAACTGAGCAGCGGTGGTGAAAAAGATGGCTAAACCGGTTATGGTAATCGGAGGAGGTATTGCTGGAATACAGGCAGCCTTCGACCTCGGTGAAATGGGAATTCCAGTTTACCTTGTGGAGAGTTCACCAAGCCTGGGAGGGAGGATGGCCCAGCTTGATAAAACCTTTCCCACCAACGACTGTTCGACCTGTATTCTTGCACCAAAAATTAGCGACTGCTACAACCACGAAATGGTTACCACTTACACCTACAGCGATGTTCTTGATATCCAGGGTAAGGAGGGCGATTTCCGGATTAAGCTCCGGAAGAATCCCCGTTATATAATCGAAGACGCCTGTACCGGGTGTGGTGAGTGTATTGAAAAATGCCCGGTTAAAGTCCTGGATGAATACAATGAAGGTCTGGTAAAAAGAAAGGGTATTTACAAGTACTACGATCAGGGTGTGCCCAATGTTGTAACCATTGATCCAGAGCACTGTTTGAAAATCAACAAGGATCGATGTGGAATATGTGAAAAGGTCTGCGACAAAAAGGCTGTTGATTATAATCAAAAGCCCGAAGAGATGGAGCTTTCCGTGGCAGCAGTAATTTATGCCGCAGGCTACGAAGCTTTCCAGGGTGAAATGGTCAGTGAATATGGTTATCTCCGGCATCCCAATGTAATTACCAGCCTGGAATATGAACGTTACCTCAGTGCTTCAGGTCCGACCGAGGGACACATTCAAAGGGTTAGTGATGGAGAAGAAGCCAAGAAAATAGCCTTCCTTCACTGCGCGGGATCCCGGGATACCCGGACCGACTGTAATTACTGTTCCGCGGTCTGCTGCATGTACTCCATCAAGCAGGCCCTTGTTACCCGCGAACATTCTGAGGAAATCGAGGCAATTGACCTCTATTATATGGATATCAGGGCTTACGGAAAGGGTTTTGAAAGGTACTATAATACTGCCGAAGCCACAAAAGGGGTTAATTTCCGGCGCAGCAGGGTAGCCAGGGTGGAAGAGGATCCTGATAATGGGCAGATAATTGTTAAAGGTCTCGATGAAGAAGGCCGATTTTCCGAAGAAAAATATGACCTGGTAGTCCTGGGGGTTGGCTTGAAGCCGAATACCCAGGTGACCGAAATGATGAAAAGGCTAAAAATCAGGGTTAATAAATATGGTTTTGCGGCAACGGACGAACTTGATCCCCTGGCTACAAGCTGCAAGGGAATATTTACCTGTGGTGTTGCCGCCGGGCCCAAGGATATCCCGGAATCGGTTATCGAAGCCAGCGGAGCTGCCGCCCAGGCGGCTATTATTGCTCGCCGCTTTCCTGAACTGAAAAAAGAAAAAGAGGATAAGAAAGAAGTTTCTTACCGCTTCGTTGACAACGAACGAGTGCGGATTGGAGTTTTTGTCTGCCACTGTGGTAATAATATTGGGGGAGTTGTGGATGTTCCCCGGGTTACCGAGCAGTCAAAACACTTGCCTTTTGTCGAACACTCCGAGGAAATCAAGTACCTCTGCTCGCCGGATAACCTGGAATTAATCGGGCAGAGAATCAAGGAAAAGAACCTGAACAGGGTAGTAATTGCTTCCTGTACTCCCCGGACCCACGAAACACTTTTCCGGCAGGCTGTCTCCTGGGGTGGATTAAATCCTTACCTCATGGTAATGACCAATATCCGGGACCAGAATTCCTGGGTTCACCGGGAAGAAAAAGAGAAAGCAACGAAGAAAGGCTTTGACCTGATCAAGGGAGCGGTTGCCAAAGCCAAGAAAACCCGGGCCCTGGAAAGGAGTCGGGTTGACAAGCTGAATAAAGGCTTTGTTATCGGCGGGGGAGTTGCAGGAATGACTGCAGCGCTGCAGCTTGCCGATATCGGTTTCCCGGTAGTTCTGGTAGAAAAAGAAAATGAACTCGGCGGTAATGCCAATAATCTTCTTTTTACTCCTGAAGGAAGGCCGGCCAGGCGTTTTGTCGACCAGCTCCGAGAGAAAGTATTGCATAATGACCTGATTGAAACCTATACAGGTTACAGCGTCAGTAAAGTTGACGGATATGTAGGAAACTTCAAAATAGTCCTGGATCCGGAAACTGAGGGAGCAGGGGAGCAAAAAGAGATTGAAGGCGGAATTGTTATAGTTGCTACAGGTGCCGGGGAACTTGAAACCGACGAATACCTTTCCGGAAAACACGACAGGGTAATATCCCAGCTACAACTTGAAGAAAAAATCAGAGATAAAAATCTCCCCAAAGAAATTAAAAAGGTATTCATGATCCAGTGCGTTGGTTCCCGGGAGGAACCGAGGGAATACTGCAGTCGACTCTGTTGCAATCAGGCTGTAAGCAATGCGGTGTATCTAAAAGAAAGACATCCCGAAATGGATATTACAATCCTGTACCGGGATATTCGAACCTATGGTTATTATGAAGATAATTACCGCAGGGCCCGCCAATTGGGAGTTAAGTTTGTTCGTTTTGATGTGGAGGAAAAACCTCAGGTGGAAGAGAAAAATGGAAAGCTAACTATTTCCTACCGGGATCCAGTGGCAGAAGTATCCAGGGCAGAAAATGCAGACCTCCTGGTCCTCTCCAAGGCTGTAGTTTCCCTGGAAAATAGCGACGTTTTAAGCAAGCAGTTGAAAGTTCCATTAAACGAAGACGGCTTTTTCCTGGAAGCCCACGTTAAATTAATGCCTGTGGATTTTGCTACAGACGGGGTATACCTTTGTGGGCTCGCCCATGGGCCTAAAAATCTAACCGAATCTATCTCCCAGGCCAGGGCTGCTGCAGGAAGGGCCGCGGTTATCCTAACCAGGGAGTACCTGCTTACAGAGGCCATGGTTGCCCAGATTGATCCCGACCTTTGTATGAGCTGCAGAAACTGTGTCGAGGTCTGTCCCTACCAGGCAATTGAAATAAGTGAGTGGACCGGCAAGGCCGAAGTAAATAAAATCCTTTGCAAGGGCTGTGGAAGCTGTGCTTCAGTCTGCCGTCCGCACGCAGCCGACCTGCATGGATTTAGCAATCAGGAACTGGTTGAGGAAATGGAAGCCATTTTTGCGGACCGCGAACCCGCTCCGCTCAAAGGGGAGGGATTATAAATGGCGGCTAAGGAAAATTTTGAACCCAAAATACTTGCTTTTTTATGCAACTGGTGCAGCTATGCTGCAGCCGACCTTGCGGGAAGCAGTCGGATGCAGTATCCTCCACAAATCAGGGTAATCAGGGTTCCCTGTTCAGGAAGGATAGATCCCTTCCTTTTAATCAGGGCCTTTAATTCAGGAGTGGATGGGATTTTAGTATCCGGGTGCCATCCTGGAGACTGCCATTATCTTGACGGAAACTACTATGCCCGGCGCAGATTTTTGATGCTAAAAGAACTAATGCAGTACGCGGGTATAGCAGAAGAGAGGGTTAACTTCACCTGGTGTTCAGCTTCCGAAGGAAAAAGATTTGCGGCCATAGTTGATAGGGTTGTAACCAGGATCAAAGAAGTTGGGCCCTGGGAAGGATTTGACGGCAGGGGTTTTGCCCGCAGAGAGGAGGAGATGGCCAGTGGGAAATAACTACTCTGAAATAAGCAAAAAAATCCAGGAAGCAGGTCGAAAAATCCTCTCCGAGGGGAAGGTAGAGAGAATTATCGGGTTTGGCCGGGGAGAATTTACCGGCCAAATAACCCCCATATTTGTTACAGAATCCGAAAGAGCAGAAGAATTATTGTTCACCCCAGAATGCGATATGATGCTGGCCAAGTACCTGCTTGATTACAAGGGGAGCAAAACCGGGATTGTGGCAAAACCCTGCGACACCAGAGCAATTACGGTTTACCTTGCGGAAGAATTAATCAAACGAGAAGAAGTATATATAATTGGGATCAATGATTGCGAGGGATTGGAAGAAAACGATGCCTGTGATGAATGTGGAGTTCGCAATCCTGTTGTTGCAGATGAAGAGATAGGGAAACCCCGTTCAGAAGACGTTGACGCTGAAATAGAAGATGACCTGGAAGGTATGAGCAGCGAGGAAAGGTTTGAATATTTCCAGAAAGAATTTGCCCGCTGTATTCGCTGCTATGCCTGCCGGGAAGCCTGCTTTGTTTGCGCATGCGATGAATGCTTTGTCGACAGCAACCAACCGCAGTGGGTTGGCAACAGCATTGGAAAGCGTGATAATTTTACCTTTCACCTGATGAGGGTCATGCATATGGCCGGGAGATGTATTAACTGTGGGGCCTGTGAACAGGCCTGTCCTGAGGGGATAAATATGCGGGCTCTAACCAAGCACCTGTACCGGGTTGCAAAAGAAGTTTACCAATTTGAACCGGGTTTGGACCCTGAAGAAAAAACTTTGTTCGCTACCTATAAGCTTAATGACAGCGAACAGGGATTTCTGGATTAGGAGGGGGTGAGTGGCAGTGTTAAAAGTATTGCAAAAAGATGAGCTGGGGAAATTACTTGAAGAACTGGACGGCGAGTTCCGGATAGTGGCACCGGTAATTCGAAAATACGGCAAAAAGGAGCGGGTGGAGTACCATCAGGTTGAGGATTTTAATGAAATCCACCTTAACCGTCAGCCAGATACCCCCCCAAAAAAGTTTTTTCTACCTCAGAACGAGAGACTCGGGGAAGAAAAAAGTGGTGAACCGGTTATTGAACTTGGAGGCCGGAAAAACCTGATTTTCGGGGTCCGCTCCTGTGATTTGAGAGCAATTGAAATTCTCAAACCCGTTTTTCTGGACGATGATTTTACCGACACTTACTTTCAAAAGCGCCTTGAAAATACGGTAATGTTTGGACTGGGATGCAGTGAAAGGCAGGAAAATTGTTTCTGCGACTCTCTGGGCATCAATCCCCTGGGAGATGAAAATGTTCCTGTTTATATGTATGATGACGGGGAAAAGATCTGGTTTAATGTAACCGACAGTGAACTTGAGAAATTTTTTGCCGATTATCCCGATGGAGATCCCGAAGAGCTGGAAAAAATGAAAAAAGCCTGGCAGGAAGAATTTGAGAAGTCCGCGATTGAAATAGGTGTTCCCATTCCTATCCCCGAACTGGTAGCTTTTAATGCTCCTTTCTGGAAGGAAGTTGCTGCCAACTGCCTGGGGTGCGGGGTATGCACTTATTACTGCCCGACCTGCTTCTGCTTCGGGTTTTTCTGGGAGAAAAGAGAAGAAGAAATTGATAAGTGGAGAACCTGGGATTCGTGCATGTTCCCCCTCTTTACCAAGCATGGCTCGGGGCATAATCCTCGTGAAACCCAGGACCAGAGGACAAGACAGCGGATAATGCACAAATTCTCCTATCACCCCAATAATTTTGATGGGGTTCCGGCCTGCTCGGCCTGCGGGCGATGTATCAGCCAGTGTCCGGTGAATATTGATTTACGGGTTATTTTAAAAACTGCTGAAAAATACCTTAAGGATGAAGAGGGGGTGAAGAGTAGTGGATAAGTATCTTTTACCCCACAAGGCAGAGATAATAAAAATAACGCAGGAAACCGGGTCCAACCTGAATATTAAAACTTTCCGCATCCGGTTGATCGAAGAAGAAGCAAGGAAAAAGTTCGAATTTTTTCCGGGGCAATTTGTAGAGCTGACCGTTTTTGGAGTTGGAGAAGCCCCCTTTGGTTTTGCTTCATCTCCAACCCAGGAAGACTATTTCGATATTTCAATAAAAGAAACCGGCCTGGTTACAGAAGCTATCCACAATATGAAAGAAGGTGACCAGATCGGGGTTCGCGGACCTTTTGGCAATAATTTTCCCTATGAGAAGGTCAAGGGTAAAAACCTTGTTTTCCTGGCCGGGGGGATTGGGCTTGCTCCCCTCAGATCTTTAATCAATTATGTCCTAGATGAGAAAAACCGGGAGCAATATGGGCGGGTCCAGATGCTTCTGGCCTTCCGGTCACCGGAAGATATGCTTTATAAATACGATTTTTCCAACTGGGAAAATTTTCCCAATACTTCAGTAAAATATACCATTGACGAAGAATGTGAGGGCTGGGTTCATTGTGTAGGTTACCCCCACGAGTTATTGAACGAGGAACTGGATTTGAATGAGCCAGATACTGTTTTCTTTACCTGCGGGCCACCTATCATGATCCGGTTTATTACAGAAGAGTTGAAAAATTCGGGAATCGACCCTGCGAATATAATTACTACCCTGGAAATGAAGATGTCCTGCGGACTTGGAAAGTGTGGGCGCTGTAATATTGGGCGGCATTATGTTTGTAAGGATGGACCGGTGTTTGACCTCAAGCAAATGGAACAAATGCCCGCTGAGTTTTAATTAATTCTGGCAGGTTAGAAGAAAAGAGGGCTCCTAATTAGGAGCCCTCTTAACAAAAAAAGATATAAATCAACGAGGGGGTTTAACCTGTGATAGTCCGTGATCTTGGTCCGTTGGATGTAATGGGTCGGGAGGAAATAAAAAAAATTCATGAAATTTCCCTGGAGGTTTTACAAAAAGAGGGCGTGGATTTTCATAACGAGGAAGCTCGCAAGCTTTTTAAAGAAAACGGGGCCCGGGTTGAAGGAAAAACTGTTTATATCCCGGCCAAAATGATCGAAGAACAATTAAAACTGGCCCCATCGAGTTTTGATATGCATTCCCGAAACTCTGATAAAAAAGTTACCGTAGGGGGCAAACATACTGTTTTAGCTCCTGGTTATGGCTCTCCTTTTGTCATGGACATGGAAACCGGGAAAAGAAGAGGCTCAACCTTCCAGGATTATATTGGCTTTACCAAGCTGGCAGGTAACAGTGCCAATATTGACGTGGTCGGAGGGGTGCTGGTTGAACCGGATGATATTCCTGATAATATTCGACACGCTAAAATGATTTATACCGGTGTAAAATATACCGACAAAGCCCTGATGGGGAGCGCTATGGGTGCCAAGAAAGCCATGGATAGCGTTAAGATGGCTGCAATTATTTACGGGGGAGAAACTTATGTGAAAAATCACCCCGTCCTGGTTTCCCTCATCAATACTAACAGTCCCCTGCAGTTTGATAAACGGATGACCGAGGCTCTCATGGTCTACGCCCGCTACAATCAACCCACCATAGTGTCCTCTCTGAGCATGACTGGAACTACAGCACCATCAACCATTGCTGCCGCCCTGGTTCAACAGAATACGGAAATAATTTCCGGTATTACTCTGGCGCAACTGGTTAATCCCGGAGCACCTGTAATTTACGGTTCTGCTTCCAGTGTGGTCGATTTGAAAACCGGAAACCTGGCAATAGGGAGCCCGGAAACTGCAAAAATGTTTGGCGGAACAGCCCAACTGGCCCGTTTTTATAACATACCTTCCCGGGGCGGGGGGTGTTTAACCGATTCTCTTATTCCTGATGCTCAGAGTGGTTATGAATCGATGATGGTTTTCCTTACAAGTGTTTGCAGTGGATTTAATTTTATACTGCACTCCGCTGGCCTCCTGGAAAACTATATGACTATGTGCTTTGAAAAGTTTGTCATGGATGATGAAATTTGTGGAATGGCCAAGGAATATGCCGGTGGAATTGAAATAGATGATGAATATTTGGGCAAAGAAACCATTCTCGATGTAGGAAGTGGAGGGCATTTTTTATCCACCGAACATACCTACCGCCATATGAAAGAATTGAGACAGCCTGATGTAAGTATGCGGGACCGCTACATGAGTGACTGCCCATTACCCGATATTGTTAAGCGAGCCAGAGAAAGATACCAAAAAATCATTGAAGAATATGAAGCTCCCCCGCTGGATAAAGAAATCGATAAAAAACTTCTGGATTTTATTGACAAACTAACCTGATTTTTTAATAAAAATGGTTATTAATTTTTGCATTTTTTGTAAATTTGATGTAAACTGATAATCAGAAACTGCAACAGAATTTATTTACCAGGCAGAGTAGGTGCCATGCGTAGTAGTGCTTGGGGATGGGACGTTGCCCCAGGACGAAATGCCATCTGTGAATGGCTGCGGTATGGTCACCGCGTCCGCTAGCCAAAGAGGCCTTCTCTTTGGTGGTTATTTCTGCTTGGCCAAAGAGAGGGGATTTTAAAATGAAAGAATTTCCGACGAGAAAACTGGTTTACCTTGCTTTTCTGATTGCTCTGACAATTGTTTTGCAGAGGTTTCTGAGTATCCAAATCCCCATGGCAGGGGTAGCTGGAGTCAGGATTGGTTTTGGAGGCTTGCCCATAATAATCGCCGGGGTGACCATGGGACCTCTTGCCGGAGGTGCTGTTGGGGCTATCGGAGATGTTATTGGCTATTTTATGAACCCCCAGGGAGCTTACATGCCCCATTTTACAATGACGGCTGCTTTGACGGGAATAATCCCCGGCTGGATTATTTTCACCCTTCTGGGCGGGAGGAGAAAGATCTGGATGCTTCTTCTGGCAATTGGAATAGGGCAGTTGACAACTAACGTAGTTCTGGTTCCGATATTTTTGCAGATGTTGTTTGGTATTCCCATCCAGGCGACAATGGTCCCAAACTTTTTTAGCCAGCTTTTCAGCGTTCCCATTTATGCTTACCTGATAAGAATATTGTACAATTACAAGGCATTTCGAGCGCTGGAAGGAGAAATGGGAAGAAGCCGATAACTAGAGAAATTTAGGGGGGGTTCACCGCTGGAGTACAAAATCGAAGTAATATCCAAAGGGAAAAAAACAGAAATCAAGGATGAAAAGGGAAGCAACCTGATGAATCTACTTGTAGATGAAGGGTTTGATATTAATCCTTTTTGTGGGGGTCGAGGTGTTTGCGGAAAATGCCGGGTGAAAATAAAGAACAATCCCCCCGAACCTTCCCGTTCCGATACCAAGATCCTCGATCCCCAGGAATTGGAGGAAGGTTTTCGACTTTCCTGTCAGTTCACTGTTGAATCTGATCTGGAGGTTGTTCTGGATGAAGATGGTGAAATTACCGGGCTCACCTCGGGGGTTGTAACCGAAACGGAAATTGCCCCCGAATTTAAAAAAGAATGTATCCATCTAGAAAAACCGGTTTTAGAAGATCCCCGGGATTTTGTCCGGAGAGTTCATGACGAGCTGGATACCAGGGATATTTCCCTGCCGGGTCTTAAAGAACTTGACCATGTAAACAAAAAGAAAGCTTTTACCGTCCTGTCCCGGGGAGGGTTAATAGTTGATGTTGAGGCAGGAGATACAACAAAAGAGTTTTTTGGCCTTGCCGTGGATATTGGAACCACGGTTGTTGTGCTTTATCTAATGGATTTAAAATCGGGGGAAGAAGTTGATGTCCAAACTTGCTATAATCCTCAGCGCCGCTATGGTGCGGACGTTATTTCCCGGGTTAACCACAGCATCCAGAATAAAGATGGTTTAGGTGAACTCCAGAAGGTACTTTTGGATGGCATTAATAGTTCTATTTCTAAAATTTGCTCAAGAAATGGAATAAAAAAAGAAAGTATTGTTAAAACCGTAGTAGTTGGTAATACCATAATGCTGCATACCCTCGCCGGAATTAATGCTGATTCCATCGCCCGAATTCCCTATATCCCTGTTTTTGCAGATGCATTAAGGTTCAGCGCTGCAGAGCTAAATCTGGAGGCAAATCCCCGGGGAGAAGTTCACCTTTTACCTTCCATTGCAGGCTATATTGGCGCTGATGTTATCGCCGATATGCTTGCCGTTAAATTTCACACCCTGAAAGGTGCTTCTAACATGCTAATTGATATCGGCACCAATGGGGAAATTGTCCTGGGAAATAAAAAGGGAATTGTGGCCTGCTCAACTGCGGCGGGCCCTGCTTTCGAAGGTGCGAATATAACCTTTGGAATGGCTGGGACAGCAGGAGCAGTTTCTGAATTCAGTCTTGAAAGTGATGGCAAGGCCTATTACAAAACCGTGGAGGATAAACCAGCTAGGGGAATTTGTGGCTCAGGCCTGCTGGATATTGTTGCCGATTTATGCCGGTTAAACTTTATAAAAACAACCGGGGCATTTTATCCTCTCGAGGAGATGTCTTCCTGGCAAAAAAGTTTTATGACCGAAAACAATGGAAATCCGGCTTTCCGGGTTGTTGGACCTGAAAAAAGCGCTACTGGCAGGGAGATTATTCTGGCGCAAAAAGATATCCGCGAAGTTCAGCTTGCCAAAGGGGCTATTGCTGCGGGCATTGGCATCCTGGTTAAAGAAGTCGGGCTT
Organism: Halobacteroidaceae bacterium; assembly: GCA_003554585.1. Taxonomy (GTDB): domain Bacteria; phylum Bacillota; class Halanaerobiia; order B1SED10-174; family B1SED10-174; genus T1SED10-26. The sequence continues at coordinate 391 of PWGV01000077.1, read as the reverse complement.
GATTACGGAGAACTTGGAACTGTTTTTCTGGCAGGTGGTTTTGGAAATTACCTTAACCCCAGCAGTGCCGCGGAAATCAAGATGATTCCTTCTGAACTGGAAGAAAAAGTCCTCCGGATAGGGAATGCAGCGGGAGCGGGAGCCAAGCTTGCCTTGCTCAATAAAAACCTGGAAAAACAGACCAAAAGGATCAAGGAATTGACTCGATATGTTGAATTATCGGTAAAAACTGAATTCCAGGAGAGATTTGTTTCGGCCATGGAGTTTTAGAACCCGGTATCCTACGGAACCCTTGACATTTAAACTTAATTGTGCCAAACTATATAAAGAGTAAGGTGCCCTTGTAGCTCAGTGGATAGAGCACTGGACTCCGGATCCAGGTGCGCAGGTT
>PWGV01000115.1 GCA_003554585.1 Halobacteroidaceae bacterium | reverse complement strand
TTTCTTAATTCATCAGCCCTCATTGGACTCACCACCATCTCTTGCAACAAATTTAGTTTTGATCGGGAGTTTGTGCGAGGCCAGCCTCATGGCTTCCCGGGCCATCTCTTCTTCGATACCGGCAATCTCAAACATTATTCTTCCGGGTCTGACAACAGCAACCCAGTTTTCCACTGCTCCCTTACCGCTGCCCATTCTGGTTTCGGCAGGTTTCTGGGTAACAGGCTTATCGGGAAAGATCTTAACCCATACCTTTCCACCCCGCTTGATATGCCGGGTTAAAGCAATTCTAGCAGCCTCAATCTGTCTATTGGTAATCCAGGCCGGTTCAAGAGCCTGCAGACCAAATTCACCGAAGGTAACACTGGTACCTTTAACAGCTTTACCCTTCATTCTCCCCCGGTGCTGTTTGCGATGTTTTACTCTTTTTGGGACGAGCATTCTGCTGCCTCCTTTCTCCTCAAAATTACCCTAGTCTTCCTCTACCTCAGGTAATATTTCTCCTTTATTAATCCAGACTTTAACACCAATTGTCCCGTAAGTTGTTTTGGCTTCGGCAAAACCATAATCAATATCTGCTCTTAGCGTATGAAGAGGAACAGAACCTTCACTGTAGCCCTCTCTTCTGGCCATCTCTGCGCCGCCTAACCGGCCGCTGCTCTGAACTTTAAAACCCTCAGCGCCCATACGCATGGCCCGGTTCATGGCCTGCTTCATGGCCCGGCGAAAGGAGACCCTCTTTAACAGCTGGGCGGCAATAGCCTCTGCTACCAGCTGAGCGTCCAGCTCGGGATTGTCAACTTCAACCACATTGATCTGAGCGGTTTTACTGGTCATGTTTTCAATATCCTGTCTTAGGGCATCAACTTCCGAACCGCCTCTCCCAATCACCATACCGGGGCGAGCAGTGTATATGTCAATTTTAAGTTTCTTGGCAGCTCGTTCAATTACAACACGTGATATTCCAGCATCGAACATCTTCTTTTTGATGTGCTCTCGCACTTCCAGGTCTTCATGGAGGAGTTCGGAGTAATCCTTGCTGTCGGCATACCATTTGGCATCCCAGTCCTTAATCACTCCAACCCTGAGACCGTGGGGATGGACTTTTTGACCCAAATTTATCCCTCCTTCTTTTCTTTTAACACAATAGTTATATGACTTGTCCTTTTGCGAATCATTGAAGCCTGTCCCATTGCTCGCGGGCGATATCTTTTCATTGTCGGTCCTTCATCAACATAGGCCTCGGCAACATAGAGATCCTCAACAATCATGTCGTGATTGTGTTCGGCATTTGCCGTGGCGGAATTGATTACCTTTTCTATCATTCCTGAAGCTTTCTTGGGTGTGTTTTTTAAAACTGCGATGGCTTCCCCAACCTCTTTGTCCCGAACCAGATCAATTACCTGACGGGCCTTGCGGGGAGATATTCTCACATGTTTGGCAACAGCTTTTGCCTCCATCCTTAAACCCCCTTCATCTCAAGCGGTAAACATATTTCTGAAAAATATCAGTGTCATCCGTAGTGTTTTATTTTAAAGCAGTGGATCTTTCACTGTGGCGGCTGTGAGATCTAAAAATTCTGGTTGGAGCAAACTCACCCAGTTTATGGCCAACCATCTCTTCGGTAATAAAAATCGGTACATGCTTGCGGCCGTCGTGAATGGCAATGGTATGGCCGACCATTTCAGGATAGATGGTTGAGCTCCGGGACCAGCTTCTAATCACTTCTTTCTCGCCGCTCTCATTCATCTCTTCTATTTTTTGCATTAATTTTTCTTCAACAAAGGGACCGTTCTGGTATGCTCTTTTAGCCAAGATCAAATCCCCCTTTCCGGTTTAGCGTTTTTTAGCCTTGCGAGATTTTACAATCAATTTATCGGATTTCTTGGTCTTGCGGGTCTTCTTACCCATGGTCTTCTGACCCCAGGGTGTTACCGGATGTCTGCCGGCAGGTGATTTACCTTCACCACCACCATGCGGGTGACTATGGGGATTCATGACAACACCTCTAACACTTGGTCTTTTCCCCTTCCAGCGGGCTCTTCCAGCTTTACCGGCAACGATATTTTCGTGCTCAATATTGCCAACCTGCCCCACGGTGGCCCTGCAGTCACTGTACAGCATCCTGACCTCGCCCGAGGGCATTTTAACGGTACAGTATTTGCCCTCCTTGGCCAGAATTTGAGCCATGGTTCCAGCCGAGCGGGCAATCTGTCCGCCCCGGCCGGGCTGCATTTCGATATTATGCACGATGGTGCCGACGGGAATATCTTTAAGTTTCAGGGCATTGCCGGGTTTGATGTCGGCATCCTCGCCGGTCTCCAGCACATCTCCCACCTGAACCCTGTTGGGAGCCAGAATATAGCGCTTCTCTCCATCATAGTAGCTTAGAAGTGCAATCCGGGCTGAGCGGTTGGGATCATATTCAATGCTGCTGACTTTGGCTGGAACACCATCTTTATCTCTTTTGAAGTCAATAATTCTGTAACGCTTTTTGTGTCCTCCACCCCGACGCCGGGAGGTAATTCTGCCGTTAACATTCCTTCCTCCGCTTCTTTTCATTGGCGCCAGCAAGCTCTTTTCTGGTTCTGTTTTGGTGATCTCCTTAAAATCAGAAACAGTCATAT
>PWGV01000102.1 GCA_003554585.1 Halobacteroidaceae bacterium | reverse complement strand
GTGGTGAGATAGCTCAGTAGGTAGAGCAGAGGACTGAAAATCCTCGTGTCCCCAGTTCGATTCTGGGTCTCACCACCATTTTTTATTATAGCTTGGGAAAAACTGCACAAGAGAGGGAGTGGGTTAATTGAAAGGATTTAAAATCCCGAAAACTACCATTGAACGACTTCCCATTTATTACCGGGCTCTTTTAGGGATGGAGAAACGTGAAATCGAAGTCATTTCTTCTCAGGACCTCGGACAGAGGATTGGTATTCCGTCGGCCCAGGTTCGCAAGGACTTATCTTATTACGGGGAATTTGGCCGGCGGGGAGTTGGATACGAGGTTCCGATTTTAAGGCGGCATTTACAGAAAATTCTGGGTTTGGAAAAAACCTGGCCCATGCTTATTGTTGGAGCGGGGAACCTGGGACGAGCCCTGATTAACTACCAGGGATTTTTAAGGCACCGTTTGGAAGTAAGGTCGGTTTTTGACCATGATCCCCGGGTTATTGGTACATATATCCATAACCTGAAGGTTGAAGGATTGGAAAACATGGAAGAGAAGATAAAAGAAGAAGAAATAAAACTGGGAATAATTGCTGTTCCCGCGGAAGCAGCCCAGGAGGTTGCAGATCGCTTGGTAGGAGCTGGAATAAAGGGAATCTGGAACTTTTCCCCCGAACATCTCCAGGTTCCGGAAGATGTAACTTTAAGAAACGAGGACCTCTCGGTGAGCCTGATGGCCCTGGTTTACCACCTCAATTATTCGACAGAAAGGAGCGGCTAGCCTGATTTGAACCGAAAAAAAGGATTAAAAGGATACCAGCTATTCAGCGAAGGAAAGATTCAGCAAACCGTCCTGGAACAGATCTGGAATGAAGCCTCCCTGGATGGTGAAAAAACCCTGCTTCTGGACCGCAAGGGCCGAATCAGGGAGGAAATGGACCCGGACAATCCCTCCGGGGCAGAAATAAAAAAAGAAAACCCATTTTCCCGCCAGGGTATCGTTGTCCTGTCCAGGGAAGCAAGCAGCCTTATGGAGGCAGAAGAACGGTTTTTCGGCGAAATTCAGCCTGCCTGGGTCCTGCTGATCTCATCCCCTGAACAGGGTTTTGTTTTTTATGGGATTCAACAGATTGAAAGAAAGGGCCTTCTGGAAAGAGTTTCCTGGGGTCCCGAAACCATTCAAGAAGTAGATGGCAGGGATCTTTTTGGGGAAATGGAACGGTCCTGGAAGGTTTTACACGAAGCCTGGGCAGGAAAAACCCGGGAAAGAGTTTTGACTGTTGGAATTTCTTCTGGAGAAAGGGAGAGCGACCTGCAGGAAATGGTTCTCCTGGTGGAAACAGCAGGAGGGACTGTAATTGAAGAAATAGAGCAGAAAAGAGAAAAACCCGACCCCGCCTATTATATTGGCAAGGGCAAGGTTTCTGAACTGGCGAGAGAAGTCAACCGGCAGGGGATTTCCCTGGTAATTTTTGACGTTGAATTAAGTCCCGCCCAGCAGCACAACCTCCAGGAAGCCGTGCAGACCAGGGTCATTGACCGCAGCCAGTTGATCCTGGATATTTTCGCCCGCCATGCCCATACCAGAGAAGGGCAGATCCAGGTTGAGCTGGCTCAGCTTAACTACCTCCTGCCTCGACTGATCGGCAGGGGACAGGAATTGTCCCGCCTGGCAGGTGGAATTGGGACCCGGGGACCGGGAGAAACCAAGCTGGAAGTTGACCGGCGACGGATCAGAGATCGAATAACCGAGCTAAAAAAAGAACTGGAACAGATAAAAAAACAGCGGAATCTCCTGCAGAAAGGGCGCCGGCTTCCTTTTGTCGCTATGGTTGGCTACACCAACGCCGGCAAATCAACCCTGTTGAATAAAATAACCGGGGCCAGGGTAAAAACCGCGGACCAGTTGTTTGCAACGCTGGACCCCACAATCCGTGGCTGTCGACTTCCTGATGGCAGAGAAGTTCTGCTAACAGATACCGTCGGTTTCATCAAAAATATTCCCCACCACCTGATCGCTGCCTTCCGGGCTACCCTGGAAGGAGTAGAACAGGCTGACGCCCTCCTGATGGTTGTCGATGTCTGCGATTCCCGTTATGCCGAGCAGATGGAAACGGTCCTGGAGGTGCTCGAGGAATTGGAAGCGCTGGACAAACCAATTTTAACGGTCTTCAACAAAATGGACCTTTACCCGGACTCAGAAGAGCTAACAAATCTGGTTCGCCGATATGAACCGGCGGTGGAAGTTTCTGCCAGGACGGGAGAAAATATAGGCGAACTCCTCAATTGCCTGGGAGATGTTCTTGGGGAAGGGATGGAAACCAGAGAATTTTTGGTCCCCTATTCCCAGGCGGGAATAATTGATATCTTACACCGCCAGGCCCAGGTGCTCCAGGAGGATTATGAAGATGAGGGGATCAGGATGCGGGTGAATATCGGGGAAGAACTCTACCAGGAAATCAAGGGTCAGCTGGATTTTTCGTAAAAAGAACCGTTAATTTTTTTCAGCCCAAAAATTGAGGGCTCAAAAATAAATTCGGTATTCCCGAGGAAAAGGGCACCCCGGGGAACTAAGGCCCGGGTAAAGCGTTCTGTAAGCCTGTCTTTTCCTTCCCTGGTCAGGTAAATAAAGAAGTTGCGGCAGATAATCAAATTCCAACCGGATGCAAATTTTTCTTTAAGCAGGTCCTGGTGGTCAAACCTGACCTGCTTTTTGATTTTATCATCAAGCTTAAACCGATCCTCCCCTGCGGGCTTAAAATACTTTTTTTCGATTTTATCCTCTACCCGGAGAAGGGCCTGGGAGTTGTAAACTCCTTTCCGGGCAGCCTCCAGAACAAAGTGGTCGATATCTGTGGCCAGAATTTCATTACGGTCAGGAGCGATACCCATTTCCTTAATCAGGATTGCCACAGAGTATGGTTCGGATCCGTTGGAACAGGCAGCGCTCCAAATTTTTACCTTTTTATTTTCGCTGAAAATACGGGGCAACAAAATGGTTTCTGAAAAATTGAAAGAAGTGGGGTTGCGAAAAAATTCCGAAGTATTGATGGTAAAATGCTGGAGGAAAGATTCCTTGAAAGAGGGATCTTCCTGGAGACGCTGGTAGCAATCATCAAGATCTTCTACCTGGTAGCGGCGCATCAGGCTGAAAATTCGCCGTTTCACCCGGTTGGGCTTATAAGCGTCCAGGCGAAGGTCCAGATCTTTTGATACCAGGTCCTTGAATTCCAAAAATGTCATTTTACTTCCACCTCTTCCCGGGAAATAAACATATTATTAATAAAGGGGATTATCTCATCCAGGGGCAAAACCAGGTCTGCGGCCCCTGCTTTAATGGCAGCCCGGGGCATTCCAAAAACAGTTGATCTTTTTTCATCCTGGACCACGGTCCGGCCCCCGTTTTTTTTGACCTGTAAAAGTCCGTTGCTTCCATCCCTGCCCATTCCCGTCAGGATTATTCCAGTCAGGTTTTCCTTAAAAACCGGTGCGGCAGATAAAAAAGCAAAGTCTGCGGCAGGACGAACACCCCACAGGGAGTTTTTCCTGCTTAGCTCTACCCTGTGGTGTTTGTTAATGATCAGGTGAAAATCTCCCGGGGCAACAAGGGCTTCTCCGGTCCGAATTTGATCCCCTTCAACTGCTTCCCTTACCGGGATTGCTGCCTCCCGATCCAGGCGCCTGGCCAGGGGTCCGGTGAATGCTGCAGGCATGTGCTGGACTATGGTGATCCCGGCCGGGATCCCAGGTGAAAACAGGGGTAAAATTGCCTGCAGGGCCCGGGGACCCCCGGAAGAAGTAGCGATAACGATTAATTTCAAGCCCCTGCCGAAGGGTTTCCAGTGGGTAGGGGTTTCGGAAATTTCCTGGACTTCGGGAAGGGGTTCCTTTTTTGCGAATGCCCCCGCCGCTCCACGGACCTTGCGCAAAAACTCATCTCGAACCCGGTATAATTCCAGCGGTCCTTTTCCGGAAGGCTTGGCCAGGAAGTCAACCGCCCCTATTTCTAAAGCCTCCAGGGTAACCACGTCGGGCTGGGAACGGGAAATTAATTCAACAGCTTCCTTCCCGTTTTTGGCTCCTGCAACCAGCTCTAGCTGGGGATCGCTTTCAATAAAATCGGTAAGAATATGGCGAATAAAGGGTGAATCGTCGGCAATTAAAACCTTTATTTTTCTTTCCATTGCAGGTTTTCCTCCTAACTGGAGTTTGAGGTAGGTTTTTGGGGAAGGAAAATAGTTCCTCGGAATTGAATACTTAATATGGAGGTGAAGACATTTGTCATTAATGGTCTGTCCGCTGGCCAGTGGCAGCAGCGGAAACGCTATTTACATAGGCGATGAAAAAAACAAAATCTTGATCGACTGCGGGCTGAGTGGAAAAAAAACGGAAGAGCTGCTTCGCTCCCGGGGAACCAGCTGTTCCGAGCTGGATGGGATAATCGTTACCCACGAGCACAGTGACCATATCCGCGGGGCAGGAATTCTGGCCCGGCGTTGGAAAATTCCCGTTTTTACCCGCCCCGGGACATGGGGAGCGGGCGGACAGATCCTGGATTCCGTTCCCTCGAATCAACAGAAACTTCTTCTTTCAGGGCTTAATTTTGGGAGATTAGAAATAGATTATTTCCACCTGTCCCATGATGCCTGTGAACCGGTAGGACTTTTAATTCGCTGGGGGAAAAAACAAATAGGCCTGGTTACTGACCTGGGAGAGTCGACGACCCAACTGGAAAAAAAGATTTATGGTTCGGATATTCTTATAGTTGAGGCCAACCACGACCCGGATATGCTGGCTACGGGTCCCTACCCCTATTTCCTGAAAAAAAGAGTTAAAGGACCGAGCGGGCACCTTTCCAATGATGACTGCGGACTTCTTTTAAGCAGGGTATTGAATGAAAAACCGGTGCAGGTTTACCTTGCTCATCTGAGCCAGGAAAACAACGATCCCCAGATTGCCCGGCTTACGGTGGAAAATTTCCTGAAAAGCAAGGGCAAGGGTTCCGGGATTGAAATCGAGGTGGCCAGTCGATATTGCGCCAGTTTTCCTTTTAAGTTATTATAAAGAAGAGGGGGTGAAGAAATGACAAAAAACAAATCACTAACGGTTTTTATCGTTCTTGTGATTGTATTCCTCCTGGCAGGAGGAGGCCTGAGTGCTTTTGTTTTACCCGATTTGGTCCGTTTTAATAATGCAATTGAGGATGATAACAATAATGCGATTACTGAATTAAATGATCGGGATCTGAGGTATGAAGATGAGGAGATAGCCCGACACCCGGCCCTGGAAAGAGACCTGGTAGGCGTGATTAAAGAAGTCGGCCCGGCGGTGGTGCAGATTACTACCATCAGGGAAACGATTGGTTACGACTTTTTTATGCGCCAGTTTCGCCAGGAAGTTCCCGGGGAAGGATCGGGAGTCGTTTTTGACCAGGAAGGTTACATTCTCACCAACAACCACGTTGTCCAAAATGCCAGAAATATTTCCGTGATATTCCCCGGCAAGGAAGATAAAGAATTTACCGGAGAGATTGTTGGAACTGATCCCGTAACAGACCTTGCCGTAATCAAAATTGAATGCGAGGAAGAAATTCCCGTAGCCAGCCTGGGATATTCCGACCAGCTCGAAGTTGGCGAAGTAGCTATTGCAATCGGAAATCCTTATGGCCTGTCCAACTCTGTCACTGTCGGTGTTATCAGCGCCCTGGGACGTAGAATTCCGCTCCAGGAGGGGACCGAACTAACCAATATTATCCAGACCGATGCAGCTATCAACCCCGGCAACAGTGGAGGAGCTTTAATCAACGGCCGGGGAGAAGTAGTCGGGATCAATACAGCGATTATTCGCGACGCCCAGGGGATAGGTTTTGCAATTCCCATTAACGATGCCAAAGAGGTGGCAAAGGAATTAATTGAGAGGGGTTATATCGAAAGAGCCTGGCTGGGCATTATTGGAGGAACTGTAACTTCTACTATTGCCGAGGAGTATAACCTCCCCATTGAAAAAGGCGTATTTGTAATGCAGGTCGTGGAAGAAAGCCCTGCCGGTCGGGCCGGTTTAATGCCCGAAGATATAATTTTTGAGGTCAATGGAGAATCGATAAATACAATGGATGAACTGATCCGTGATATCCAAAACCGGGATATTGATGAAACCCTAAACCTGATTATCTTCCGGGATAATGAAGAAATGACCCTTGAGATTCAGTTAGAAGCAAGGCCCCGGGATTAAAGGGTGTTAAAAGTCAGGATCTTAACCCTGGGTCGGGTCAAAGAAGACTACCTGAAAATGGGTATTGAACAATTTCGCCGCCGTCTTCAGCCCTACTGCCGCCTGGAGGAGGTTGAAGTTGATCCCGTGGCTTCTCTCCCCCAGCGGCCCCGATCTGATGATATCGATAAGGCGATTAAGCAGGAGGAAGAAAAGCTGCTGCAGGCAATGGACCCCTCTTTTTATAACATTGTTCTGGACGAGAGGGGGAAGGTAATTACCTCGGCGGGGCTGGCCCGTTCCCTGTCCAATCTCCAGAATAAGGGGAACAGCCGGATTGCCTTTATTATTGGGGGACCGTTTGGCCTCGGGGAAGCAGTTAAAGAACAAGGGGATTACCTGCTTGCCCTTTCCCGGATGACATTCACCCATGAAATGATAAGGCTGGTTTTAATGGGACAGATTTACCGGGCTTTTAAAATAATGCACTCTGAGCCCTACCACTATTAAAGGAGTACTCCCTGGGGGAGGCTCCTTTTATTTTTCAGTTCTAAAACAATTAACGGTAAGTAACCACATTTTACTAAGAGGAAAATCCGCGAAATTACAGAATTAAAAGGTTATGATAATTCTTCCCAAACTAAGCTAAAAAAACATGGAGTGGTTGTTAATGCGCAGAATACCAGTATGGGCCCTAAAGCCGGGTATGATTGTAGAAAAACCGGTTTATGACCTTAAAGGCCGACTTCTGCTCAACCGGGGCCTGGAACTAAAGCAGGATTATATCCACCACCTGAAGAGAATGGAGATCCCCTTTATTTACGTCCAGGACCACTTTATCCCCGATGTAAAGGTTGAAGACGTTATTTTAGACCAAACCCGGGCCCGGGCAGTGAATGCAGTCCAGACCATCTTAGAAGAAGCCCGGAGACAACCCCCCGGCTCTAATCTGGGGCTCGTCCTTGAACAAAAACAGTTCGGGGAGATAGTTGACGAAATAGTTGATCAATTGACTGATAATCCCGAACTGATGGTAAACATGGCTGATATCCGGAGCAGTGATACTTATACCTTTGCTCATTCGGTAAATGTTGCGGTACTGGCTTTAACCACGGCTATTGCGCGGGGTGGCTTTAGCCGCAAACAACTAAACCAGATTGGCAGTGGTTCTCTTCTGCACGACCTTGGAAAGATAAAGATCCCCCTGGAAATATTAAATAAAAAAGGGCCCCTGACCCGGGAGGAATTTGCCAGGGTCCAGGAGCACCCCGAAGATGGATATGATATTGTTTCCCGCCAGGGAATTCTGGATACAAATTCTTCAGGCATTATCTTGCAGCACCACGAGAGAAATGACGGCAATGGTTATCCTCAACACCTCCAGGAGGGTGAAATTAGCTCGCTGGCAAAAATGGTTGCTATTGCCGACGTTTACGATGCTCTCACTTCGGATCGGCCCTATCGCAAGGGATTCCCTCCTCACCGGGCTCTGGAGTTAATGGAGACAATGGGAGATATTTTTGATAATGATATGCTCCAGGCCTTATTGTGCCATATCGCCGCCTATCCAGTTGGGACTTTTGCAGAGTTGAGCAGCGGAGAGGTGGGGATTGTTGTAAAAAACCGGGCGGGTTTTCCCCGGCATCCAAAGGTCCGAATTTTCTTTACCGGGAAGGACCTGCAAAAAGTTGACCCCCATGAAATTGATCTTGTGGGCAGGGAAGACAAAACAGTAAAGAAAGTTTTTTCCGAGAAAGAAGTAATTAACCTTATTCCCCATGTTTTTCCCCTGCTCAAAAAGGGGCTGGGAAGAGGGGAGTGAAAAAAATCAAAAACAAGAATTGACTTGTTTTTATCCGGGAGGTTAAAATGGCCAGAATCTATCGTTACCTTGAATTAACCATGGAGGAACTGGATGGCTTGAGCAGGGAAAAGACAATTTTTGTGATGGGCTTGAGCCCCATCGAGGCTCACGGACCCCACCTTCCCCTGGGGACCGACCTTCTTCTTGCCGAAGAAATCGGAAAACAGTACGTTGATATAATTAAAGAGGAATTTCCTGCTTATCAGGCCGTTATCCTGCCTACTCTTCCTTTAGGAGCTGACGCCCTGCCACGCCCGGGTTCAATTGGGATAAGTGCCCCAAATTTAACCCGGATTTTGGAGTCCTTTGGCAAAGAATTAGCAGCGATGGGTTTTAAATTTCTCCTGCTGGCCGACAATCATGGGGGACCCCGCCACCTTTTGGCCTGTGAGAGGGCTGCCCGCCGGTTATATAAAAAGCATGGGTTTTACCTTCTAAACCCCTTTGCCCGGGAATTCAGCCTGATGATGGCTGGAGACCAGGAATTTCTGGAAGGAAGCGGCCTTAGTCAAGGAGCATGTGGAGATATGGAAGACCTTCATGCAGGAACCAATGAAACATCTCTTCTCCTGGCGACAAAAGAAGAACAGGTCCGGGAAAATTATAGAGAATTACCCCAGAACGAAGCTCCCAGACCGGGGAAACTTTTTGTCCTCCTCTCAGGTTTGTTCAGGATAATTAAAAAGGACAACCTTGCCCGGGAAGTCAGGTCACTGGGCAGAATTGCCGCCTGGGCTGGAAATGAAGAGATGCCGGCATATATTGGTTCCCCTGCCCGGGCGAAATCTGAAGCGGGTACAGCCATGCTGGAATGTCGGCGCAAGGTAGCCCGGGAGATAATTTCCCAGGCCCTCGAGGGAGAGGAAGTAAAACTGCGTCCTCCCCTTTGGCCCCTGGCTCTACTGGCTAGACTGCCCTAGTTTTCAGCGGATAAGAAAAGAAATTTAGGAGGGTAAAAGGTGGCCGAAAAGAAAAAAGTTCTTTTTCTGTTGCCCAAAAAAGAACAGAGTAGCCAGGAAAAACTCGGGGAAATACTGGCTAAAAAAGCTGATTTAGAGCCATTTTTTGCCTATAAGGCGGATGAAGTTGAAAACCCGGCGGAATTTGAAGTTTTGGTTTCTTTTTTCTATGATTGGTTGCAAAAAATCCTGCCGGAAATGAAAAAGTTGAAGTGGATCCATTTCCTGAGCGCGGGGGTAGACACACTCTGGGACTGGGGCCTGGAGAAAAAAGGCTATATTTTCAGCAAATCTTCCGGAGTTCATGCCCAGCCAATCTCGGATCATGTAATGGCCATGGCCCTTTATTTCTCGCGTGAACTGGGGATGTTTGAACGACAGAAACGTAAAAAGGAATGGCAGGGGCATCCCCTGGGGGAACTCCAGGGAATGACCATGGGCATTTTGGGAATGGGAGCAATTGGCCGAGCCTGTGCCCGGAAAGCAAGAGCCCTTGGAATGCGGGTAGTGGGTACTGCCAGCCGTCCCCGGGAGATGGAGGGCGTAGAGTACGTTGGAGGGGCGGAAGCGGTGGAAAAAGTCCTCCGGGAAAGCGATTATCTGGTTGTTGCCCTTCCTCTAACCAAAAAAACCGAGGGCTTACTCGGGCAAAAAGAACTGGAAAAAATGAAAAAAAACGCTGTAATAATTAATATTGCCCGGGGAGAAATCATCAATGAACCTGACCTGATAAAATGCCTGCAGGAAGAAAAAATAAAGGGGGCGGGATTGGATGTTTTTGCCGAGGAACCCCTCCCGGAAAATTCTCCTCTTTGGGAGATGGGAAATGTCTTAATAACCCCTCACAATGCCGGCAGCACTCCCTATTACATGGAAAGAGCCCTGGAAATTTTCCTGGAAAACTGGGAAGCCTACCGGGAAGGTCAATCCCTGCCCACGGGAGTTGACCTGGGAAAGGGCTATTAAAAGCAAAAGAGCAGGGATTTTCTCCCTGCTCTTTTATCAGCTTATTATTGTTCCAAGAGTTCATCCAGACGGGCCTTGTTAAAGCCGACTACTACATCGTTTCCAACCTGGATTACGGGTACTCCAGTCTGGCCGGAAGCACTGACCATTTCCGAGTACTTGTCTGGGTTTTGGGCAACGTTATATTCGGCAACGTCAACACCTTTGCTTTTCAGGTATTCTTTGGCTTTAATGCACCACGGACAGGTGGGCGTTGAGTAAAGAACTACTGGTTTGGACATTCTATCACCTCGCTGAAAATAAATCTCATTACTTTTAACTTGAATTATACTCTTCTGGTTTTTATTTGTCAAATTCCTCAGGTTTTAAGAATTTTAAATGCTATTGAGAAGGATTATTAAGGTTTAAGGTGAATTAATGATTTAAACCAACCCGGGAGGTGGGAAAATGCAAAAGTGGGAATGCACTTTATGCGGGTATATTTACGATCCTGAACAGGGGGATCCGGATAATGGAGTAGAACCGGGAACTGCCTGGGAAGATGTACCCGAAGACTGGTTATGCCCTCTTTGCGGAGCGACCAAAGACCTATTTGAACCACTATAAACTATTTTGGAGGGATTAATTTGAGCAGAGTACAAGGCACCAAAACTGAAAAGAACCTGTGGACAGCCTTCGCCGGTGAATCCCAGGCCAGAAGCAAATATACTTATTTTGCGCAGCAGGCCCGAAAAGAAGGATATCCAACAATCGCCCAGGTTTTCATGGAAACCGCTGAGCATGAACTTCAGCATGCCAAAAGAATGTTCAAATTCCTGGAGGGAATCGGAGATACTCCCGCAAACCTGGAGGCCGCTGCGGAAGGAGAAAATTACGAGTACAGTAAAATGTACAAGGAATTTGCCCAGACCGCAAAGGAAGAAGGGTTCCAGGAGATTGCTGCTGTCTTTTTAGCGGTTGCCCGCTCTGAAGAAGGGCACGAAGAACGTTATCTGAAGTACCTAAAAGAGTTAAAAGAAGAAAGCCTATTCAAATCTGAAAAACCACAGATGTGGCGCTGCACCAACTGCGGGTACCTGCACGAGGGAGATGAAGCTCCTGAAGTTTGCCCCGCATGTGCTCACGGAAAGGCCTTTTTCCAGCCGTATAATGAAGTTAGATAAAGAGGACCCCTGCGGGGGTCTTTTTTTGTTTTGGGAAAATCCTTCTGTTAACGAAATTTTAAATTAACATAAATATATGAGCATTTACTCCTTTTATGGGCACTAAGAAAGCAAACCGATTGTAAGGGTAGGGTTTCTTTGGTTGAAACTTGGTGGGCGGAGGATATAATAGTTTTTGGGGCTTGAGAAAAAAATCACAAAAAATTTTTCTCTTGACCAGAAAAACCTAAAACTTTGGAAAAGGGAGGTAACTAATGCAATGAAAAAATCCAATTTATTAATCTTTCTGGCGGTAATGTTTCTGGTAGTAGGTGCAGTGTTTTATTTTGGTGGGGATGCCAAAACTGAAAGTTTACAAGAGGTTCTTCCTGCAGAAGAAAAAGGGCTTTATCCCGATGGAAGATATCGTGGTTCTTTCTTCGATTCTGGAGATTATGAAGTAGCCCTTCAGTTTCATATTGAGGATAATACTCTTTACAACCTCAGCTTCCGGCACCTTTACTGGAGGGGAGATGACTATTTAGATCCGGAAAATCCCGATAACAACTGGCCGGCCCATGATCTTGAGGTGTTAACTGAACAACATGAAGAACTCCTTGAATACCTTGAAGGGAAGGATGTTTCGGCGATAGGAGAACTTTTCAGTCCGGAAATTGCTGCCGAGGATAAAGAAGGAAAAATGGTTGATACCTGGAGCGCTGCAACCGTAAGGGCTGCCAAGGTTATAAGTGCTCTAAGAGATGCTTTGACCAGGGGAGTTTATCGTTTGCCCTAAAAGCTTGTTGGCGGTAAGGCTCCACAAAAAAAATAAGGTAATTGGAAGAGGTCCCTTTGGAAAGGGGCCTCTTTTTTGCCTGGGAAGGTAATTTTCAAGATGAAAAGGGTTGAGGAAATGACCTGTTAAAAGCCCCTTCTTTTTTTGATAACATGTCCTGTTTATTTTTTCAAACCCAAAAACACGAAAAATAATAATTTTGCAAAAACTATTGACAGGAAAATAAAAAGGCCTTATATTGGATTTGACAGTGATGAACGGCGGTGATGCACCTATGAAAGAGATAAAGAGTTATTTTCGGCTAAATTCTATAATATCCTCCGAAATAAAGCATAATCTTAAAGTCGATGCTCTATCGGCTTCTTTTTTTGCCCTTGCAGGAGGAGCACTTTATCCTTTTGCAGCTGCAATCGCTATTTCCATGGGCGCAGGCCCCCTGGAAGTGGGGTTGTTAGTTGCAGCACCTTTTGCTGCCCAGCTTTTTACCATCTACTGGGGGCACCTTTGCCAGGGTCGGAAGAAACTGCCTTTTATAGTTTTTCCCGGGATCGCCGCCCGTCTTTTGCTATTCCCCCTTGCTTTTATTAGCTCCCCGGCAATTTTTGTCAGCCTGATTATTCTCCACCACATGTTTTTAGCCATTACCTGGCCGGCCTTTACCAGTCTGGTGCAAAAAATATATCCCATTAGCTCCCGGGGGAGCATGATGGGTCTGGTTAAATTTGTCTTCGGGATTTTTTACATTGTCGCCGTGGCTGCGGCGGGGCGAAATATAGATGTTTTTGGCCACCGCTGGGTATTTATCGTTGCGGCAATTGCAGGAATTACCGCCGCCCTTATTTTCAGGAAAATAAGAGAACCTGAAGAAGGAAAAGAGACCGCAATTTGCCGCCGGTTTTCCCACCGGGAAAGCTTTTCTATCTTTAAGAAGTTTCCAGCTTTTAAGTGGTTTGTTCTGGGGATGACCTGCTTTGAACTGGGCAAATTTATGGTTCAACCCTACCTGCCTCTATACTGGATGAATGAATTATCCCTAAACAATTCCTCGATTGGCGTGATCGCCATTATCGTTACACTTTTCTGGTTTCTGGCTTCTCCTCTCTGGGGAATAATGGTGGATCGGCTGCATCCCATCTGGGTAATTGTTTCCGGTGCCGGACTTTATACCTTAATTCCTTTAATATATATTACTGCACCGAACTGGTCAGGAGTTTTACTGGCTGCCTCTTTCACGGGCCTGGGTATGGCTGCTTACGAGGTAGGCTGGAGCAATAACCTTTTACGCCTGGGCGGGAATCAGGCCGGTAAATTTATCGGGATTTACCTTTCCCTTGTTGGTTTAAGAGGTCTTTTGGGCCCCATTGTCGGATCCACAATTTTAAGCTGGGGAAGCCCTGTTCCCCTGCTCCTGATCTCAGTTTTGTTACTGGCTGGGTCCTTTCCCGTCCTTATTCATTCACACCGGCTAAGCCAGGGACAAACCGGAAATGAGGCCCAGGAAATTTTAACTGTTGAAGTCGCCAATTAAAATTTGGCAAGATCCCCGCTATAAACTCCTCTTAAGGGAATTGGGTTAAATAAAAATCCAGGACCAAGGGGAGTTTTTTATTGGGCAGGGAAGTATATGAATTAACTGTGTGATCTGTTTACCCAAACAAATTTTTAAATAATTATTTTAGGTGAACCTTAGGGGAAAGGGGTTAAATAAAGAAGGGAAAAGGGTTTAAAGTGAGAAAATTAATCATAAGAGGGAAATTAAGGCTTAACCAGCAAAAAATAATCAGGGCTAATGAGGTGAATTTCTTTGTTAAAGGAAAGCAGGGAAGTTTTACGCGAGGTTGGACTGGCGATTTTGCCCATCACTTTTTTCGTAACCATATTGAATACCTTTTTCCTCGATTTGCCCCTGTCCAGCCTGGTGCGTTTTCTGGGTGGTGCTTTCCTGGTGGCCATAGGTTTATTCCTTTTTCTGCAGGGAGTTAGAGTTGGACTCCTGGCCATGGGGGAAATGGTTGGGGCAGAAATGCTGGAAAAAGGGAATATTGTCTCAATCCTTTTAATTACCTTTGTCCTGGGGGTTTCGGTAACCGTTGCCGAACCCGGTGTGCAGGTTCTGGCCTTGAACGTTGACCTGGTTACAGGAGGGGAATTGAGCAACACCCTTCTAATCGGCGTTGTGGGGATAAGCCTGGGAATATTTCTGGCCTTCGCCATTTTGCGGATATTCCTTGGTATAAGTATGGGTTACATCCTGGCCATTGGTTATGCAGTGATAATAATATTTTCTTTTTTTACTCCCGCCAACTTTGTGCCCATTGCCTTTGATGCGGGGGGAGTTACTACGGGCCCCATGACAGTTCCTTTTATCCTTTCTATCGGCCTTGGAGTAACTTCGGTATTGCCCCGCAGGTCAGAAATGGGTGATACGTTCGGCCTGATGGGACTTGCTTCCCTGGGACCGGTCCTTGGTATTATGCTTTTGGGGGTGTTGTTCCAATGATCCTCAGCCGGCTGTGGGCAATTACTGGAGAAGTTATATTGGCCCTGACCCCTCTCGTGGTCTTTTTCCTGCTTTTCCAGCTGGTTTACGCCCGGAAACCCTGGAGTTTCGTCCGCCAGGTATTAACCGGAACAGGGCTGGCAGCAGCCGGATTGATTCTTTTCCTATGGGGAGTCCAGGTGGGCTTTATGCCCGTGGCCCGGGAAATGGGAGCGGCCCTTGCTGCTTTGCAGAGACCCTATTTACTCATGGGGCTCGGCTTTTTGTTCGGCTTACTGGCAACTATTGCCGAACCGGCAGTGTGGGTCCTTTGTGGGCAAGTGGAAAGGGCTTCAGCAGGATACATACCTGAAAAATTGATGCTGGTGGTATTATCCCTGGGGGTTGGATTATTCGTAGCCCTTGGTATGGGCCGGGTTAGCTTCGGCTGGCCCCTGTATTATTTACTCCTGCCGGGCTATATCCTGGCCATTATCTTAATCTTTTTCTCCAAACCCACTTTTATTGCCGTCGCTTTTGATGCCGGTGCTGTTGTTACCGGGCCCATGATCGTAACTTTTGTCATGGCCCTGGTTGTGGGAATCGCAGGAGCTACAGAAGGAAGAGATCCAATACTTGATGGATTCGGACTTGTGGCTCTGGTAGCCCTGGCCCCGATTCTTTCAGTTATGATTCTTGGCCTGTTTTTTGAGCGAAAGGAGTGAGCTTGTTGGAAGCGAAAATCGATTTTGATTTAATTGTAACCATTGTGAAAAAAGGCTGTGCAGAAAGGATTGTCAAAGCTTCAAAAGAAGCTGGAGCCGAGGGAGGAACGGTTGTTTTTGCCCGGGGAACGGGAATCCACGAGCAGAAATCCTTCCTGGGAATTCCCATTGAACCGGAAAAAGAGATGATCCTGACCCTGGTTCCCGTGGATAAAACGGATGAGATCCTGCAGGCTATAATTAGAGCTGGTGACCTAGAAAAACCTGCAACGGGGATTGTTTTTGTCCTTGATATTAAAAAGGTGGCAGGTATCGTCCATATGCTTGAAGAGGAATAGGCACCGTTTTTACAGGGAAAATTTTTTTCCTCTTAATACCGGTTTTTTTGTTTTTAGTCAGTCAGCGAAAGTCATTGGCAGTAATTCTGCGCATGGAGACGACATTTCAGTTTAATTCTATTTCAGGTTTAAATATTACCCGAAAATGGTGCTAAATGTCCTTACAGGTGAAGGAACTTTCTTTCCCGGCAAGAAGACATAATATAGGCAAAAAAAGAAATATGGGTGATAATATGCGCCTGATGGATCTAATAGTAAAGTTCAATTTGCGCTCGGTGGCAATAATTGGGTTAACCAAGAACGTGGGCAAAACTGTAACCATGAATATGGTCTTAAACCAGGCCATTAAAGATGGTTTTCGGGTCGGAATTGCCTCCATGGGAAGGGATGGGGAGAAGGAAGATATCCTGACCCGCCAGGAGAAACCAAAAATTGAAGTCCAGCCCGGAACCCTTGTCGTTACAGCTGAGGATGCCTTAAAAGGATCCCGGGCCCTGCTCCGCCCGGTTGTTTCCACAAATATTTTTACACCGCTGGGGGAAGTGTTTATATATGAAGTCCGAAGGGCCGGCAATGTTGAACTCGTGGGACCCCGGACCCAAAAACAGTTAAAATACGTGGTTGATCTCCTTACGGAGAGAACTGACCTGACTTTACTTGATGGTGCTATCAATAGAGTGCTTTCGGCCTCTCCTTCAGTTTCCGATGGGACCATTGTTGCCACCGGGGCTTCTCTGAGCCGGAGTTATCACAATATCGTCCGTAAAACTGCCTTCCGCCTGGAAACACTGCGCCTGCCTCCCCTGGAAGAGAAATTCCTGGTCGAGAGAGCCGAGGCTGAGCTGGAACATTCCCGGGCAGTCCTTTTGGGTGAAGATGGACACTGGTATTCCCTGGAATCCCCCACGAGTTTCGGGCTGGGGCCGCGCCTGGAAACTCGATTAGAAGAGGGAGTTCAGAAAATCTTCCTGGGCGGTGCCCTCACCGACGAAATTTTAAAGGTCGCCCTTAATCCTGGCTTTTTAGAAACGGGGACAATAGTAATCAGGGATGGAACGAAGGTTTTTAACAATCCCATGCTCTGGAAAAAATTCCGAAGCCGGGGTGGACGAATAGAAGTAATGCAGGAAATCAGGGTAGTTGGTTTGACGGTAAACCCGACTGCACCGGAACACTATTTTTTTGACCCCGAAGAATTGATTGGATATCTTGCTGCAGAAATAACAGATCTTCCTATTCTCGATGTGGTTGCAGGAATCGGCTGGTGGGGAAAAGAAAAACTTTGCTTGGTTTAACCAAGAGGAGGTATCGGACTTGGAGAAAAAACTAAATTTAGAGCAGGAAAAAATAGAACGGGCCCGTATGGCGGCGGCCTCGGTTGCGGAAGGAGTAATGGGAGAGATAAAGCCCAGGACCACGGTTGCCGTGGAAAGAACAATTCTTCGCCTCCTTGGAGTTGACGGAATTGACGAAGCAGAAATTCCCCTGCCCAACGTTCTGGTGGAAAAGCTTCAGGGGGCCCAAGCTTTACCCTGCGGGGTGGCCCATTGGATGGGGCGGGCAATTCTGGCAACGGGCAAAAATCCCCAGGAGATTGCCCGGGAGGTCGCGGATGGAAAAATGGACCTTCTGGATCAACCCCTCTACGGCGATGAAGAAATCCGCCGGGCCCTAGAGCCCCATGTCCGGGAAGGTCTGGAATGGATAAGGGACCAAAGGCGCCGGAGAGCTAAATTTTTAGAAACCCTGGGTACCGGTCCCAAACCCCTGCTTTATGTTATTGTCGCTACCGGTGATATTTACGAGGATGTAATCCAGGCAAAATCAGCGGCTGAACAGGGAGCCGACATTGTAGCGGTAATCCGCTCTACAGCCCAGAGCCTCCTGGACTATGTCCCGTACGGAGCAACCAGAGAAGGTTTTGGAGGGACTTTTGCTACCCAGGAAAACTTTCGGATTATGCGCCAGGGCCTTGATGAAATCGGGGAAGAGGTCGGCCGTTACATCTACCTTGTAAACTACTGTTCGGGCCTGGCCATGCCGGAAATTGCTGCCATGGGGGCCCTGGAGAGGCTGGATATGATGCTTAACGACGCCATGTACGGAATACTTTTCCGGGATATTAACATGCAGAGAACTTTTATCGACCAGCACTTTTCGCGGATGATCAATGGATACGCCGGCATAATTATCAATACCGGGGAGGATAATTACCTGACAACTGCTGATCCCTATGAGGCAGCCCATACCGTCCTGGCCTCCCAGTTCATTAACGAACAGCTGGGCTTGAGGTCGGGCCTGGCCAATGAACAACTGGGTCTGGGGCACGCCTTTGAACTTGACCCGGAAAAAGAGGATGGCTGGCTTCTGGAAGTAGCCCAGGCCCAGATGGCCCGGGAAATTTTCCCGGATGCTCCCCTGAAATATATGCCGCCTACCAAATACATGACGGGTGATATTTTCAAGACTCATCTAGTAGACGGGATGTTTAACCTGGCCGGGGTGGTTACCGGCCAGGAGATTCAGCTCCTGGGTATGCTAACTGAAGCCATTCATACCCCCCATATCCACGATAGAGCGATGGCAATTGATAATGCCCGCTATATTATGAATAATGCCCGGCACCTGGGTGAGGAAATCTTTTTCAAGCCAGGAGGAAGAATCCAAAAAAGGGCCCAGCAGGTCCTGGATGAGGCCCTGGAAATGCTGGAAAAAATATCTGGAATCGGTCTGCCCCGGGCAATCAACGAGGGCTGGTTTGGCGGGATATCCCGCTCACCTTACGGGGGTAAAGGACTGGAAGGGGTTGTAGAAAAAGAAGAAAATTACTTTAATCCCTTCATGGAAGAAATGGCCGGAGAAAGGGAGGGATCCCCCAATGCAGATTGACGAAAAAAGGATCAGGGCCTATGGAGATACTTTTAATGATGGGATGATCCAGGTGAGTTTTTCCCTGCCAGTTGAGCACGGGCCCAAGGGAGATGAAGCAGCCCGGATCCTGGCGGGAAAAATGGGTTTGGAAGAAGTTGAAGTCGCGTTTTCCCGGGATCTGGGACAGGGCTTTTCCTATTACATCGTTTACGGTCGCTGCCCTGCTTATGTTGACCTTACCCAGCTCCAAATATCCCAGGTGGAAGTTGAAGCCATGGACTACTATGAAATTAACCGGTTTATCGAGGAGCGAATTGGCCCGCCACTGGTTGTGGTCGGAGCCTGCACTGGAACCGACGCTCACACCGTGGGGTTGGATGCGATTATGAATATGAAGGGTTACGCGGGTGAATATGGCCTGGAAAGGTACCCCCAGTTTCACGCTCATAACCTGGGCAGCCAGGTTCCCAATGTAGATTTGATTTCCCACGCGGTTGAAGTTGAAGCCGACGTAATCCTGGTTTCCCAGGTAGTCACCCAGAAAAACGTCCACCTGGAAAACCTGACCAACCTGGTTGAACTCCTGGAGGCAGAGGGACTGCGGGAAAGGTTCTTATTGATTGTTGGTGGCCCGAGAATTTCTCACGAAATGGCCCTGGAACTCGGCTTTGATGCTGGCTTCGGGCCGGGAACCCTTCCTCCCGAAGTAGCTACCTACATCGCCCAGGAAATTTACCGCCGCAAGCGCAGTGATTCTGGAAAATCAGGTGAATAGCGAAGGAGGGGGAAAAAGTGGAAAACATCATTCGACTGAGAATGTCCCAGGCCGATGCCCATTATGCGGGAAATCTCGTTGATGGAGGGCGCCTAATGCAACTATTCGGTGATGTGGCAACTGAACTTTTAATCCGAAATGACGGTGACGAGGGGTTGTTTTTGACCTACGAAAATGTTGAATTTAAAGCTCCTGTTTATGCGGGAGATTACATTGAAGCCCGGGGCAAGATTACCCGGGTGGGCAATACTTCGCGGCAGATGGAATTTGAGGCTTTCAAGGTAATTGCTCCCGACCCGGAGGGGGAACATGATTCTGCAGCCAGGGTCCTGCAAGAACCAGTTCTCGTGGCCAGGGCCAGGGGAATCTGCGTGGTTCCCCGGGAGCGGCAGAGGAAAGGAGATTGAGAACTTGGAAAAACTAATTATTACCTGTGCTGTTTGCGGGGCGGAAACAACGAAAAAAGATAATCCCAATCTTCCCATAACTCCCGAAGAAATTGCCCAATCTGCACTGCAAGCGGTGGAAGCAGGAGCTTCAATAATCCACCTGCATGTCAGAGATGATCAGGGTAAACCTACCATGGACCCTGCAGTTTTTGGGCGGACCCGGGATTTAGTTAAAGAACGGACAGATGCGATAATCCAGTTCTCCACCGGAGGAGCGGTGGGCATGCCCCTGGAAGAAAGGATTGCCCCCCTCGACCTGGCCCCGGAAATGGCCACCCTGACTACAGGAACGGTTAACTTTGGTCGCGATGTTTTCTTCAACCCCCCGGACTATATTGAGGCCTTGGCCCGGCGGATGCAGGAAAAGGGAGTAAAGCCGGAAATCGAGGTTTTTGAACCCGGAATGATCAAGAATGCCCTTTTTTTTGTCCGCAAGGGATTACTGGAAATGCCCCTTCATTTTGACCTGGTCATGGGCGTTCCCGGTGGAATTCCCGCCGGAGTGAGGGATCTTGTTTACCTGACAGAATCCCTGCCTGAAGAAAGCACCTGGAGTGTGGCTGGAATTGGCAGGCATGAATTAACCCTGGGCACCGCTGCCTTGGTAATGGGGGGACATGTCCGGGTTGGTTTTGAGGATAATATTTTCTATCATCGGGGTGTTCTCGCAGAAAGCAATGCTCAACTGGTGTCGAGGATAGCCCGGCTGGCCGGGGAGCTTGGGAGAGAGGTTGCAACTCCTGCAGAAGCGCGGCAAATACTCAGGATGACTTAAAGGAGGTAGATTTGCATGCAAAAAATTGGGATTATTGGCTCCGGGATAATGGGAAGCGGCATTGCCCAGATTCTGGCCCTTAAGGGTTACCAGGTGATAATAATCGACATCGAGGAAGAAACTTTGAAAAATGGGATGCAGAGAATAGATAAACAGCTGGAAAGAAGCGTGGCCAAGGAAAGGCTCACTGAAGAAGAAAAAGAGAGAGCACTCTCCCTGATTAGCGGATCCACAGCTTTGAATGACCTGCAGGTTGCTGACTTGGTAATTGAAGCGGCCATCGAGGACCTGGAAATTAAAAAGGATATATTTAACGAACTGGATGCTATCTGTAGAGCGGAGGTTATCCTCGCTACAAATACCTCTTCCCTCTCCATAACTGAACTGGGGCGGGCAACAAGGCGGCCGGATAAAGTTGTGGGAATGCACTTTTTTAACCCTGTCCCGGTGATGAAACTGGTGGAGGTAGTAAAAGGTGAGGATACTTCAACAGAAACTGTAAATACCATTAAGGAGGTCGCTCAGAACCTGGATAAACGTCCCATCGAGGTTAAGGACAGGCCGGGTTTTGTAGTTAACCGCCTTTTAATCCCCATGATTAATGAAGCAGCCTTCCTCTATGGAGAAAAGGTAGCCTCCGCGGAGGCCATTGACAAGGGCATGGAACTGGGTGCAAATCATCCTATCGGTCCCCTGGGTCTGGCCGACCTGATTGGCCTTGATGTCTGCCTGGCGATAATGAAGTCCCTGCATGAAAACCTGGGTGACGATAAATACCGGCCGGCACCAATCCTGGAAGAAAAAGTTGGCAAAGGAGAGCTGGGAAGGAAGAGCAAACAGGGCTTTTATTCTTACAGCTAAAAACAAAAAACCCTGCCGCCCGGGCAGGGTTTTACATTGGTGTTTTTACTGATAGGAACAAACCTGGTTTTTTCCCTGGAACTTGGCGAGATAGGCTGCGTTATCCGCCTGCCTGATTAGCTCCTCCTTGTTTTTCTTATCCTCATCCTGACCCCTTAAAGAGGCCATCCCGATGGAAACGGTAAGATAGATTTTTCCCCAGCTGGTTTCACAGGGGTGGCCTGCAATATTTTCCCGGATCCGCTCTCCCACCTGGGAGGCGATTTCTGGTGGAGTGTCGGGCAGGAGGATAATAAATTCTTCTCCGCCGTACCGGGCAACAATATCAGAATCCCGCACTGAATTTTCTATCCTGCGAGAAACAAACCTCAGTACAAAATCTCCTACCTGGTGTCCGTAATTGTCGTTGACCTGTTTAAAATTGTCGATATCGAGCAGAAGAACAGAGAGCTCGCCACACCTCTGGTTTATTTGGGGAAGGTTTTTAGAAAACCAGTTTTCAATATATCTCCGGTTGTATAGATTGGTTAGAGAGTCAACCAGGGCTTTCTCCTGGCTTTCTTTTATTAATTGCTGGTCGCGGAGGATGAAGTAGACGCTGATTAAAGGAAGGGATACTAAAAACCCTCCTAGGATGCCTTCCTGCTGATAAACCAGGGTGAAGATTATCCCGATTGTATAATAGATGGGGATTATTTTTATTACGTCTGAAATCAAACTGGAGAAAAAGAGTTTGAAAAAGTTTCCTCTGCCCTGAAGGACTAACGCCCCACAAACCAGCGCATTGCTGAAAGTATCAAAAAGGAAAAGAACGCCTAGCATCAGGAAGAGGTGATCCTGCAGGCTGAAAGTGGCAGGAAAATCCCCGTAAATCCGGAAAACTGAACTGGCCAGGATTAAACTTAAAGAAACCTGGCCGATGTTAAAGGGCAGCCTCCAGGGAGTTGCCCGGCGAAGGGAGTGGATGACAAGGCCCGGAATCAGGGTTATTATCGCGGGAGCAGGTCCGAACAGAAGGAATATCCCCATGGTAATGGGAAAGCTGAGGCTGATGGACATTCCCGAAGGAAGGGTTACCTGGAAGAAAGAAAAGGTAAGGTTTAACCCCATAAGGAAAATTATTTCCCAGATGCTGATTGTTGGTAGGGGATACATAAGAATTATTATCAGGGCAGCTATTCCCGCAACTGCCACCAGAGCAATGTAAAGTTTTAGCCAAAAGTTAGTTCCCTTGGAGTTCTCCTTTTTCATTTTTGATCGTCCTCTTTTGTAATTTTTTGTTGGATTAAAATCGAATTAAAAAATTAAATTGGTAGTAGTAAATTATAAGCCTAGAAACTCAGGGAAATTTGAACCCCTCCGGGAGTTAAACTCATTTCCAGCTGGTTATTTTCCAGGTGGAGGTTGATTATTCCCCGGGCAGTAAAAAAGCCCAGGGCGGATCCAAAAAAAGCATCTGAAGCCCAGTGATCGTTATCATGGACCCTGGAAAGTGCAGTCAACCCGGCCAGAGTATACGCAGCGCCCCGGACAAAGGAGTTATGGGAATATTTTTCGGCAATAACAGTGGCTACTGCAAAAGCCACACAGGCATGCCCGGAAGCAAAAGACTGGTTTTCCCGGGGCCAGCGGGGACCATCAAAAGTAAGGGGAGGTCTGCCGGTGCTGGGGCGATGCCGCTGGAAGGTAGTTTTGACCAGTTCGGAAAAGAAGCCCGCCACAAAAAAACTCTGGGTGGCGAGGAGAGCTGTTTCTCTGGCCCTTTCATCCTGCTCAAGCAGGCCGTAAAGGTATAAACCGCCCATAAGAGGAAGGGTGGTTGTTCCCTCTCCAAATGGTTTTACCAGGCGGGAAAGAGACTGAGTGCCCGAAGTTTTCCTGTCCTGGATAAATTCCTGGAGGCCGCCGTCCAAAGTCATTAAAATGAGGGTTGTTCCCGCAATCCCGCCAGCTGTTAGCCAGTCTTTTTCCCCCCAGTCCAGGGGTGAGCGGGCCAGGTGAATAAAATTTTTGGGAATCCGGGAGAGCTGCTTGCAGTCTTCCCAGAGGGTAACTGTTTCTACTGAAGCGGATGATAGGGAAGGTGTAACCAGAATTAAAGTTAAGGTTAAAGAAATAGTTAGGAATTTTTTCAACAAAGCAAGCACAACCTTTAACAGGAATTTTGGCAAAAGGAATACCTTTTTTCTGATTCGGGAAAAAAATCAAAAGACCTTTTTTCAGTTAAATTGAGGAAACAACCCGGAAGGAGCCGATTTCCATGCGGAAAATTTTAATCATTTTTTTGCTGCTTTCGCTTT
Organism: Halobacteroidaceae bacterium; assembly: GCA_003554585.1. Taxonomy (GTDB): domain Bacteria; phylum Bacillota; class Halanaerobiia; order B1SED10-174; family B1SED10-174; genus T1SED10-26. Next base: position 17,504 of record PWGV01000102.1, on the reverse strand, counting down.
TTGCTAACTATTTTCACGGGGAACTTTCAGCCCAGGAGCTGTTACCTCTGGAGACTTCCCGGGGAATTTTCGGTTCTTTAAGGGAGTGGGAGGAAGAATGGGAAACCTTTGGTATCAGTGTCCTGGGGATTATTTTTCTCGTCGCGGTTGATGGAGATGTTTATAATTTTGTCCAGGAAAATAAAAGCCCTTTAACCGAAAAAGTGGCCAAATACATTGGCCCCATGGGAGGGGGAACTTTAATTTTACCGGGTTTTTTAACCGGCTATACCCTGGGCAAAATCAGCGAGGATGAACTCCTGCTGCAGGCAGTAGGACAGGCCTGGGAAAGCTACCTGATTTCAGGTCTGCTCGTTCAGATGGGCAAGCAGCTCACCCACCGCCACCGCCCCAGTCACGGGGCAGATCCCTACAGGTGGGAGGGGCCCAAGCTATCAACTGAAAACCTTTCTTTTCCTTCGGGGCATAGCGCTTCCGCCTTTTCTTTGGCAACTTCTTTTGCCGAAGTTTATAGAGAAAAATATCCCTGGTTACCCTACTTAACTTATTCCCTCGCGGGACTCGTCGCTTTTTCTCGGGTCCACGATTCTCACCACTGGGCTTCGGATGTATTCGCAGGTTCAGTGCTGGGCTGGGCAGTTGCCAAACAGGTCGGGAAATTCCACCAGGAAGAAAAAGAGGAAGGAGGGAAATGGAGAATAGACCTCGCCCGAGGACTTGCTGTAACCTGGGAGTGGAGTTTTTAAACTTTACACGGGGCTGGAAAAAATATATAATTAACCCCAAAAGTAATGCGGAATGGCAGAGGAGGTTGTCTGCAGATGTCCTTTTTACACGAGACCAGGGAAAAGGTAATAGAAGTAATACAAAATAGTCTTGAATCGGTCCTGGAAAAACGAGAAATAAAACCCGAAGGAATTCTGGAAAGAGTAAAAATTGAAGAACCAAAACACCGGGAACACGGGGATTTTGCCTGCAATATTGCAATGGCCATAGCCAAGGAATTGAAGGCATCACCGAGAGAAATAGCCCAGGAAATTATCGATAATTTAGCCCGCGAAGAAGCCTGGGAGGCCATGATTGATAGATTGGAGATCGCAGGCCCGGGATTTATCAATATATACCTGCAAAAAAACTGGTTGAAAAAAGTTCTCCCGGCTATTGCGGAAGAAAAAGAAAATTACGGGAGTATAAATAAAGGGCAGGGCAAAAAAGTGCAGGTAGAATTTGTCAGTGCCAATCCCACAGGGCCCCTTCACGTCGGCCACAGCAGGGGTGCTGTAGTTGGAGATGTCCTGGGAAATGTTTTAAAATTCTGCGGCTGTGCCGTGGAAAAAGAATTTTATATTAATAATTCGGGACATCAAATGGAATTATTGGGCCGCTCTATTTACCTCAGGTTGCAGGAAGAACAGGGTGAAGATATTGATTTTCCCGCCGACGGCTACCAGGGAGAATATATTCGAGAGCTGGCCCGGAAAATACTGTGTAAGTATGGAGATGGGCTGGAACTTCACTCCCCCAGGGAACGGGAGGCTCTCTGCAGGGAATTCGGCTACCAGAAACTCCTGGGTGGAATTAAAGATGATTTAAAAAAACTGGGGATCACTTTTGATAACTGGTTTAGCGAGCGTTCCCTTTACGAAGATGGCCTGGTGGAAAAAGCAATAGCTTTACTGCGGCGGCGGAAGTTTTTGTACGAGGAAGATGGGGCTACCTGGTTTGCCAGCTCCAGATTTGGCGATGAAAAAGACAGGGTAGTTATAAAATCAGATGGTTCTTACACCTACTTTGCGGCGGATATCGCCTATCACCTGGATAAGCTTAAACGGGGTTATGACCTGATAATAGATGTCCTGGGCGCTGACCACCACGGGCATATTGCCCGGATGAAGGCTGCAGTGGAAGCCTTTGGTTACTCCCGCGAAATACTGGAAATCCTGATAGTCCAGATTGTGACTTTGTGGCGGGGAGAGGAAAAAGTCCCGATGTCCAAGCGGGCGGGAGAATTTGTTACAATGAAGGATGTTGTGGATGAAGTTGGTTTGGATGCGGCCCGATATTTTTACCTGATACGCAGCCCGGAGAGCCACATGGATTTTGACCTGGAACTGGCCCGGGAACAATCTGCAAAAAACCCTGTTTATTATCTGCAATATGCTCACGCCAGGATGATGAGCCTGTTTGGAAAAGCCAGGGAGAGGGAAATTTCAATTCCCGGACCTGCGGAAACGGACCTTGCACCGCTGGGTGAGGAAGAAGAATCCCTGCTGCGGGCTCTGGTTCGCTTTCCGGATGTGGTGGAGGAAAGCTATGATAATCTTTCACCCCATTTCCTCACGGTTTATGGTCATGACCTGGCCCAGGCCTTCCATGCCTTCTACAATAAGTGTCCGATTCTTACTGCCGAACCTGAAGTTCAACAGGCCCGGCTGGCCCTGGTTAGCGGGGCGCATCGAGTCCTGAGTAACCTCTTAAAAATCCTGGGGATAAACGCCCCGGATCAGATGTAAAAAGAAAGGAGAGGGATGATGACGACAACCAGGTATATATTTGTAACCGGTGGAGTGGTTTCTGCCCTGGGCAAAGGAATAACTGCAGCCTCCCTGGGGCGGATCCTTAAAAACCGGGGGATGAATGTTTCCATGCAGAAGTTTGATCCCTACATCAATGTTGATCCGGGGACAATGAGCCCTTATCAACACGGGGAAGTTTTTGTAACCGAGGACGGGGCAGAAACCGACCTGGATCTCGGTCACTACGAGCGCTTTATTGACCGCAACCTGACCCAGAGCAATAATGTAACTGCAGGCCGAATTTATGCCGGGGTAATTTCCCGGGAAAGAAGGGGCGATTACCTGGGTGCAACTGTTCAAACTATTCCCCACATTACCAATGATATCAAGGAGAGAATTACCCGGGTTGGGAGAGAAACCGACGCGGATATAGTAATAACCGAAATCGGGGGAACAGTTGGTGATATTGAAGGCCTACCTTTCCTGGAAGCAATCCGCCAGCTTAAAACTGACCTGGGGCGGGAAAATGTCCTCTACATCCACTGCACCCTGGTCCCCTTTTTATCAACTGCTTCGGAGCTTAAAACCAAGCCGACTCAGCACTCCGTAAAAGAGCTGCGCAGTATTGGTATTCAACCCGATGTCATCGTCTGCAGGAGCGACCGGCATTTGAGCGAAGATGTCAAGGACAAAATTGCCCTTTTCTGCGATATTGATAAAAAAGCAGTTATTGAAGCAATTGACGCTGAAACCATCTACGAAGTGCCCCTGGTTTTGGAAGAACAGAACCTCTCCGATTTGGTCCTGGAAAAATTCCAGGTTGAAATGGCCGAACCCGACATGAAGGACTGGCGGGTTATGGTCGAGGAAATCAAGGGTTTGAAAAAGAAAAAACCGGTGCGAATTGCCCTGGTTGGGAAATACGTCCAGCTGCCCGATGCTTACATTTCCATCGTCGAAGCCCTGGAACATGGTGGCCTGGCCGAGGGAGTCCCGGTGCAGATCGATTGGGTTCATTCCGAGGATTTAGAACAGAAAACTGCAGAAGAACTATTATCCAAAGCCAGCGGGATCCTGATCGCTCCTGGTTTTGGAACCCGGGGAATTGAAGGGAAAATAAAGGCAATTCGTTATGCCCGGGAAAACAGAGTTCCCCTCTTTGGGATATGCCTGGGAATGCAGTGCAGTGTCATTGAATTTGCCCGAAATGTTGCCGGAATGAAAAATGCCCACAGCACTGAATTCGTTGCCGGAACACCATATCCGGTCATTGACCTGATGCCTGAACAGAGGAAAGTTAACGATAAAGGTGGGACGATGCGCCTGGGGATTTATCCCTGTAAGGTCGAAGAAAAAACCAAAACCGGGGAAATCTATGCAGAAAAACTCGTATACGAGAGACACCGCCACCGCTACGAGCTCAATAATGAATTCCGGGGCCAGCTCAGGGAGCACGGCATGAGGTTTCCGGGTATTTCCCCCGATGGAAGGCTGGTTGAAATAATAGAATTAAAGGATCACCCCTGGTTTATAGGCACCCAGTTCCACCCTGAATTTAAATCCCGAGCTTACCGGGCTCACCCATTATTCCGGAGTTTTGTTAAGGCTGCAAAGGAAAACAATAAAGGAAAAATCCAGGAGAAATAATTTTCTTCGAGGTTTTTGTTGGAATTTTTGTACCTTTTCCTGAAATAAAAAGTGAAAAATGGATATTTTTTAGGCGGTAAGAAGGAATTTGGCTTTCCTGGCAGAACTTGTATCAACAGGAGGGAAGCCAAATGCTTATTAACCGGGAAACAACCCTGTCTCTCAGGTGTCCTGCCTGCGGGCTTTTGATCGCAGATTATATCCATGCTTTTTCCTTTTCCGGAAATAAAAATCCCGACCTTTATTGTTCCTGCGGGCAAAAAAAAGCCTCTATCAAGAGGGAGGGTAATGACCAATATCTCCTGGTTTGTTTGTGTGCGGTTTGTGAAGAGGAACACGTGCTTTCTTTTTCTGCGGGCGAATTCTGGGCAGAAAAACCCAGACCAATTAAATGTCCCGAATCGGGGATTCAGCTGGGAAAACTGGGGCCTCAAAAAGACCTCATAGGCAAACTGGAAGCTATAGCCGAACAGATGCAGGGGGATGATTTTTTCATTAACCCCGATCTGATGCTCAGACTTCTTGACCGCCTGCAGGGCCTGGTGCTGGAAGGGCAACTGGGTTGTTTGTGTGGAAGTCGGGAGGTCCATGTTGACCTGTTTCCCGATAGAATAAAGCTGATCTGTCAAAATTGTGCCGGGGAAGTTGTTCTCTCCGCGTGCCGGGATGATGATCTGGAAAATCTTAACCGGCGAAATTCAGTTTTTATCCCCGGATATTCCCCGAAAGAAAAGAGGGAGAAGAACCCATAAAATTTTAGGAAAAAGTGTTTTGTAGGGAGGAGATAGCCCTTGGAGAGAGGGAAAATTATTCTTTATTTGTGTTTTCTTGTTTTAGCATTGTCCAGCCAGGTGACCCTGGCGGAGCAGGAACCGGAATTCCGGTTCTTCCAGCGGTTGAGCCTTTTTGAACGGGAAACAGCCGGACACCTGGGGCCCATGGATTTACGGGGTGATGAAACCTGGGGTAATGGAGTTCAGCTGGAGGCCCAGCTCAGGATCGATGAAATAGCCGATAAAATAGCCAGGGTGGCTCGTTTTAAAACGCACGAAGTTCAGCCAGGAGAAACACTCTGGGATATTTCCCGCAAGTATGGCATTGATGTGGCCACTCTTGCCGGTGTTAATCATGATATTGCCAATGTACATAATATACGTGTGGGAGACGTAATCAGAGTTATCAACATTCGAGGGACAATACACAAGGCAAAAGATGGCGAAACCGTGGATTGCATTGCCGAAGAGTACGGAGTTTGCCCTGAGGAAATCAGGATGGTCAATGGCGATGACCTTTCCCGAATAAATCCCGGGCAGGAAGTTGTTGTACCCGGAGCAAAACCTCCCGATTTTGCTGAAAGAGGAGGAACCCTCGATTCCTTTATCTGGCCGGTTTCCGGAGGAAGAATCTCCTCTCACTTTGGCCCGCGCTGGGGTGGATTCCACGAGGGGCTGGATATTGCAGTGTCTTCAGGGACTCCCGTTCGGGCCACAAAAGAGGGTTATGTAATCTTCTCGGGCTGGAATGGAGGCTACGGCAATGTGATTGATATTGACCACGGTGGTGGGGTCGTGACCAGGTATGCTCATAACAGCAGAATTCTGGTAAGCAGGGGCAGCTTTGTTTACCAGGGCCAGGTAATCGCTTACTCGGGTAATACCGGCCGTTCTACAGGGCCCCACGTTCATTTTGAAATCCGACACAATAACCGCCCGGTGAATCCCATTCGCTATCTCCCTCCCCGTTAACAGGACGTAGAAAATTTAACTAGTTTACAGCCATTTCCCGGTATGTTATAATATTTAAGTTGAAAACAACAAAAGGAGGCGAGGATAGTGAAAAAGGAAATTCATCCTGAAGTTAAAGAAATAACCATCACCTGTGCCTGCGGTGAGGTTTATCATACCCGTTCAACCAAAGAAGACCAGCGGGTGGAAATTTGCGCAAGCTGCCATCCATTTTACACCGGTAAACAGAGAACTGCTACCAAGGGTGGCCGTATCGAAAGGTTCCAGCGTAAGTACGGCAAAAAGGAAGAATAGTTTTCTCTCAGCAGAGCGTTCCCGCTCTGCTTTCATTTTTTAAAGGGAGAGAGGGGTTTTAGCAGTGTACAGGATACCAAATTCCGGCTGGATTGAAGCAATTACGGGATCAATGTACTGCGGAAAAAGCGAAGAATTAATCAGGCGGGTGCGCAGGGCGGAAATAGCTCGACAGAAGGTCCAGGTATTCAAACCGCAAATTGATGATCGCTACCATTCAGCCCGGATTACTTCACATGATGGCAACAAGGTAGAAGCAGTGCCCATTGATAATCCCAATGAATTGTTCCACCGCCTTGATCGCAATACGGATGTTGTAGCCATTGATGAAATCCAGTTTTTTAACGAGGAAATAATTCAGGTTTGTGAGGATCTTGCTGATCGGGGAATGCGGGTAATTGTTGCCGGTCTGGACAGAGACTTTCGGGGCGAACCTTTCGGGCCCGTTCCCCAGATTCTTGCCATGGCAGAGTTCGTAGAAAAGCTGCATGCAATCTGTATGAAATGCGGCAATCCTGCAAGCAGAACCCAGCGGTTGCTTGATGGAGTTCCCGCAGCCTATACTGATCCCATTATTCTCGTTGGAGCCCAGGAAGTTTATGAAGCCCGGTGCAGAAGGTGTCACGAAGTGCCCGGGAAAAGGAATTAAAGATTTGGATTTATTATTTTCTGAGTAGCAGAAAAAAATGGGTAGGCTAAAAACCCTGCATTAAGGTTCCAAATTTACAACCTCCCTTCCTTGTGCTATAATACCATAATAAGGGCAAGGGCCTCGGCAGAGCGGCACCGCTCTGCTTTAATTATTTGTTTTTGAGAGGAGTTTGCAGATGTCGGAAAAAATTACCCCCTACGGGGGCCAGGCAGTTTTAGAAGGTGTGATGATGCGGGGCCCGGATCGGATGGCCATGGCGGTTCGCGGACCCGACGGAAGTATTTTGATGGAAAAATTTCCGCTTCGTTCGTTACGAAACAGATATCCTTTTTTGAATTTTCCCCTGGTTCGGGGAGTTGTTACCCTTTTTGAAGCTCTCTTTTTTGGCGTCAAGGTCCTTTCCCGTTCGGCCAACCTGGCCCTGGGGGAAGAAGAAGAAATAAAACCCTGGGAAATGGTTTTAACTGTCCTGGCTGGAGTAGGGCTGGCAATTTTGCTTTTTGTAGTGATGCCGGCTGCTCTGATCCGCTGGCTGGACCCTCTCTTTGCAACTAATTTCTGGCTTAATCTAACTGAAGGTTTGATCAAGGTTGGTGCTCTTTTGGCCTATATTTCTGCTTTGAATCTTTTCCCGGACACGAGGCGCTTTTTTGCCAATCACGGAGCGGAACACAAAACCCTGCACACCTATGAATCAGGAAAAGAATTGACGGTGGAAAATGTCCGATTATTTTCTCCCCGCCATCCCCGCTGCGGAACCTCGTTTATATTTCTTGTAATTTTGTTAAGTGTCATTTTCTTTACCATCGTGGCCGGGAGACCAGGTTTTTTCATGCGGGTGGGGATTCACCTGTCCCTTTTGCCCCTTGTTGCCGGGTGTGCCTATGAACTCCTGCGGCTGGCGGGCAAACCAAAGCCGAATATATTAATTAGAATAATGAGCTTACCCGGAATTTTTTTGCAGTTTCTTACAACCCGGGAACCCAATGATGAGCAGATTGAGGTTGCCATTGCTGCCCTCCAGGGTGTTTTGAAGGATTAAGTTAAAGGAGGTCCATATCAATGGGCTGGAAAGAAAAAGCAAGGAAAATGGAAAATAGATACGAGGAGCTGACCAGGATCCTCAGCGGGACTGAAATTTACGGTGATAAGAATAAGCTGCGGGAAATAACCCGAGAACACGCCGAATTAAAGGAAATTGTTACCCTTTATCGCCAGTACAAGGAAAAAAGCAATCGGCTGAAAGAAGCCCGAGAACTTTTAAATTCCGGGGACGAGGAATTAAAAGAACTGGCTGAACTCGAGATTGAAGAGCTGGAACCAGAAGTCAGGAAACTCGAGGAAAAAATTCCCCGGATGCTCCTGCCCCGCGATCCCAACGATGAGAAAAACGTAATTATCGAGATCCGGGCTGGAACAGGGGGCGACGAAGCAGGTCTTTTTGCCGGGGACCTTCTTCGCATGTACAACCGTTATGCTGAGAAAAATGGCTGGAAGGTTGAAATTTTGAGTGCCAACGAGTCAGAAGTTGGCGGTTTCAAGGAAGTTGTTCTTGCGGTAGATGGGAAAGGTGTCTACAGCCGTCTTAAGTTTGAGAGCGGAGTTCACCGGGTCCAGAGGGTTCCCGAGACAGAATCGGGAGGAAGAATTCACACCTCGGCAGCAACTGTTGCGGTTTTACCGGAAGTGGAAGAACTTGAAATTGAAATTGATCCCAATGAATTGAAGATTGATACCTTCCGCTCCAGCGGACCGGGCGGACAGAGTGTAAATACAACAGACTCCGCTGTCCGGATTACCCACGAACCAACGGGGCTTACTGTTTCCTGCCAGGATGAAAAATCCCAGCATAAAAATCGGGCCAAGGCCTTAAAGATTTTACGGGCCCGCATTCAGGATAAATTGAAGGCTGAACAGCAGGCAGAGCTTGATGAAACAAGAAAAGTCCAGGTAGGATCGGGGGACAGGAGCGAGAGAATCCGCACCTACAACTTCCCCCAGGGACGGGTTACCGACCACCGGATCGGCCTGACCCTCCACCAGCTGGAAGAAATACTCGCGGGGAACCTGGAGCCGGTTATCGAAGAATTAATGCTGGCTGACGAGAAAAAAAGAATGGAGAAGGTGGGGAGTATTGGCTGAACACCTTACTCTCAAGGAAATTCTTGATCTTTCAGCCGGTCATTTTGCCAAGCACGGCCTTTCCAGCCCCCGCCTGGAAGCAGAACTGTTAATGGGCCATATCCTTGGCCTGGAGCGAATTCAGCTCTATGTCCAATTTGACCGGCCTCTAGAGGAAAACGAACTGGAGCAGATGCGCCAGTTCATCAGGCGGCGGCTCCAGGGAGAGCCGCTTGCTTATATCCTGGGGGAAAAGGAATTTATGTCCCTGCCCTTTTATGTTGATTCAAGGGTCCTTATTCCCCGGCCGGAAACAGAACACCTGGTGGAAAAGGCTCTTAAACTTTTCGAGGAGAAAGGAGAAGTTACCCTTGTTGACCTGGGCGCTGGCAGCGGGTCTATTGCAGTAAGCCTGGCCCATTACCTCCCCAGGAGCAGAGTCCTGGCTCTGGATATCAACCCCGAATCCCTGGAACTTGCCCGGGAGAATGCTCTGCGCAACGGAGTGGAGGATAGGATCAGGTTTATCCTGGGCGATTTACTCGATCCCATTAAAGATGAAGGACCGGTTCACGGGATTCTTTCCAATCCTCCCTATATTCCCGGCGGGGAACTGGAAGGGCTTTCTCTAGAAGTCAAAGCCCAGCCTCGGCTGGCCCTGGATGGGGGCTCTGATGGTTTGCGTTACTACTACCGAATTGCTAAAGAAGCTTTTCCCCTGCTTAAAAGTGGAGGCTATCTGGGGTTAGAGGTTGGTTCAGGACAGGATGAAACGGTCAGTAAGATTCTCCGCGAAGAAGGCTTTGAAGGAGTTGAGATTGAACAGGATTACAGCGGACATAAACGCTGTATCTGGGGAAGAAAGCAATAAGAGCAAAATTATTTAATACCAAATCAACGATTACTTCAAAAAGGGGTAATTCGATATGGGAAAAAAATTTACAATCCTTGCCTGCGTTATGGTTTTAGGACTGGTTTTAACCGGTTGCGAACCGGGAGTTACCATTAATTTTGATCCCGAAAGGGTTACCGTTGACCTGGGGAAAATGGATGAGGATTTGCCCCGGGAGATTAAATTCCAGGTAGCTTTTATGGGTATGGGAACTCTTGAATTGAAAAGCCTGGAGTTTGAAATTGAGATTGAAGATACCCACGGAGTCCTGGAAGGAGAGGACGAACTTGATTTCCTCCAGGAAATACTTGAAGATCTTTTTGTCTACCTGGATGATGAAACTCCCTACCGGGAAAATGACAGTTATTTTTTCCGGCAGGAACTGGACATAACCCTGCCTGTTCTCCTTTTTTTTGGAGTTGAAGACGAAGCTGATCAACTCCCCGGCAGTATTGTCCTGAAAAGAGAAGCCTTTGAAAAATTGAGAGAGAGGATGCTTCCGGGAGAAGAACTGGAGATAGAGCATACGGCCAGATTTTATGGCCAGGAGAGAGAAAAAGCTTCTGCCAATATGCTTATAAAAATTATGGACAGTGGGGATTAAAGAGAGGCTCAACCTCTCTTTTTCCTTGTATTCTGGGGACTTAAATTTTTAAAATTTCATCCTGCCACCTTAAAAAGGCAATTTAAGCTGGACAGCGAAATTATAGGTTATAGGTGAAGTCTTATTAAAATACCTGGAAAAATTGCGAGGAGATTGTTATGGGAAAAAAAGGACCGGAAGTTTGGTCAGCTCCCGGAGGGGAGCTGGACCAGGGAAAACTGAAAAAAGCGGCTCAAATGCTTCGAGAAGGGGAGCTAATTGCTTTTCCCACCGAAACTGTTTATGGAGTAGGGGCCGACGCCTGGTCCCGGCGAGCAGTGGAGAGGCTTTCCCGGGCCAAAAATCGTCCGCCCGACATGCCCTTTTCCCTGCAGCTTTCCGGACCAGAGGATGCAGAAGGCCTTACCGTAACAATTCCGGGGTTGGTAAGGGATCTCATTGATACCTTCTGGCCCGGTCCCCTTACCCTTGTTCTGCCTGCTGCGAAAAGGGTTCCTTTCTGGATGCAGGGGCCGGGGGGGACTGTTGGCCTGAGGTTACCTGATGTTCTTGTGGCCCGCGAACTTCCCCGTTTTCTGGGAAGACCCCTGGCTTCGACGAGTGCCAATCTTTCCGGGAGACCCTCTCCCACCACTGTTGATCATGTCCTCGCTGACCTGGGCCAGGAAGTTGCTGCCGTAATTGACAGCGGAGAGTCGGGCTGGGGACTCGAATCAACGGTTCTTGACCTTACCCGACCCCAGCAGCCCCGTATTTTGCGCCAGGGAACCCTGGAAGCAGAAGCCCTGGAAAAAATACTTAAACAAAAAATAACTATTGTGGCTCCCACAGAGCGCCCCCATTACCGGCCAAGAGTCCCCCTTTTCACCTGCAGGGAGGAAGAAAAAGCCCTGGAGGTTCTTTCCAACAGAGGGTATAAAAGGATATCGCTTTTATCCCCGGGAGATCCTGTCCCAGGAATTCAGGATTTCCGGCAAATCAGGGGCGACCGCGAGGGAATTAAAGAATTTTACAGGTTTTTAAGGGAGGCCGAGGAAAAGGCCGACGCCATTCTGGCCCGGCCTCCTGAAACGGGTCCTTACGCAGCACTAATAACTCAGCGTCTCTACAAGGCTGCCGTTGAACACATCGGAGGAATTGAGTAGATGAACCTTGAAGTAATGCTGGTCGCCATCGCCCTGGGCATGGATTCCTTTTCTTTATCTATTGGCCTGGGTTGTCAGGAAATCGAGAGGCGGAAAATATGGGGGTTTACTCTCCTGGTTGGTATTTTCCATGTTCTGATGCCCCTTCTGGGGTTTTTCCTGGGCAGGGCTGCAGGACAGGTTCTGGGGGGGATGGCAGTTTATATAGGAGCAGCAGTCCTTTTTTTCCTCGGTATCAAAATGTTCTGGGAAGCAATTAAGGGGGAGAAAAGAGAAACCTGCATTCTCAATGGGTTTATGCTTTTAGTCCTGCCCCTGAGTGTTAGTATTGACGCTCTTTCAGTAGGTTTTGGCCTGGGAACTTTTGGGGTTAATTCCTTAACTGTAGCAGTTTTGTTTGGTTTAACAGCAGCTTTGCTTACCCGCCTGGGTTTAATGCTGGGGGACCGGGCAGGAAAACTATTAAATAGTTCGGAATACCTTGCCGGGGTAATTTTTATCGCCCTTGCCATAAGTGCAATACTCTAAGGGGAGGTGCAAGGATGAGAAAAACCATTCTCTTTGTATGTACAGGTAATACCTGCCGGAGTCCAATGGCTGAAGCTTTGCTCAAGGATATGGTTGCCGAAAGCAAAGAGGAGTACGAGGTAATTTCCGCCGGAACAACAGCTCTTGAAGGTGACCCTGCAGCAGGAGATGCAGTTCGAGCCCTGGAGGAAATAGGGGTTGTCATGACCGGCCATAGGTCCCAACCTGTTACTTCAGATCTCCTGGAAAAAGTTGATCTAATAATAACCATGACCAGGGGACACAAGGAAAGGATTTTGGAAATGCTGCCCCGGGCCGGGGAAAAAACCTTTACCCTGAAAGAATTTTCCGGGAAAATAAAAGGGACCCCGCAGGTGGAAAAAATCCTGGAACTGGACCGGGAGGAAGCCCGCCGCAGGCAGGAATTTCAAAAACAAAAAGGAGATGAAGAGAAGCGTCTTTTAGCCCGAAGGGAACAGCTCCGGAGGGATTTACGAGAAGTTGAAAGCGAGCTTTTCAAACTTCGGGAAGAAAGAAACGAGCTTTTGGAAGGTATCTGGGCCGAAAGAGATAAACTTCTCCAGGACGGAGAAAAAGGATTTGATGTTTCCGACCCATTCGGGGGTTCCCTGGAAACCTACCAGAAAACGAGAGATGAGATAAAAAAGGAGCTTGAAATTATCCTTAGGGGATTGCATGGAGAAGAAAATTAAAACTTGAGGTGATGGTTATGATAGCGCTGGGATCAGATCACGGGGGTTTTAGGTTGAAGGAGGAAGTAAAAAAATACCTCCAGGAAAAGGGATACCAGTTTCGTGATTTCGGGACCGATAAAGAGGGTTCAGTTGATTACCCCGATTTTGCCCTGCAGGCCGCCCGGGCTGTTGCTGATGGGGAGTGTCAGGTGGGGATTTTAATCTGCGGAACCGGTATTGGAATGTCCATTACCGCGAATAAAGTTCGGGGTATTAGGGCTGCTTTGTGCCACGATACTTTTTCCGCGCGAATGTCCCGGGAGCATAACGACGCCCAGGTTTTATGCATGGGGCAGAGGGTAATAGGGACCGGACTTGCCCTTGATATTGTTAAGGTCTGGCTGGAAAGCAAGTTTTCTGGAGGCAGGCACTGCCGGAGGGTAGAAAAAATTCAGAACTATGAAAGAGAAAAATAAATGGTGAAAATTTAAATCTAAGGCACCCGGGGGCAGGAGAACTTGCTTAACCGACGAATAACAATAAAAAGTACCCTTAGGAAATAACAAAAAGGCTTCTGAACCCGGAAACCAAGTAACAGGGAGGCATAAACCTTGGATAATACTGTTGTTATCGATCATCCGCTTATTCAACACAAACTTACTTATATCCGGGATAAAAATACTGGAACCAAAGAATTCAGAGAACTGGTAAGAGAAGTTGGAACTCTTATGGCTTTTGAAGCAACCCGCAGCCTGCCCCTGCGGGAAAAAGTAATTGAAACCCCTCTGGGCCCAACCAAAGGGCAGGTGGTAAGCGGAAAAAAACTCGGAGTTGTACCCATTCTCCGCGCCGGACTGGGTATGGTTGAGGGTATTGTAGGGTTAATCCCGGGAGCCAGGGTGGGACATATTGGCCTGTACCGGGATCCGGAAACTCTGCAGCCCGTTGAATACTATTGTAAACTCCCCTCTGATTTGAACCAGAGGGATATTATCGTAATCGATCCCATGCTGGCAACTGGAGGATCTGCTGCTGCTGCAATTGATATTATTAAAAAAAGCGGGGGTAAGAGGGTCAGTCTCCTGGTGCTTCTGGCTGCACCCGAGGGAATTGAGCGAGTCCACCGGGACTTTCCCGAAGTTACAATTTTTACGGCCGCTATTGACGAAAAGTTGAATGATAAGGGTTACATAGTTCCAGGGCTTGGTGATGCGGGGGATAGGCTTTATGGGACTCGTTAGGCCTTCCTGGGATGAGTATTTCATGGCCCTGGCCGAGGTTGTCTCCCGGCGAGCAACCTGCCTGCGGCGTGGAGTTGGCGCCATCCTGGTTCGGGACCGGAGAATTCTTGCTACTGGATATAATGGGGCGCCAGTGGGTTTGCGGCATTGTGGAGAGGAAGGCTGTATCAGGGAGGAAATGAATGTTCCCTCCGGGCAGCGGCACGAACTATGCCGTGGTCTGCACGCCGAGCAGAATGCGATAATTCAGGCTGCGCTGCACGGGACCTCTGTTCGCGGTTCCATTCTTTATGTAACCCATCAACCCTGTGTTGTTTGTGCAAAAATGCTTGTTAATGCTCAGGTGAAAGAAATTGTATTTGGCGGTAATTATCCCGATGAACTGTCGAGGAATATCCTGGAAGAAGCAGGCATTAACCTGCGCCGGGCACCAATCGAGGGGGACAGGGAGTAATGTCCATATTACTTATTGCTTTTGGAGTATCCTTCATAGTAACGCTTCTGGCTACACCTTTATTGCGCCGGGTTGCACTGGCTTTTGGAATTTGTGATCTTCCCTCACCGAGGAGGATTAATAAAAAGCCCGTCCCTAACCTTGGCGGTGTTGCCATTTATCTGGGTATTCTGGCCGGGATTTTACTTAATACATCCCAGGGAAATCTCATAAAGGGCATTCTCGTGGGGAGCACAATTATAGCTTTAGTCGGGCTTTTGGATGACCTGGTGGGTCTTTCACCTCCCCTTAAGCTGGGAGGGCAAATCCTGGCAGCACTCTCCTTAATTCCATTTGGTGTGGAAATCCAGTTTATTACTAACCCCTGGGGCGGAATGTTCTTTTTGGGGGCCTGGAGTGTTCCCTTAACAGTTCTCTGGGTTGTGGGGATTACCAATACTGTTAATTTTATCGATGGCCTGGACGGTCTTGCAGCTGGCGTTGCTGTCATTGCTTCCGGGACCCTGGCCATTGTTGCTATGCAGGAAGGACAGCTGGGCGCGGCGATAATGGCCCTGATTATTGCGGGAAGTGCCCTGGCTTTTTTGTTTTTTAATTTCCATCCGGCTAAAATTTTCATGGGAGATACCGGAGCTATGGTGCTTGGTTTTATTCTGGCGTCTACATCAGTAATTGGCGCCCTGAAAAGTGCTACCGCGATGACTGTTTTGGTTCCGGTTCTTGCCCTGGGTGTCCCCATTGCAGATACTCTTTTAGCGATTGTCCGCCGGAGCACCAATGGTCACTCGATTGCCCTGGCTGACAAAGACCATATTCACCACCGCCTGCTCCGGCTGGGCTTTAGCCACAGGGGTGCTGTGCTCGTGGTTTATGGAACAACCATGTTTTTGGGATTTATGGCAGTTCTGATCAATTCAATGCGGGGGTTAGAAAGTTTTCTCCTTCTGGGCCTGTCCGCAGTTGTGTTAGGACTGGGGGGCTGGTGGCTGGGAATTTTCCGGTTAAAAAATCGGCCCGGTGAAAATATTTACCCCCCACTGTGATAGGAAACCCGGGGATCTGCCTTGCAGGTTGATCCCTTTTTTGTGTGGAGGTAAGGATATGGAAAGAATCAAGGTACTGACCGTTTTTGGCACCAGACCCGAAGCAATTAAAATGGCACCTGTCCTCAAAGCCCTTGCAGGCTCGAGGGTTTTTGAACCCAGACTCGCGGTAACAGCTCAACACCGGGAGATGATGGACCAGGTTCTGGAAATTTTTAAGGTTCAGGCTGATTATGACCTGGATATTATGCGCCCGGGGCAAAGCCTCTCGGGCATAATGGTCAGGGCTCTATCAGGGCTGGAGGAAGTTATTGCTGATTTCAAACCCCGGCTTTTGCTGGTCCATGGAGATACTGCAACTACCTTTGCAGGTGCCCTTGCTGCTTATTACCATCGGCTTGATATTGGCCACGTGGAGGCCGGTCTGAGAACCTACGACAAATATCAGCCTTTTCCCGAAGAAATGAACCGGCACCTGACCGGAGTTTTAGCCGACCACCATTTTGCCCCTACAGAAAGTGCAGCTGCGAACCTGCGGGAGGAACGAATTCCCTCCGAGCGGATTCAGGTTACGGGGAATACCATTATCGATGCCCTGCTGGATGTGGTGGAAAGGCCCCACGAATTTAACCGGCCAGAGCTACGGGAAATTGATTTTCAAGCAGGCCCTGTTATTTTAATGACTGCCCACCGGCGGGAAAACTGGGGAGCGCCCCTGGAAAAAATTTGTTCCGGTGTTCGCAGGCTGGTTGAAGAAATCTCCGATTTGCAGGTTATTTATCCCCTGCATGCTAATCCCATGCTCCGGGATGTTGTTTTCCCCATCCTGGGTGATCACCCCCGGGTCCACCTGATTGAGCCCCTTGATTACCTTGACTTCTGCCACCTTATGGTCCGCGCAACAGTTGTTTTAACGGATTCTGGAGGACTCCAGGAGGAAGCTCCTGCCCTGGATAAACCGGTCCTGGTAATGCGGGAAAAGACCGAGAGGCCTGAAGGGCTTGAGGCCGGGACTGTAAGGCTGGTGGGAACTGATGAAAACAGGATTTACTCCGAGGTAAAAGCTCTGTTAGAGAATGAAGAACTTTACCAGGCGATGGCTTCGGCTCCCAACCCGTTCGGGGATGGGAAGGCAGCCCAGAGAATATGTAATTATTTGGAGCGTTTTTACCTTTGCACTTGAGCCCGGGAGAGGGTATAATAGTTTAGGAGAAAAAGAAGGGATAACCCTCGGAAATGACGAATAGGTAAATTTGGTCTGATGGGAGGCATGCGGCATGGACCCGCAGTGGAGGAGTATTTTAAGGGGGATGTCGCTGATAACCCAGGTCGGCCTGTCCGTGGTGGTTAGTGTTTTTCTGGGGATTTTCCTGGGCCGATGGATTGATGGTCTTTTGGGGACAGGCCTGGTTGCGACCATTATCGGAACAATTCTGGGTATAGCTGCGGGTGGTGTTTCCGCCTTTCGCCTGATCCAGGCAACAATTAAGGATGATGAAGATGGATGAAGTCAAGCGAGAAACCCGGCGAATAATAACTCTGGTTTTAATCATAGCAATAATTCCTGTCTTTGGACTTGTATGGTCGGGAAACTGGAGCGGTTTGCGCGGCTTCCTTTTGGGGTTCGCAGTAAATATTATAACTTTTTTAATGCTTGCCCGCAGTGCCTGGCAGATTACCGGGGCGGAGACTGAAACACAGGGACAGGTCCTTGCGGTTGTAAATTACCTGGTGCGCCTTATTTTTTATGGTTTAACCCTGGTCGTGGCTTTTACCCGTCCCGATATTAATGTCGTAGCAACGGTAATCGGGATGGTAATGATTAAATATACCCTTATTGGAGAGGGGCTGGTAAAACACCTATTCAGAGTAGCAGGCGGAAAAATCGGCTCAGTTGAGGAGTGAGAACCTTGCATTTTTTCTATCT
>PWGV01000206.1 GCA_003554585.1 Halobacteroidaceae bacterium | reverse complement strand
TTTTTGTCCTGTTTGTTCTGCCCCTGGCAATGGTTTTAGGTTTACTTGATTCCTGGCGTGATTTAAGAAAATTAAATCGAGTTGGAGGAGGTTGATTTTTCGTGAAAATTATTTTGAAAGAGAACGTTCCCAACCTGGGACAGGCCGGTGAAGTAGTAAAGGTTGCCGATGGTTATGCTCGCAATTATCTGATTCCGCGTGGAATAGCTGAAGAGGCCAATCCTGGAAGTATGGCCCGGGCCGAGGAATACAGGAAAAAGCAGGAAGACATGGAGGATTCAGTCCGCAAAGAAGCCCGGGAAATTGCTGACCAGATTAAAGATATTAAAATGGAGATTGCCATGAAGAGTGGGGAAAAAGGGAAACTATTCGGTTCTGTTACCAGCGGAGATATAGCGGATTACCTGAATAGTCAGGGCTTAACAGTCGATAAGAAAAAAGTCGAATTGGAGGAAAATATCAAAACCCTGGGAACCCATATTGTACCCATCAAGCTTCATCCCGAAGTAGTAGTTGACCTGGAAGTAATTGTTGAAGAGGAAGAAGAATAGGAATTTGAATTCCCCGGCGGGAATGGAGGGACAGAGCTTCCCTAAATCCGCCGCCGAGGCTGATCTATAAGATGGGGAAATTCAGTCAGGATAATTTTGAGGTGAAAAAATGCTGCCCGTAATCAGTATTGGAATAAGCATTGTTGTAATATTAGTCCTTTTGCGATTTAAGGTAACCATTGGCCTGGCCATGCTGGCCGGGGCCATAATCAGTGCAATTGGCGGAGGGCTTTTGGGGCGACCCATGCTTGAAGTTGCCGGGGAAAATCTTGCCCATCCAACTACCTGGGAACTCGCCCTGACCATTGCTTTCGTCTCTGCCCTGGGGAAAATTATGGACAAGGCTGGAATTTTGGCTCTATTAATTGACAGTTTACAGAAGCTTATCCGGGATACCAGGTATATCATGGTGGCCATCCCGTCACTGGTCGGGATGCTGATGGTCCCCGGAGGGGCGATAATGTCTGCACCTTTGGTTGAAGAAGTTGGCAGCAGGCAAAGCATGACCCCTGTGAAAATGGCGGTTGCCAACCTGATGTACCGCCACTTATGGTATTTAATTTTTCCCCTGTTTCCCAGCATGATTCTGGCTGCCCAGCTGGCAGAGGTTAACCCCTTGAACATTGTCCTGTTCAACCTGCCCCTGGCTGCCCTCGCTTTTCTGGTTACTTTTCTGCTTCTTTTCCGGAAAAGGGGAAAGCTGAATAACGAAAAATTTGAAGGTTTAAATGGATCCGCTTTGAAATCTTTTTTCAAGGCCATTGGCCCGATGCTCCTGGCGATTAT
Source organism: Halobacteroidaceae bacterium (assembly GCA_003554585.1). Taxonomy (GTDB): domain Bacteria; phylum Bacillota; class Halanaerobiia; order B1SED10-174; family B1SED10-174; genus T1SED10-26. The sequence continues at coordinate 10,812 of PWGV01000206.1, read as the reverse complement.
TCTGGCCCTTGTTCTGGGGGTTTATTTCCCCCTGGCAATTTTTGCGGGCATCATGCTGGTTTTTGTTTACCTGTGGCGGGATGAAGGATATTCCCTTTCCCGTTATTTCCAGCTGGTCGTGAAATCAGTTAACTGGCCGATTTTTCTGGCCATTTTCCCCATTATGTATTTCAAGGATGTCCTGGAAGCAGGGGGAGGGGTGGAGCAGATCGCTATCTTTTTCCAGGATGCAGGAGTTCCGCTTCCCTTATTAATGGTTGCAGTGCCCTTTATTGGAGGTTTTTTCACTGGTTCCAATACGGCAAGCATAGGGATTTCCTTTCCCCTGTTTTTGCCCATGTTTCCCGAAGAAAATTACATTATTTATGTTGCCTTTATCTATGTTTCCAGTATTGTGGGATACCTGGTATCACCCATTCACCTCTGTTTGATCCTGACTAAAGAACATTTCAAATGTGAGATCGGGAGCCTTTATCGATACTTCCTCGTTCCCAGTGGTGCAATAATGGCCCTTGGTTTTATTTTGTTTCTGGTTTTGAGATAAAAAAAGCAGGGACTCTTTTTAAGAGTCCCTGTTATTTTTTTGCTCGAATATGGTATTAAGCCTTTCTTTTAGCATGCCAGGAGGGTACTGCTCGAGGTTATCCAGAAGGGCCTGGACCTGTTCGTGTTCTTCGGGGGAAATTTTTCCTTCCTCCCACAGGCGGTGGTAGGCTTCGGAGAAATAAACCATAATTTCCAGGTCAAGGTTATTCTTCACCCGGCATACTCCTTTCAATGGAGAGATTTTCGGGGTCGATAAAGCGGATTCTTTCTTCATCGAAGAACAGGATCGTGTGGCCGGTTAAGCCGGTCCTGTTTTTGGCGACGATTCCTTCCGTATCCCTTTCCTTGCCTTCCTGGGTAGCTTCCTCCCGGGCCCCGATTGAGGTATGGGCATGCCGATAGAGGAAAAGGACACTGTCAGAAATTTCTTCAATGTTTCCTGAATCCCTGAGGTCAGAAAGGACAGGTCTTTTATCCGTCCGGGAAGTGAAGCTCCGACTGATCTGGGATAGGAGCAGGATGGGAATTTCCAGTTCCGAGGCCATGTTGCGCAGCTGCAAAACGTTTTCCCCTACAGCCCGGGCCATGTTTTGCTGGCTAAAACCCTCCTGGGGCAACTTAAGGAGCTGCAGGTAATCAATTACAGCCAGGCCCAAACCGCGGGTCTGGGCTTTAAATTTCCGCAACCGGGCCCGGACCTGGGAGACGTTCAATCCCCGTTCGTCAGAAATCCGCAGGGGAAGGTGGTAGAGGTTATCAAGGGCCTGAGCAACCCGAAGGTCTTCGTCTTCATTGGTTTCTCCCTGGCTGTATCTCCAGCCGTTAATTTCGGCCTCGCTGATTATCATCCGGTCCATAATTTCCTGGGCATCCATTTCCAGGCTGATTATGGCCACGGGTATTTCCCGCTTAATTACATTAAGGGCGACGTTCAGGGCGAAAGCCGATTTACCAACAGAGGTGGAAGCAGCAAGGACACTGAGGTGTCCTTTTTTAATTCCCCCCAGGACCTTATCCAGGGAGATAAAACCAGTTAAAAGCCCGGTGTCGATTTGTTTTGATTTGCGGTCCATGTAGGCCTGGTAGGCCTCCATGAGAGCTTCTTCCATCGTGTAGATGTGCCGCTGGACTAAACCTTCAGTAGTTGCGGCAAAAATGATTTCCTGGGCCTTGGCCTGGCAATCTTCCAGCCGGTTGTCTTCCTCGGCTGCAATATTCTGAATCTGTGTGGCGGCTTTAATTAACTGCTGACGCTGGTAGCGCGCCCGAATTACTTCCACGGAAGGTTTCAGTTCGGAGGGGGTCAAAAAGCCCGCGGTCAATTTCTCCAGTAGATCTTCCGGTTCTGCTGCTAGGCCTTCTTTTTTCAACTGAATATATAAGCGGGTCCTGGAAAGCTCACCATGGTCCTGATATTGCTGTAGCAGGTGGTGGTAAATAACCCGGGACTGATTCTGGGAAAAGTGTTGGGGCTGGAGCTGATCCGCAACTTCATCAATTAATTCGGGGTTCTGTAATAGAATTCCCAGGACCTGAAACTCTTCCTGGGCAAAATCCTGTGCTTGTTTAGCCATCCTTACCTCTCTCCTTGGCGATCAGTTTTTGCCGAATATCTCCTTTGAGGCCGCAAATACGGCAGGATTCAATAATTCTCTGCATGACTTTTTCTCCTAAAAAGCCCAGGCGACGGGCCAGCTCATTCAGAGAACAGCTCGTACTAATAACAAAGGGCAGCTGTCTACCGTAGCGGTGGTCGATTATCCTGTAGAGCAGACTGCTGGAAAAATCAGTGGCCTGTTCTGTTCCCAGGTCATCAATAATTAAAATAGGGGCTTGTTCAATCTCGTGGATCAACTGGTATTCGGAATAAGGGGAATCCGGGGCAAAACTCAAGCGGACAAGGAAGAGGAAATCACTGTAAGATATGTAGCGAACAGGCTTCCCGTGAGCCAGGAGTTCATTAGCGATACAGGCCAGCAGAAAGGTTTTGCCGCTTCCTACCGGGCCGTCAATAAGTAAACCCTGACTGTGGTTTTCTTTTAACTGGCTGTGGGCAAATTCCTGGGCTGTTTTGAAGGTTTTTTTAGCCTTTAACCTGGGGGATTCTTTCCCGTTACTGTCCCGGGAAGGATAAAGGTCGAGATTGGCAGTTGCAAATTTAGCTTCGGCATACCGCGGGAGTAGCCCCGCCTGCCTTCGGATTTGAGAAAGATCTCTTTCCTGGTGGCAGTAACAGCGGGTATAACCCTCAGAGGTTAATATTTCGCCTCTATCCTGGCATTTTGGGCAATCCCAGCGGGGTTGCTTGAAATCTTCCGGAATGCCTTTCTCCGAGAGCAGCTTATTAAATTTTTCCTTAAGTTTTTTTATTTCCCCCTGCAGTTGCTTTCTTTCTGCAGTGTCCAGACCGTGGAAATTAGCTCCCCGCAGGGTAAATTCCTTCTTTTTTATTGCAGCGTCTAGTTCGGCGATTTCGGGGTGTTCGGCAAAAACCTTATCCCGGCGCCGGGTAGCCTCTTCCAGTTTTTTTTGTTGTTTTGGTGATGTCATTTCAGGTTTAAAAACAAAAGGCATGAGATAGTACCTTCCTCTCATCAATCATCGCGAAATTTATCGTAATCCCACCCCGAGGTATCTTCTGCAGCCGAAGTTTCTTTTTTCTGCAACGCCTCCCGGGCTTCTTCAATATCAGTGACTTTTGCCCTTGTCAGGGGCTGGATAAAATTGCGGTCGATGTAATTAAGGGAGGGTCGGCCATCACGTTTGCTACGGATAGCCTCCTGGATAGCCCACCGGGCAACTTCTACACTCAGGGCATGGTCCTCGCTATCCTTGCAGGTGATCCAGGAAAGTAAAATTTCTTTATGGGAAGGAGTCATTTCCCAGGCCCGGGTAATGCCAAATTCCATTGCCAGTTCAATTGTTTCCCGGTGGAGGCGGTCGGCCCTCTGCAGGTCTTCGTATGTGGTGATATCGTTCTTAACCCACTCCCGAACGATCCCCCGCAGGTAGGGTAAGGGTTTTATGTCGGGATTCTCTTCGAGGGCTTTTTTTACCCTCCTGATTAATTCCTTGACCGTTTCCGGGGAGAAGGTAGCCATAATTTCTTCAATTTCACTCCGGAGTCTATCGGTGAGTTTTTCAGGTGCTAAAATCATGACCAGGCCTTTAACCAGTTCCTGTTCGGATACAGGCCTTCCGGAGAGAAGTTCCCGCAAAAACCGCTCTTCCTGTTCTAAAGCTCCGGAAGGGCCCCGGTAATTCTTGTCGATTGCAGGGAGGAAGATTTTAAAAACAACTTCACCCTGGTTTTCCTCATACTCGATAAATCTTCCTCTTTCCAGGCGGGCAAGCTCTTTTTCAATAACTTTTTTGCCGTCAGGGATCAGGTTTTCCAGTTTATCAATTTTAACTTCTCCCGCGAGGGAGGAGTTAGCATGGGCAAGCAGCAGGAAAAAAATAGCCAGCTGTTCTCCGGTCCAACCGGCAAAAAGTCCATTTTTCAAAGCGGAAGAGGAGAGGGCAATATAATTTTCGGTCCCCCGCTGTTTATGAAGATCAAAAAGAAAAATCTCCTCGCCAGGCATGTCCGTCACTCCTTTGTTACTGGTAGTTCTTCGACGCCCGGAAGAGATTCTCCTTTTTAGATATTTTTACGAGGCTGGAAATATTAGTGGAGAAAAATAAAGGAAAAGTAAAAAAAATACATAAAAGGGAATTACCCCTTATCCTCTTTCCACGCGAGTAATCTTTGGATTAAACCCTGCAGAAACTCAGCATCTTCAGAGGAAATATCGGTAAAATAAGGCAGAGTGGTTTCTCTTGCTAACTCGGGCTCTTCCGCCATGGCGAAAGTATCCGTAAGGGAAACCCCCAGTGCTTCAGATATTTTTTGTAAACTTTTCAAGGAGGGATTCCTTTCTCCCCGTTCCATTCCACCTATGTAGCTGGCGTGCAAACTGGAGAGTTCTCCCAGTTTTTCCTGGGTCATTCCTCTTTCTTTGCGCAGTGTCCGAATTGTTTGGCCGAACCGGAACTTAATATCCATTACCCTTCCTCCTCACTGAGGTAACATTATTATAGATAAAAGGGAAGAGCAATTGAATAGACCAAAAGTATTAAAAATGGTTGACAAAAGATACTATAAGTATTATTATATGGATAAATGGAAGAAAAAGGAAAAAGAAAGGGGGGTAATTGTTATTTGCCCGAAAGATAAGAGCCCGGGTCGGGAGAGGGAAATTGAAAGGATGCGGCAGTATCTGAAGGAAATGTTTGATGAAAAAGGGGAAATTGACAGGGAAATGCTTGAATTGAGCCAGAAAATCGACCGATTGATAGCCGAGGAAACCCAGAAACGAACAAAAAAAGCATAGCCATAAAAATTGTTCGGTCAATTATTGACACCGGTCTTTTAATTTGATAATATAGCCATGGGACCAATTCCAACCCAGGTAGGTTACCCCTATTTGGGTTGTTTTTTTTGCAGCCCCTTATTGAAGGGAGGGCTTTTAATGAGTGTTACCTCTGTTGTTGGAACTCAGTGGGGTGATGAGGGAAAGGGAAAGGTTGTTGATTTGATGGCCAGGCAAGCGGACGTAATCGTCCGTTTCCAGGGAGGGAACAACGCTGGCCATACTGTTATTGTTAATGGTGACAAATTTGAACTCCACCTTATTCCCTCTGGGATTCTTTACCCGGAGAAGAAATCTGTCATGGGTGGAGGAATGGTGGTTAATCCCCAGGCCTTGCTGGAAGAAATAGATGCTCTGAAGGAACGAAATATCAGTTTTGACAATTTTTATATCAGTGATACCGCCCACCTGGTCCTGCCCTATCACATGGTTCTTGACCGCCTGGAGGAGGAAATGCGTGGATCGGAAAAACTGGGAACAACCAGCAGGGGTATTGGCCCTGCATATGTAGATAAAGCAGCCCGAAGGGGATTGCGGATGGGCGATCTTTTACACCGGGAACGCCTTGCGGGACGGCTGAAGGCTGCCCTGAACTACCACAATCATATCCTGGAGAAAGCTTTTAACCAGAAAGGTTTTTCCTACCAGGAGGCTTTTAATTCCCTCTGGGAAGCAGGGAGGCGCCTGGCTCCCTATATAACCAATACTGCTCTCCTGCTTGACCGGTGGCGGGAGGAAGGGCAGCATATTTTCTTTGAAGGAGCCCAGGGGACTCTACTGGACATTGACCATGGCAGTTATCCCTATGTTACCTCTTCAACTACTGTTGCGGGAGGCGTCTGCCACGGGGCGGGCCTGGGTCCGGGAAGAATTGACCAGGTAATTGGTGTGACCAAAGCTTACATGACCCGGGTGGGCGAAGGACCGTTTCCCACAGAAGATAAAGGAAAAGAGGGAAAGCGCCTACGTGAAGAGGGGCATGAATACGGAGTTACAACAGGTCGACCGCGTCGCTGTGGCTGGCTGGACCTTCCTCTGCTCCGCCATGCCTGCAGGGTAAACGGAATTAATTTTCTGGCCCTGACAAAAATTGATGTTCTCTCCGGTCACCCGGAAATTAAGGTTGCTACGGGTTATATGGTGGAGGGAGAAGAGTTTATGGAGATGCCCACAGATACCGACCTATTGGGGAGATGTGAACCAGCTTATGATAGTCTTCCCGGGTGGGAAGAGGATATTTCCCAAATAAAAAACTTTGATGACCTTCCTGAAAATGCCCGCAAATATATTGACTATATCGAGAAAAAAATGGGACTCCCCATTAAATTAATTGGGGTGGGGCCCGAACGAAACCAGGTAATTGTAAGGGGCGATTTGTAATGAGGATTCTTTTAGTCGGTTCAGGGGCCCGAGAACATGCTCTGGCCTGGAAAATAGTGCAGAGTCCCGAGCTGGAAAAACTCTATTGCTGGCCCGGCAACCCTGGGACTGCTGAAATAGGAGAGAATATTGAGGGTGATTTTAAAAACCCGGATAAACTCGCCTCCTGGGCCCGGGAGCAGAATATTGATTTGACCATTGTTGGGCCGGAGGCTCCCCTTGTCGATGGCCTTGCGGATAGTTTTTCCCGCCGCGGCCTGATTGCCCTGGGTCCTGGAAGGGAAGGAGCCCGGCTGGAGGGAAGTAAAAGCTGGGCAAAAAAAGTCATGGATGAAGCAGGTGTTCCGACTGCAGGTTATGATGTTGCAGAAACAATGGAACAAGTTGAAAAAACCCTTGCCCAATACTCCGGGCCATATGTCTTAAAAGCCGACGGCCTGGCTGGAGGAAAGGGAGTTTTGATCTGCGAAGACCGCAAAACAGCCCTGGAAGAAGCCCGCACTGTCCTGGAAGAAGATCGCTTTGGTTCCGCGGGGAGAAAGCTAGTTATTGAGGAATTTCTCCAGGGCAAGGAAGCTTCATTGCTTGCACTTTGTGCGGGGGGAGAGTACCTTTTATTTGCGCCTTCCAGGGATCACAAACGGCTGAAAACCGGGGACGAAGGACCCAATACGGGGGGAATGGGAGCATATTCTCCTGTTGCAGAAATCCCTGCTGCAGAACAGGAAGAACTGGGGAGGCAGATTTTTCGGCCGATCTTGGATTGCCTGCAGAAAAAGGGCATTGATTACCGGGGGATTTTATACGCAGGGCTAATGCTGACGCCACGAGGGCCAAAAGTTTTAGAATTCAATGTCCGCTTCGGGGATCCGGAAACCCAGGCCATTTTACCCCGGATGGAAAATGATCTGCTGCCCTATCTTTTCTCGGCAGCCAGGGGAAAAATTTTACCCGATCCCATTAGGTGGAAGGAAGAGGCCTGCCTGTGTGTAAACCTTGTTTCGGGCGGATATCCCGGTTCTTACCAGAAAGGCTATCCAATTTCCGGCCTGGAAAAATTAAATCCCGAGACAATTGTTTTCCAGGGAGGAACGAGTATTAAAAATAATCAACTGGTTACGGCCGGGGGCAGGGTTCTTGGTGTGACAACCCTGGGCAAAGATCTTTCCGAGACCCGGGAAAAAGCTTACCTGGAAGTTGAAAAAATCAATTTCAAGGATAAATATTACAGGACTGATCTGGGGAGGTTTTAAAAATGGCAAAAGTGGCAGTAGTGATGGGAAGCGATTCTGACCTGAAGAAGATGGAAAAAGGCGCTCAACTGCTGGAAGAAATGGGAATTACTTATGAAATGAGAATTATCAGCGCCCACAGAACCCCTGCAGAAGCGAAAGATTTTGCTGAAGGGGCAAAAGGACGAGGAGTTGAGGTGATTATAGCCGGAGCGGGAATGGCAGCCCACCTGGCGGGGGCCATGGCGGCTCATACCCACCTGCCTATTATTGGAGTTCCCCTCTCGGGAAGTCCCCTGGCTGGCCAGGATGCCCTGCTGTCTACCGCGCAAATGCCTCCGGGTGTTCCGGTAGCGACAATGGCCATTGATGGCAGCAAGAACGCTGCTGTATTCGCCTGCCAGATCCTTGCTCTTAAAGACAGTGAAATTGAAGAAAAACTCCTGGAATTCCGCAAAAACATGGCCGCGGGAGTTCGGGAAAAAGATAAAAAACTGCAAAAATAAGAAAAGCCCCCTTTTTGGGGGCTTTCGTTTTTATAATTTTGTCCCGCATTTACTGCAGTAAGCGGATCCTTCGGGTAAGGAGCTTGAACAGGCTTCGCAAAGAACATGGGAATGCTCTTCAGGATAATCCCTGGAAGGGCTTTTTTCTGTCTGAGTTCCGGGTTGTTTAAAGGTCAGGAAAAGCCCTGTTCCCAAGACAATAATTCCCATTACTATTCTCCAGAAAGCCAGGTCGATCAGAATATTGAAAATCGCCACAATTCCAAGGATACTCAGGACAATACCTGCAGTTTTATAAGTATTTTGCATTTGGGGATTCTCCTCTCTATTTATGAACTGAGGCAGGAACGGTAATTCCTACCTCAGTTTATTTTACCTTCTTTTCCAGTTAAAGTAAAGGAGTTTAGCCGCAGCGAGAAAATCCGCAGTTACGGCAGAGAACGCAGCCCCCTTCGTGCTCAACTTCCATGCCGCAGTCAGGGCAGACCAAAGAACCGTTGGTAGCGAAAATATCGGGCTGAGATTCCCCGTTCCCCTGATGCCGGTTTATAACGTCTTGCTGAAGATTTTTATTGCTTTCAACATACTCCAGGTATTCTTCGATAGCGCGCCCTATGGCATCGGGGCAGGAGGTGTTATTAACTCCTTTCCTTTTTAAGGCAGCTGCACAGCGGATCCCTCTTAACTGGTGGATAATTTCCATGGGCGGCACCCCTGCCCGCAGGGAGAGGGAGATAAGGCGGCTGGTTGCTTCTGACTGGGAATGACAGCCCCCACCGCGGCCAGTTGAGGTAAAGACCTCGCAGATGCCGTCGTTGTCGGAATTTATTGTAATATACAACTTTCCGCAGCCGATTTCTGTTTTGGTAGTTGTTCCGACGGTAACCCGGGGGCGGGGCCGCTTGCTCTTGGGCTTGTCGTCGGTTTTTTCAGTTGTTAGGACCTGGGAATCGCGGCTTCCGTCCCGGTAAATAGTGACTCCCTTGCATTTGAGCTCGTAAGCGAGCTGAAATACTTTCGCTACATCCTGTGGAGTGGCTTCATTGCGGAAGTTAACAGTTTTGCTTACCGCGTTGTCAACAAATTTCTGGAAAGCCGCCTGGGTTTTTATATGCCGCTCGGGATCAATATCATGGGCGGTAACAAAAATGTCTTTGATATGATCCGGTATTTCTTCGCTTTCATCCAGGTAATCCCCCTGAGAAACCCGGGTCACAATTTCCGGTGAATAAAATCCTTCTTCCCGGGCAATTTCTTCGAAAAGAGGATGGATCTCGGTGAGGGTGCTGTCGAGGACATGCCGCTGGTAACTCAGGGCAAAAAGGGGCTCAATTCCACTGGAAGAATTGGCGATGATGCTGATCGATCCCGTAGGAGCGATGGTGGTAAGGGTAGCATTCCGGCGGGGTTTTTTGAAGATGCTTTCCGGGAAATTGGGGAAGGTGCCTCTTTTTTCTGCCAGTTCTTCAGAAACTTTTTCGGATTCCCTGTGGATAAAGCCCATAACTTCCTCGGCCAGGCGCAGGGATTCCGGGGATCCATAGGGAATTCTTAGTTTGATGAGCATATCGGCCCAGCCCATTACCCCCAGCCCTATCTTCCTGTTACCCAGGGCCATTTCTCTAATCTGGGGCAGGGGATAGTTGTTCATATCAATTACGTTATCCAAAAACCGAACGGAAATTTTGGTAACTTCCCCCAGGTGGTCGTAGTCGATGGCCGGCCCGTGTTGGGTCTTCTTAACCATGTGAGCCAGGTTGATGGAACCCAGATTACAGGCTTCGAACGGTAAAAGGGGTTGTTCCCCGCAGGGATTGGTGCTCTCGATTTCCCCAAGTTCCGGGGTGGGATTGGCAGCGTTAATTCTGTCCAGGAAAATAATGCCTGGTTCCCCGTTTTTGTGGGCCATTTTCACGATCCGGTCAAAAACTTCCCGGGCATTTAGGCGGCCGGTTTCTTCTTTTGTCTGCGGGTTGATCAGGGGATAATCTCTGCCTTCTGCTACTGCTTCCATAAATTTTTCGGTTAACCCGACGGAAATATTAAAATTATTAAGCCGGTCATTTTCTTCCTTGCAGGAAATAAACTCCAGGATGTCGGGATGGTCAATATTGAGAATACCCATGTTGGCTCCCCGGCGTTTTCCCCCCTGTTTAATGGTGTTGGTTGCCGAATCAAAAACTTCCATGAAGGAAATAGGTCCAGAAGCTACTCCCCCAGTTGAGAGAACCCGGTCGTTTTTGGGGCGTAATCTCGAAAAAGAAAAACCAGTTCCACCACCGCTCTTGTGGATTAGAGCAGCCGATTTAACCGCATCAAAAATTCCCTCCATGGTATCTTCGATGGGAATAACAAAGCATGCCGCAAGCTGTTGCAGTTCGTTGCCGGCATTCATCAGGGTAGGGGAATTGGGAAGAAAATCAAGGTCTGCCATGACCCGGAAAAAATTTTCTTCATCTGCTGCAGGGTCTTCGCCATAGTTGGCGCTGGCCTCGGCAATATTTGCCGCTACACGCTGGAAGAGCTTATCCGGAGTTTCTAAAGCTTCCTGTTCCCCCTCTTTTTTTAGATAACGGCTTTCCAGAACACGCAATCCGCTATCCGATAACTTAATTTCTGCCATAATCAAACCATCCTCCCCATCTATGTAATATGAATCGCCGGGTTCATTTTCATTCTAATACAATATATTGTGTTTGTCTATAGCGAATAACCCCATATATTGTGTTGAGG
>PWGV01000007.1 GCA_003554585.1 Halobacteroidaceae bacterium | reverse complement strand
GGAATGGAGGTGATTAGAATTGTAAAGCATAAACAGTCATTATTTAAGTCAGATGAAAAGATTGATATGGATTTGATTGAGGCTGCACCTGAATTGTTAAAAGCAGCAGAAGGAGTAATCAAATATTACAAAGATAGGTATTATCCAATGAAGAAAATTAATATATATGAAAATTTAATTAAAGTAGTCAAAAAAGCTAAAGGAGATGGTTAAATGAGTTTATATGGAGATTGGGAAATTTGTGGAGGGTGTATTTTTGCGGTTTTTTATGATTGTGGTAATTGTTTAAAAGAATGTATTGCTAGTGCAGAGGACAAAAGAAACAATAAAGACGGAAGTTGTTCTAAAAGAATTAATCATAGAGATTCTTAAAAGGAGAGGGTATAATGAATAAAGAAAAATTATTAGATGATTTTATTAAGTGGGCTAATAGGTATTTTGAAATGTACACAAACTACACAGAAATTGATGGATTTCTAATGGGTAATGTTGAACCTGAAAATGCTGATGAAGCCGCCGATATTATAACAGGAACAGGATTTGCAATTGTAACTTATAAAGACTATAAAAAATTACAAGAATTAAAAAAGAAAGAGGGATAATTTATGATAAATACAGAATTGTTTATTTTACTATTAATGGGACTTAGTTTCCATGTTTTAATACACCCAAAACAAATGACTTTTAAAGATAAGTCAGATGTAGATAATGATGTAACAGTATCAGGAGTTTATGGATTCTTTAATTTAGCTTTATTAATTGGATTTGGGTATTCAATTTACCAATCTGTTGCCATTTTTGTAATACTTTTGATATCACATTTAATATTTGAAGATAGAAAATTATCAAGACATACAACTCTTTATCTTCATAATAGAAGTGAAGCAGATATAAAGAAAATATGGTGGACAGGGGCAGTTAATGATTTAATAATACATTTATGGGTAATATTTATAATAAGTATAATTTTTTAAGGAGGTATAAATGAATACTTGGGGATATAAAATAGTTCTTTTTGATAGTAGGGACTCTTATAAAGGAGAGTTAAAATGAAAGATTTAAGAGAAACAGTATTATGTTGTAAAAATTGTTTTAGTGAGACTGTCCATACTATAAATAATAGTAAAAATGGGATATTTGCTACTTGCCCAATATGTGGTGAAATGTGGAAATATTCTAGGTAAATAGTACTATAATTTAAAAATTGTGTTGACTTTTACCTTTTTTTCGGGTATAATGTATTGGAGGATATAATAAAACTAGGAGTGATAAAAGATATGTTAGAATTAAAATTAACTAAAGAAGATATATATAAACTAGTAGATAAGAAGTTTGGTATTCCTGTTGATTATGTTGAAAAAGAAATAGGAATAGATAATATATTAATTAAATATGAATTTGAGGATGATAGTTAATGGATTATAATATGAATAACTTATATCCTATTGATAATGATATGGTAGAACTATATGTTGATGAAAATAGTAATTATGATATAGTTTGTAATCATTGTGGAGAAATATTAGTATTTGGTAACTTTAAGAATTTAGATTTAAAATATATATTTCATAAAATAAAATATATCAATGAGCAAATGGAAGAATTTTTTGAGGAACACAAAGAGAGGTGTCCAAACTATGAAAGAAATAAAGATATTAAATAGATTAATAGAGGATGTTAAATATTATTATAAACCTAATAAATATTTTGATTGTGAGATAACACAAGAAGTATTAGACCAAATGGAAACATTAGGATATGAATTAGAAGATTTATATTTATTTGATGCTCCCGGACCAAGTATAAAAATAAGAATGGACTTAACAAATGATTATAAAGATTATGTTATTAAAAATGATGTATTTTTAAATTTAGAATGGGTTTTAGAAGAATTAGAAGGTATAGAATTTAATGGAGAAGAGTTTATTAGAAAGGAGACTTAGATGGATATGTTATATCTTATATTAGTTTGTGGTTTAATAATTTATTTACTTCATTATAAAGACAGGTGATTTAAATGAAAATACCAGAAGAATGTCGACCTAATAAATATCCCATTGGAACTAAATTTAATTATTTAGGAGAGTATATAAAAATTACAAATTTTATGATTAATGATATGGATATATCTGGAGATTATACTTTAGTTTATATAGCAAAAATAGAAGATACTAGTACTTTTATTGAACTAACAACTGAAGATTTAGATGAATATGCTGAAAAATTGGAGGAATAAACTTGAAGAATAGTAATTATGGTTTATTACAAAAGAAATTTTGCGATAATAATGATTTAATTATGTTAGCACCTTTAAGCGGAGCTTGTTGGCATTGTGGTAATAATATTTGGGAACTACTTCAAAAAGATTATATAGAGAATTATTATATTCAACAATGTCCTTCATGTGGTGGGGGGTTTGATGAATGAAGAAAGGGTGCCACAAATTAATATTTTACTGTCCTAATTGCTACGGAACTTCTTTGTATCAAAAAGAAAATTTTAAAGATTCTTATGATTGTCCAAAGTGTGGTTATACTCTAAAAGGAAAAAATATTGAAGCTTATACAAAATATATAGGATTATAGGAGGACTATTATGCCGTTATATAAATTTGACTGTTCTAATTGTGGGGAATTTGAAGAATTAATTGGGATTAATGAAGAGTTAGATG
>PWGV01000028.1 GCA_003554585.1 Halobacteroidaceae bacterium | reverse complement strand
CGGGAAAATATTACAGGGACTAAAAAGAAAATTTTTTTGAAGGGAAGGCAGTAGTTAAATGAAAAAAATCCCAACCTTATCAACAGAAAGGTTAATTCTAAGACCATTTTCTTTAGAGGATGCTCCTGAAGTCAGGAGACTTGCAGGGGAAAAAGAAATAGCCCGAACCACCCTGAATATTCCTTACCCCTACGAAGAGGGGATGGCTGAGGGCTGGATTAATACCCACCATGAGAAATATGAGCAGGGGCTGGGGCTGCAGCTGGCAGTTGTTAAGAAGGAAACAGGAGAGCTTGTGGGGAATATCGGCCTTTTTTTCCAGCCAAAATTTGACCTGGGAGAATTTGGTTACTGGATCGGGGTCCCCTTTCAGAACCAGGGCTATGGAACTGAAGCCGCCAGGAAGTTACTGGAGTTTGGCTTTGAAGAATTGAATTTAAACAGGATATATGCCAGGTATATGGAAAACAACCCGGCTTCGGGTAGAATTTTAAAAAAGCTGGGCATGAAGGAAGAGGGGCATCTCCGGCAGCATGTAAAAAGGATGGGAGTCTATCACGACCTGATTTATGCCGGGATTTTGAGAAGTGAATTCGAAAAGAATAATTAATAATAAACGTCTTTCAGCCCCTGGATTTTTTATTAAAGGGTTAGCCTGCGAGCTAAAAAGAAAATTCCATTCATTCTTGAACCGGGATAAATTGCCCCGGTTGAAATAAAATTGAATTTTAAAGCATTTAAGGAGATGTTTGCATGGCCGGAAAAGAACACATCTACAGACATCCCCGCTATTATGAGATAGGTTTTGTTAACGAAAACCTGACCAGCGAAGTTGAATTTATCCTGGATTGTTATCAAGCTTGTTCCGGGAAAAAGAAAGAGCGACTAAAAATATTGGATAACGGGATGGGAACTGGCGCCTACATGGCTGAATTCATGCAAAAAGGCCATTTTGTCTCGGGGTATGATCTTTCCCCTCAAATGGTAAAATTTGCGGAAGAAAAATTAAAAGAAATAGGGAAGAATTACTCGGTATTTAAAGGTGATCTCAAAGATTTTGCAACTGAAGAAAAGTTCGACCTGGCTATCTGTCTGAATGGTTCCTTTCAATATTTAATGGAGATAGATGAGGTCTTAAGACATCTCAAGTGTGTCTACAAATCACTTACTGAAGAGGGATTATATATTATCTCCCTCCCCTGGCCGGGATCATTTATTGAGCAGCCCCCGGGAAGCATTGAGGCAAAATGGAAAAATACCAGGAAGAAAATTTCAGTTGAAGTTGACTGGACATATCAACAGGAAGAAATAGAATGGGAAGGCCAGACCTTTTCCGGACTGGCCAGGATAAAAGTTACCGATGGTGATAGAAAACGAGATCTGGAGATGGAGTATAAGTACCGGTTATTTTTTCTCCAGGAACTGAAAGCCATAACCGGGCTTTCGGGCTTTTTTTCTTTTGCAGGTTTCTTTAAAGAGTATGGAAAAAGTGGAAAGCCTGTTACGGTTAAGGTGGTTTTAAAAAGAAAGTAAAAAAAGTAAAAGGACAGTAGAGATAAAATGTTAAAAACAAGTTCTCCGGAAAACTTTGCAAATAAAAAACCGGGAACTTGTTTTTTATTTTTCAGGGGGATTTCAAAATCAAGGGTTTTTTATTTATGTAGCGAATTAAACAGTACAAATTCCCTGCGCCAGAAAGGATGGTTTCATATGAGGAAAAGATGGGTTAAAGGCGTTGTTGGGGTCATGATCCTTTGTATTGGTTTCGTTGTTATTCCTGCAGGGATTGAAGCAAAAGAAGCACGCCGGGGGCAGGATATTGAACGGTTTTCCCATACAGCGAGGGATGTTAATTTCTTCATTCGCCTGGCCCCGGGAGCCACTTTTCCCACAGAGATTAGAAATCACGGTGAAGCCACAGTAGAAAAGGATTTCTGGATTGCCGAGACTCCCGTGACATATGAGTTATGGTATGAAGTAAAACAGTGGGCCAAGGATAACGGTTATGAATTTGTTTATCCCGGAAGGGAGGGCAGTTCAGAGTCGAGGGGAGAAAGGCCCACCGACAGGAGGAAGGAGCCTGTTACAGAGGTAAGCTGGTACGATTGTGTTGTCTGGACAAACGCTTTATCCGAATTCTTGGGCTTTGAACCCGTTTATACCCAAAATGGCGAGATAATCAGGAATGCTACCGAGATTTTTTATGCTGATGTGGAGGTTAGGGATCGAGGTGGCTTTCGCCTGCCTACAAGTCATGAATGGGAGCTTGCTGCAAGGTACAAAGGCAGTGAAAGCTCTCATGGGGCAATACAATATCCCAAGCACAGTGGAAAATTCTGGACACCCGGGAACTATGCAAGTGGAGCAACTGATGAGTACCGCAATCGGTTAGCTACCGGGGAAGCTGCCTGGTATGTAGCCAACAGTGAAGATAGCACCAGGGCAGTAGGGCAGAAACCTCCCCTGGGTAACTGGCTGGGTTTGTTCGATATGAGCGGGAATGTCAGCGAATGGTGTTTTACTCCCTACGATGCCAAAAGGATTTTACGAGGGGGCAGCTGGAATTATTCCAGTCCTCAGCTGGCAGGCTTTTCCCTTCAGGTTGGTTTTGTGCGCAGTATAGCTCCCTCCTATGCAGTCCCGCTTATAGGATTTCGGGTTGTTAGAACAGACCTTTGAAACTTTCACTTCTTCCTAGG
>PWGV01000128.1 GCA_003554585.1 Halobacteroidaceae bacterium | reverse complement strand
CCCAGGGGTGAGGCATTGTGGTCAGAGCGGCAAAAGAGAGGGTGGCAATAGTTTCTTCGGAACTAACCGGAACAGCAACACTCCCCAGCAAAAATACCAGCATCAGGGACAGCACAAACGTTTTTTTTAACATTTTACTCCTCCTCTTTCTAAAATTTTTTCCCTTTCCATCTGGAACACTTTTCTTTTAACCCCCGGCAAAAAATCATTTGGCAATTGCTTCTTCCCGGGGCAACAACCTGCCCTTCCAGGCCAGGGGCAGGAAATTTCTCTTCTTTTTCAGCTATTCACACGGGCCCTCACCCCTTATTTGCCATTTTTTTTATCCGCCAGGTTTTGGGATGTTTTTTCTCCGATCACCCAGTCTGTTCCCTGGCCTTACAGGCTGCCCGGAGAAAAAACTCAGTAATTTCGATTTAAATCTTTTCCATTACTCCTTCGGAAAACTCCTGCATGGCCTCCTTAAACTCTTCCAGGGAATTGGCTGCAAAGAGCAGAGCGGAAAAAGTCGTAACTCCAGCCCTGACATATTCTTCTATTTTCTCCCCAATTTCATCCGGAGTCCCAATTAAGTTCCTGGTTGAATAATCACTGGAATCCTGATCTTTCAAAGTTGATTTTTTCAAGGATTCCATGTGATGGAATAACTGGGAATTTTCAAACTTTTCCAGGGCTTCTTCCCTTGTTTTCCCTACTGCAACAGAAAGCTGGGGAGCAATATCGATTTCCTCAAAGGATCTGCCCAGGGTTTCGCATTTCTCTTTGATATCTGAACAGCCCTGCCTGATCTCCTCGGGAGAAAGGACTGCCGGCAGCCAGCCCTGACCAAACCGGGCGGTTCGCTTCCGACCCTGGGGAGAATTACCCCCAATGTAAAAGGGGAAGGGGCTCTGATAGGGTTTGGGATAGCTCTGTAAATCCCTTAAATCATAATATTCTCCCCGGTGGCTGACATTATCTTCCTTGAATATTTTTTCCATTACCTCCAGGCTTTCATCCAGCATCCTGCCCCGGTGGGCTTTTTTGGCTTCTCCTCCTTTCATTGCTATAAACTCCTCCCGATAGGCCCCAATCCCCACGCCGAGCAGCAGTCGGCCCTGGCTCAAATGGTCCACGGTGGCGACTTCTTTAGCCATCATGGCCGGATTGCGGAAAGGAAAAACCAGTAGTGCAGTTGCTACTTTGAGCTTTTTTGTGTTTTCTGCAATGGAAGCCAGGACGGGCAGGGGAGAATAATAATTGGGGGGTTCAGGAAATTCTCCCCGGACATAATGCTGGGTAGAGACATGATCATTGCCCCAGACGGAATCATACCCCAATTTTTCCGCAAGCACAGAGAGCTGGATATTATCCCTGGCGCTGGCAAAAGGAGCAGGGTACATTAAACCCTCAGTACCTGTGGGAATCCCTACTCCAAAATTAATTTTCCCCATTCTGAGATACCTCCCTTTCTTCAGTCATGTTCTCAGGTAGTATAACGCTTGACAGTAAAATAACGATCCCTTCTATCAGGCAGTACGGTAACAATATTTTTTAACCCGGGATATTTTTGCGAGGTTTTTAATGAAGCCAGAACATTGGCTCCCGAAGAAATCCCGCAGAATAACCCCTCTTTTTGGACCAGATAATTGGCCATTTCTACTGCTTCTTCATTTTTCAGGACAATTACTTCGTCCACAATTTCGATTGCGTCCAATAATAAGCCCCCGGCAATCCCTTCAATTACATTAATTCCGCCGCGCCCCTTCTGGATCCAGGGAAAACCAGCGGGCTCTACTCCAATAATTTTAATATCCGGATTTTCCTTCTTCAGGGCCTCACCAACCCCAACCAGGGTTCCTGCAGTCCCTACCGAGGCCACAAAAGCATCAATTTTTCCCTCTGTTTGCTCTAAAATTTCCCTGGCAGTTGTTTCTCGATGAGCTCCAGAATTATGGGGATTATTGAACTGCCGGGCCCACCAGACCTGCTCGTTTTCTTCTTCAAACTCCAGGCATTTTTTCCGGGGTAGAACTTCAATGCTGCCCCCATGAACACTCGAATCCTGTCCTACCGCCTGCTGTTCAGTATCTACTGTTACAACTTCAGCCCCGTATAAATTCATGGTCTGTAATTTTTCGTCTTCACCTACCTCGGCGGGCATAAAAATTTTCACATTATACCCCATTACTTTTCCCACAAAAGAAAAAGCAATTGCAGTATTTCCCGTGCTGGCTTCCACGATGGTATAACCAGGATTGATGATTTTTTCTTCCTCTGCCTTCTCAATCATATATTTTGCAATTCGATCCTTAATACTACCGCTGGGATTAATAAACTCTGGTTTGACGAAGAAATTGCAGTTGCTATCAGTAAGACCCTGATCCAGAGAAAGAAGTGGAGTATTGCCAATCATATCCAGAATGTTCCTGCGTCTTTCCATTTCAGTACCTCCTTAGTATGGTCTGGCTATTGAGTTATACTATTAGCATTCTGCAGGAACAAAAAAACTCCTCTAATTTTTTTGAAGTCTTCAAATTTTTTTGAAGTCCCCCTGAACAAAAATTTCTCCTGCTGAAATAGAAAGCCTGGTCAGGAGAAAAAAATTAAAAAAGCCCCTCTCTAATTCCAGGGCCGGTGGCTGGGGGGAACTGCAACTAAAGGGAAAACGGCCCCCAGGGGAGCCGCTTGTTTTGAATTTTTGCCTCTTCAGTTCTGAAAGCTT
>PWGV01000097.1 GCA_003554585.1 Halobacteroidaceae bacterium | reverse complement strand
ACCGGTACTGCCCCAAATGTGGTAAAAAAGCAAAGAAAAAAGGGGAGGAGAAACTCCCTCGATTTTTATTTTAATCTGGAGAGGAGCAGTTAAATGACCCGTTTTCTTATCTTCTTTCTAACACTACAACGCAAACCTAAAAATATTTACCTATAGCTTGCTGAATTTTTCATCAAAACCCCGGTTTTTTTCAAAAACCATTGACAAGAGCAATATATATATATATATAAATATCAGGTATAACTATTTATCGCAGGTATCATTTTCATGTCCTTCATGAATTAACCCAAAAAAGATAATACAAAACCGCACCCTTCATCATGGAAAATAAAGGGAGTGCTGTGTATGCAGTTCATCCCCTTTTTCTCAACACTGCATCACCTCCAGAACCTTTTTGCGGTGAGCAATACGGGCTTCTTCTGCTCTCCTGAAACGATGGGAAACTACATCGATTGTCTTGGCGATAGTGTTTAAATCTCCAGTCAGCGAAGCTATAAGGAGTTGTTTGGCAAGGGAGAGGGTAATGTAGTTTTTTTTCCCATAAACTCAAGGCGTACTTCAAACAAGAAATGCATGAGCAGGATTACCAGGGCCATATGTCGATGCCAGGCTGGATAGGAACGTACCTCGTAATCATCCATACCTAGGTGCTGTTTCCCTTCTTGAAACAACTGCTCAATGGACCAGCGCATCGAGGAAGCGCGAATCAGTTCTTCTTTAGATATATCTGCGGGGGCGTTGCAGAAAGCATACTTTGTTTTCCCAATTCCATTTTTGCGTATCACTAACCACACTTCTGGTCCTGGAGCGTTATCTCGGGATTCTACAACCCTCCGGCAAAGAACTTCACTCACAATTGGACCTTTTGCTCCTTCCCCAATGGTTATTTTTTCCCAGGGCATGGTTGGGTTACTGGCGATGTCCGCTATCTTTACAGGTTCAGTTTGTGGTTTGGGATGCTTGGGCCTGGGCCCTCTCCCTTTGTAAGGGGGAATAACCATTTCAGGTTGTTCAAGCCAAACCCTCGTATTTTGGGGGATATCTGCGAAATAGTAGTATGCTTCGCCGGTGGCATCTCTGAAGGAAGAAGATCTGCCAAAAAAACTATCCATTCCTACCCACTTGGCTTCAAATCCTTTTTCCTGTTCTACTGTATTGAGTAGGCTTAAAGCAATTTCTTCTTTGGTTTGAAACTCCAGATCAACAGGAAAATCGGTTCTCCTTCGGCGCCGTTCGTATTCCTTGGAAAACCAGTGTTCCGGAATAAAAAGCTGACAATCTAAAAGACCGTAGCCCTGTTCATTGGCATAACCCAGGTATACACCGGACTGACAATTATCGATTTTACCTGTATTGCCACAGTATTGTCGACCAACCCCTGCAGATTCTTTACCTTTTTTGGGGTTTTCACTGCTGTCAAGGGTAACCATACCATTCGGTGAATAAAGTTTGGGCCCTATTTTCTCCCGGGACTTTTTCAGCAATAACTTGGGATCCCAGTTGGAACCGGTGAAAAAATGCTGCAGAGCCCGTACCCGCTGCACACCAAGAATTGTAATTGCAATAGGTTCTAAGGATTTAGATGGTAGATCACTGGACAAGCCCTTTAAATAAGCAAGGGTGTGGTGGATTTGCGCAGAATTATTAAAGCAATCTTTAAAACAATCCACAAATTGTACCAGCCGATCAACCAGTACTTTAACTTCATCAGGAGCAAGGGATAGTGTAGATATAACCGCAGGATCCCACCCAACATCTCGTAACATCATAATCAGCTCACCCCTCTCCTTCATCTTTTTTCGGAGAGAGAGTCTTTTAAAAGGACGCTGCTGACAGCCGATGATGTTGCGAAATCCCCTGCGCAGGGGTAGAACAAACACCTCCTTTTGATGACCGTGATACACATACTTCGAACCTTTTGGTGTATAGCCCACTGTTTCTCCCAGATGTATCCAATTGCTGGCCTTATACACAGTACCATTAAAATAACGGGGATCTACAAAAGCTTCTAACAACAATAATTCCTGTTCATATAAGGCATACCAATCCCGGGGAAGACGCGCTATGATGCGGGATAGAAGATGGGAAGCAAGGTTTTTAACTTTTACCCAGGGAAAGATTACAAATCGGTTGTTGTTGGCAAGCCGAGTTAAGAACTCTTCCTTTTGTTCTTGGGACCAGCCAATAAAGCAGTCCCGGGGCATCAAATTTCTACTGGCAGCTCGGAAGCTGACTCCGCCTATTGGAACCTGAGCGCAAAAAGCAAGGTATTTGATCTGAGCACCGGGCATCTTGCTGTGACCCAGATAGTGATAGGAACGAACCAGCTCATTCCAGAGAGGTTCTTGGGGAGAATTGCGAACCATTTTTATAGTGATAGAGCTTAAATCTTTGACACTTCCCTGTATGAGTTTATAAGATGGGGGAACCATGCAAATCACCCTGTAAGTAATAGTAAAGTCTTCAGGCCAAAAAAGGGATTAAAAAACTATGCCGGCAAAAGGCAGTCTTCTGCTTTTCCCAGGAATATTGTCATACAGCGGCCTGAGACCCTCAAGACCACTATACCACAAAATCAGAAAATTTTCTACCCTAAAATTTGCGTTGTAGTGATAAACTCCGGGTTTTTTATTGGGACAGCCAAAGAATGAAAAGGGACAAAAAGGAATGGGGAAGGAAAAAGGGAAACGGGAAAGAATAACCACAGTGGAGGTGATTT
>PWGV01000151.1 GCA_003554585.1 Halobacteroidaceae bacterium | reverse complement strand
TGATTATTAGAGTTCTGCTCAAGTTTGTTCCCAACGGCATCAAATATTCGGGAGAACTTTCAAATCAACGTGAACTCCCTTAAAAAGTTTGCTTTCTTTACCAGAATTTTTCACTATTTTTCTGTTCCTGGTTTCTCCTTTTTTTCTTCCTTCGTTTGTTAAGGCATTCAAGGAGGTTACAGGGAAAACCCAAACCATTTTTTACTCTCTTTTCTTTTTGCATGATTTCCAAAGGAGATGTTGGTTGGCCTGCTTTTTAAAATCTTTATATTTTTCTCTGGCTAACATTCTCTCAAAATAAAGCATCCTTAGCACTCCTCTCGATTTATTTGGAAGTAACTATAGGAATTTTTTGGGGCAAAATATCTCCCTTAAGTTTTTGGAGTAACAATCTTTTTAAAACAGTTGTTACCTCTGTAACTATTATATTAAGGGGTGTTTTTTCAGTCAATCTTTAACCTGGCCAGAAAAGGGGAGGAAAATTTGACTTTCTTACTCTAATTCAATATAATAGTTACAGAGGTAACAACTAAAACTTTTTTGGGGGATTCTATGGAAAATATAAAAGACAACCTGCAAAAAATTGGATTTACGGAAAACGAAGCCCGGGTATATATTGCCCTTTTAGAAAAACCGGATTCCACCGGATATGAAGCAAGCCGAATTTCCGGTGTTCCCCGGGCAAAAGTTTATGAAGTCCTGGCCTCAATGGAACGAAAAGGTTTAATCATGGTTTCCGAGGAGGAAGAAAGACAAACCTATCAGCCACTCTCTCCAGAAGTTTTATTAGGAAGCCAGAAAAAAGAAATGGAAAAAGTATTAACCTCCCTGGAAAGAGACTTAAGAAAACTGGAAAAAAAGGAAGAAAAGGAATCCCTGGTTTCCATTCAGGGCAGGGGAAAAATCCTGGAAATAGCTCGAAATATGATCCGGCGGTCTGAAGTTCGGATTTTCGCTTCCGGGTTTCCCGAAGAATTGCAAAATCTTGGAGATGAGTTCCAGGCGGCTGAGAAAAGGGGTGCCAGGTCATTTATAATGAACTTTGGAGAATTTGAATGGCCAAAGCTAAAAATCTTCCCCCACCCCGTTTCTCCTCTACTATTGCTAAGAATTATCACCAACGGGCGGTGGCTTACTCTGGTAATAGATAACCGAGAAGCCCTAATCGCCCAGTTAAAAACCCCGGAAAAGAGCCGGGCATTATGGACAAAAAACCCTGCTGTAATTCAAACAGCAGGGGGTTGGATTACCAACGATCTTTCTTTTCATTTCATTTTAGATAGGTTGAATGAAGTTATAGAAGAGGTTCCCGAAGAAACAAAAACAGACATTTCTAATTTAAAGCGGGAGGCAATAGAATTCTGGCGTTCAATGTGGACTCTTGATGAGAGCGAAGTAGACAAAACCATTGAAAAGGTCAAGGAGTTTAATCCGGGGGAATTCTTGCAACGAATAGAGAAAGTGAGTAGAGAAAAAACTTTTTCTTCCTCGGGAGTTATTCAAATTGATTTAACAGGCAAAGCTGGGGGGAGCTGGCAGCTAAATTTCAGCCCCGGGGGGCTCATAATCAGGGAAGGCCAGGATTATGAACCGGATTTAACCCTGGAAATGGAAAGCCGGGATTTCCAGGCCCTTTTGGAGGGTAACTTGCAATATAATGCTCTTATGCCCTGGGGAAGAGTTAAGTTAAAAGGTGATCTTAGCTATGTCCCAATCCTTTCGGAGTTTTTGGGTTAAACCCGTATAATGATTGTTGTTACAATCAGAAAGAAAAAACCCGGGTTAATCTAATCCTGTCTATTTTTTGTTTGGGAAGAAGGTTGTCAAAATTATATTCCACTTCTCTAACCCTTTGGATTAAATGGATTCCTTCAACCAAAAACTAATGGCTGATAGAATAATTAAACGGTGTATCTTTCTTTCCAACTTTCGGGAAAGGGGAGGCCGTTTCCATAAAAATATCTAATCAGTTGCCCATGGTGCAGGATCTCATGTTCCAACAGGATTAAAAGAAGTTCCAATTGTTTTTCATTCAAATCCCCGTCCTTAAGAAACTCCATAGTTTCATTAGCACTTTTTTTCAAGCAGTCCAGTATCTTATCCTTTGAGAAAGGTTTATCCAGGGAACAAGAAAAACCCATCCAACCTTCATTTTTTATTGCTTTTAAATAGCTTTCTCTTGCTCCTATAATGCACCATAATTGGTTTTCAATGGTATTTGAAGGCAGATTCTTTAGCTTTAACGTCAAATCATCCTCGGTCAAGTTATTGACCAGATCATTAGTTAGATTATATGCCTTTAGTAATCGGTCAACCAAAATTTTAATTTTAAGCCACCCCCTAATTTTTTGTTCAAGCGAAACCATTTTAAAGATCACAGTTTTCCAATTTTATAAAGGGAAATTCGCTTATTTTTCAAACAAGAAAAAATTTTGGACCCCTTTGTTTTAAAAAATTGTTCAGGGTCCCGAAAACTTAACTCTTTTGTCCTAATTCTGTTTTTGGAAGGGGCTTTCCTCTGACTGAACCAGGGAAAAAGCTCCTTTAAATTAGAAAAAAGCCTCAATAAAGCAAAATCTTATTTATAGCGCCATCCAGGGATGGAAGAACTGTATTGGGTTGGCCAATCGAGGGTAATTTAGGAGATATTTTTCTTGCCCATGAACTAACACACATTGTCCATTCAAAAACTGCAGAGTTTTCGGCCAATTGGGAACGCACG
>PWGV01000198.1 GCA_003554585.1 Halobacteroidaceae bacterium | reverse complement strand
ACCGGATTATATCCAAAGTTCCAGAAATTTCGGGCTGTATCAATTATATTTTCCCAGAGGAGTTTTTTGTTTTTTTCGTTCCAGGCCCATGGATTTACATTTATAAGGTCTTCTCCGTCAACCCCTGCAGAGTTAGGAATATATTCAGGCAAGGCAGAGATAATTGTGGTTTTTCCCACACCTTCCTGCCCAAAAATTATTACAATGCTTTTCGCCTCTTGAATTTTTTTCAACCTGATCTCCCCGCTTTTTTGTAAAAGAAACTTTCCGGCTTTTCCCTTCAGAATAAGCTAAAATTAACCGGAACATTCCCCTCTAATCCCCTATCAATCAAAAGAAGCTGGTTTAA
The DNA here is from genome assembly GCA_003554585.1 of Halobacteroidaceae bacterium. GTDB lineage: Bacteria > Bacillota > Halanaerobiia > B1SED10-174 > B1SED10-174 > T1SED10-26. Next base: position 2,375 of record PWGV01000198.1, on the reverse strand, counting down.
TGTTTTTACAGGCTTTTAAAGTTCACCCGCTTTCTTAACTGCCTCGCGGGGATCAATCATTAAAAGGCCATTTTCATTTTCGGTTACAGTTTGGCCAATAATTTCAACAACTTGCTCATTGGAAAGTTCGGGGTTTGTTTGCAATATTAGAGTTGCAACTCCTGCAACAAAAGGGGTCGCCCAGCTATCCCCACCTGTTTCAAACATTTCATATTTACCCTCACCTTCTCCCGAAGCAAGAAGGCGGGGTTCAACTGGAACCCAGACCGAATAATGACCCAATTCTTCATCCCTTGAATGCCTTTCCCGGACAATCTCTCGAGGTTCCTGCCCTCGATACTCGGCTACTGCCGGCTGAACTATATAATCATTAATTTCTCCCCGGTAACCCCCATCTCTTAAGGCGGCATTGTAAACCGCGAGAGGGGGTTCGGTGTAATAGGGATAACTGGATGTAAAAACAAGGATACCGGATTTCTTTGCTTCTTCGATGGCCTCTAGGAATTTGTCTCCTCCCTGTTCCGGGGAAAAACCAGTTGATATGGATAAAATTCGGATCTGCTCCTCTGGATGTTGCTCAGTATTAAATTGGACAACCTCCCTGATCGCATCTGCATATCTTATCCCTACAGGTTCAGGTCCGGATACAGGGACAGCCCAGTAGAATAGATTGGTTCTGGGAACCACTCCACAATTTCTCCCAACTAAAATTGAGGCTACAGCAGGACCGTGTAAGGAATACGGTTCATTTTCCATTTCCCCTGTTTCCCGGTAAAAAGCAATCCTATCCCAATATTCTTTATGGTCGGTTAAAAGTTTTTGATCAATTACGGCAACATTTATTCCTCTTCCATTGATCCCTTCAGCATGCAAATCCCCCAAGCCCAATCCAGGGGTCATGTTGTAAAATCTCCTGTGATTGTAATATTGGGCTGCACCCAGTATAAAAACTATTAATATTCCAATCAGAAAAAGTCGGAGTTTAGTTTTTTCGTTCATTCAAAAACCCCCAGTTTCTATCTTAAAAACCTTTTTCAATCCTCTTCTTCAATAAATTGTTTTTTGTCTTTTGCACAAAGGATCTGAATAACCTCTCGTCCCGTAATTGCAGCCCCGGGTAAACCGGCGGAGGCCATTGTCCAAAGTCCCGCCATATAAAAATCTTTTAAGCCTGGTAATTGCTTGGGAAGCCTGAGCATGCCGCTTTGAGGTGTAGAAATCCAGGACATGTATGCCCCCTTCCAGACCCCCGTGTAACAGGTAAAGGTTACCGGAGTTACAACATCAATTACTTCAACCTTTCCACTGGCCTCGGGGAATTTTTTTTCAAATTCCCTTAATACTTTCTCGGCTACCAGTTCTTTTTCATTATTATATTTTTCTTTATCATTATAAAGGTTTTCCCAGTAGTCATTTTCAGAATACATTACTGACCCCACAACCGATTTCCCGGGGGGGCTCATTGTGGGATCAAAACAATAGTTTTTAAAACCAATATTTTTTTGCATACGCCCCCCAATTTCCAGAGGTTTGTCCAGGGGAAAAATAGAGCTGTGAGGGGTGTTGGAAAAATCAAAATCCACTCCCAGAAAAACAATAACTGAAGTAATAGTGGGATACTGATCCGTATAATATTTACCTATTTTTTCTGGAACATACTCTTCACCCAGTAATTTGAAGAGTGTGGTGTAACCATCTGACGCTGATATTACTACCCCTTCTCCCCTTTCTCCATTATCTAACTCAACTCCGACAGTCCTTTTTCCTTCAACTATTATTTTGTTAACCCTTGATTTATAATGGATTTTCCCTCCCAGTTCCTCGTAACGCCTTGCGGCCTGCTGGGCAAAAACCATTGAACCTCCCCGGGGCCAGCCAGCATCTTTTGCTGCAAGGGAACCCATGGTTGCCATTAAAGCCATCATATAATACCTGGGATCTATTATTGAAGAAAAGAGTTCGCGGATCATAGGATCCTTAAACCTGGCTGTGAATTCTCCAATAGAAATTTTTGAGTATTTATTTATAACTCCCAGGAATGGACGCATTTCCCACATCATTTTAATCCCGTCGGTGACCCCAAATAATTCCTGGGGTTTTCCCACTGGCATTTCCATTTTTTCCAGTTTCCTGGCCCCATTTACCAGTTCCCGGATTACCTGCTCATCCTCGGGAGATAACTCTATAAGGTGATGCTCAAGTCGATCCAGATTGGTATATTGAATTGCTGTTCTACCCGAGCCGTCAGTAATCCTTGTAAATTCGTCATGGTGGTGAATTGGCTGATTTGTTAAAGCCCCAATTCTTTTCCAGACTTTATGCATGGAGGTGCCTTCTTTTGAACCCACAAGCCAGTGAATACAACCATCAAATGT
>PWGV01000182.1 GCA_003554585.1 Halobacteroidaceae bacterium | reverse complement strand
TGTAGTCTGAACCAGGGGGACCCACAATTTGCAGGCCAAAAGGAAAAAATTGCCCTTCTGTTTTCACAGGGATACTCAACACGGGAAATCCTGCAAAAGTCCAGGGGGCATTCATTATCGGATTTCCAGTACTTTTTAAGGTTCTGGGAGGATATTCAGCAGTTGCCGGGCTAATTAGGACCTCAATATCTTCTTTTACCATTCTTCTCTCCAGGTCAGCTTTTAATTTCATCCTATATTGCCTGGTTGCTTCGAGCCTTTTACTATCCACCTTCCTGCCTTTTTCTATACTTTTGGATATTTTTTCGCTATAAAGTTCCTTATATTCAGAAAACCATTTTTCATGAGCTATAGCTTTTTCCGCTGCAATTAAATCAAAAAGATTTTGATTTATCTGGTCAATTTCACCCAGAATATCAACAGTTTTAACTTCTAACTTCCTTTTCAATAATTCTACTTTTTCCTTAAAATCCCTTATTATCTCCCAAGTTGCCTGTTCCAAATAGTTCCCCTGCTGAACCCCTATTTTAAGTTTATCATTAAATTTTAACTCTTCGGTCCCCTCCTCGCTAACAATGGAGCGAAAAAAGAGTTCAATATCTTCAATTCGTCGGGTAAAAAATCCTACCTGATCAAGTGTTCTGGCCAGAGGAACAATCCCTTCATTGGAAATCAATCCCTGGCTTGGTTTGTAACCAATAATCCCACAAAAAGCAGCCGGCCTGATTACAGACCCGATGGTTTGAGTCCCAATTGCCAGGGGGCAATAGCCTGCGGCAACTGCAGCTGCAGACCCACTACTTGAACCCCCCGGGGTATGTTCTAAATTCAAGGGATTACGGGTCGGTCCCGGATCTAAAAAAGCAAACTCGGTTGTAACCGTTTTCCCTAAAACAATACCCCCGGCCTTTTTGATTCTCTTCACAATTGGGGCTTCGGGACCTTCAAATAAATGGGGAGGTAATTTTGAACCGGCTTTTGTGGGGAAACCATTAACATTGATAATATCCTTAACTCCGAATAGGGCTCCATAAAGGGGAGGTCTCACGCTTTTCTCGGGAAATTGTTCCTTTAACCTTTTGCCTTCTGCATATAAGCGGTCAAGACGGTTTTCTTCGGGTAGTAATGCCTGGACATCCTTTTCAGAGGTCTCCATTAAATTGTAGGTGCTTTCCAGATAGCCCAAAAGATCAATTTCTTCTTTTTTCAGGCCTGAAACTAAGTTTTCAAGAGTAATTGAAGCAAAATCCACGGGTCATTCCTCCCTGCAATGTTTTTAGAATTTAATTGATTTAGAATAACCTTAAATTTTAACAAGCTCGATCAACCGGGAGACGAAGAACCGTTTTAAGTTTTTCGGGAGATGTTTTGCGAGGATCCGAGAGGTAAATTTCATGATGTTTTCTTTCACTTCCGGTTTGATCAATTAGCCCTTCTTCTTCCATGAAATCTTTCAATAGGTCTATGGATTTGGGTTCTTCGCTATAAGGGCCGATATGCATTATTTGCACGCATAAACCTTCAGAAAATATTTCGAAACGGGCCTTGCTTAAATCCAGTTCAGGTTTTTTGCGCCCGCATTCTTCAAGAGCCCAGGCAAAAACATCCGAGTTAACAAAATCAGGTTGTCTGATCATGGAAGTCCAGAGCCAGTTATCCCGTTTTTCAAATGAAAAAGCTCCGCCTTTTATCCACCATAATCCTTCTAAGGGAGGCACAACATACTCGTAATACCCCGGAGGCTCGTTCCCACTCATTTTGCTCATTTTAATTGTATAGGACAAGGCGTAAAGTGTTCCCACGGCCTCTTGATATTCTTCCCCGTTAGGGTCCCCCGCCCCATCAATCATAATAAAATTCATTGGGGGAACATCAATTAACATGGGTTTTGTTTTGGGCAAATAAAGGTCCTTGTACTCCTTTTTAAAATCTACTTTTTTGGTCATTTTGCCAGTCTCCTCATTTTTGCTTTTTAATACCCGGAGTAAAACCCATTAAAGTGAGTAACTCTTTTAAAACACCAAACCAATTCTTTTTGGGGAATAAAAAGGCCAGAAATAATGACTTACTATCCTGAAAGGTTCTGTAAAAAGGTTTCCAGTTCTGTGGGAATATCTTTTTTCGAGATCCGGAATCCAAACTCATTAAACCCCTTTTCCCTTTATCTCTAAATTCCACCTAACCTGAACAGGAGAATAACCAACATACAAAACAACCCGGAAAGGTAGATAAGGCGAATATATTTATTCCCTTCTTTTCTTGAAACATTGCCAATTTTCAGCAGAGAAAAAATAATAATCCCGTCAAAAAGTAAAATGGGAACAAAATAAAAAATAGGTAGTAGGCCAAAAACAAAAGGCAAGAAACTCACAAGAATCGCCAGGGAAAAAATTATCTGGCTTAAGCGAATAGCTTTTTGGGAACCGTACTTAATTGCAAAAGAGTTTGAGTTTACCTTTTTATCACCTTCAATATCAAAAACATCGCCTATAATCTCTTCCCCCAGGTCAATTAAAGCAACCAGGAATGCAAAAACCCATACTAGAACATTAAAAGGAACTCCAACAGAAATTCCCCCAAATATAAAGGTTATACCCACAGAAAAACTTACCATTAGATTTCCTATCAAGCCTCTCTTCTTAAACTTCCAGTTATAGAGAAAACCAATTACCCAGATCAAAAGCGAAAGGAAGAAAAGGGAGGGGGTTAATAAAAAACTCAAGATAAGCCCCAGGA
>PWGV01000199.1 GCA_003554585.1 Halobacteroidaceae bacterium | reverse complement strand
GTTGGTGTGCAGGGTGGCCAGGACAAGGTGACCTGTTTCTGCAGCTTCCATGGCAATGGAGATGGTTTCTAAGTCACGCATCTCACCAACCTGGATTACGTCCGGGTCCTGACGCAGAGCAGACCTTAATCCCCTGTAGAAGCTCATGCTGTCGCTGCCAATCTCTCTTTGGTGGATAATTGCTCTGTGATTTCTATGCAGGTATTCTATCGGATCCTCAAGGGTAATAACGTGGCAGGTTCTTTCTGCGTTAATCTGACCAACAATCGCAGCCTGGGTTGTTGACTTACCGGAACCGGTAGGTCCGGTGCAGAGAACCAAACCACTTCTCAGCCTTGATAACTTTTTGAGTATAGAAGGTAGAGCTAACTCATCAATACTTTTAACTGACGGCGGAATAATCCTTAAAGCCAGGGCAACGCTATCTCTTTGGTGGTATGCGTTTACCCTGAACCTCCCTATTCCCCGAAAACTATGGGAAAAGTCAACCTCCCGGTCTTCCTTGAATTGCTCGTACTGGGCTTCGTTCATCAAGTAGCGTGCTGTTTCCTCAAGATCCTTAACCTCGAGTTTTTTCCAATCACCCTCAAGGGCCTGCAACTCTCCGTTCAAGCGGATGACCGGCCTCATGTTCACGGTAAGGTGGAGGTCAGAAATCTCGGGCCTTTTGGAGATAATCTCTAAAATCTGATCAATTAACAACTCTTCTCCCCCCCTTTTACTGGACCGCTACTCTTAAAACTTCTTCAAGAGTTGTATCCCCGTTTTTGAATTTTTCCAGGCCATCACCCAGGAGAGTTTTCATCCCTCTATCTAGGGCCATCTGCCGGATTTCATCAATACTCCTTCTTTTTACAATCAACCTTCTTATCTCTCTATCTACAACCAGAATTTCGGAAATAGCCATTCTGCCTCTAAAACCAGTATCCCCGCAGGCCTTGCAGCCTTCCCCAGCGTATTGCCTTTTCATGTGGATCCCGTGCTCGGCCAGAAAAGCCTGCTGTTCTTCGTTGAGGGGAATTTCTGTTTTGCATTCCGAGCATAATTTCCGGACAAGTCTCTGGGCCATAATTCCAATCAGGGTTGAGGCAATAAGGAAAGGTTCTGCCCCCATATCCATCAAACGGCTGATTGCCGAGGGGGCATCATTGGTGTGCAGGGTACTTAAAACGAGGTGACCGGTTAGAGCAGAGTTAATTCCAATATTAGCGGTTTCCGAGTCCCGGATCTCACCAATCATTATAATATCAGGGTCCTGGCGGAGAATAGAACGAAGGGCGTTGGCAAAGGTAAGTCCAATTTTTGAGTTGGACTGGACCTGATTGACCCCGGTCAAAACATATTCCACCGGGTCTTCGACAGTTGTAATATTTACATCCGGTTTATTTACCTCTCTCATTGCGGAGAAAAGAGTTGTTGTTTTACCACTACCGGTTGGTCCTGTAACCAGGATCATCCCGTTGGGGTTTTTGATCATCTGGCGAATAAGCCGCTCATTTTCTTCGCTAAAACCAAGAGCCGGCAGAGTGGGAATGTCCTGGCGGTTAAGCAGACGGATAACAACCTTTTCCCCAAATATTGTGGGGAGAGTTGATATCCGGATATCCCATTCGGTGTCGCCGCGTTTAAGGTTAATACGGCCGTCCTGGGGTTTTCTTCTTTCAGATATATCCATGTTGGCCATGATTTTCATCCGCGAAATCAAAGCAGCCTGGCTACCTTTGGGCACGGTCATCCGCTCGGTCAGCATCCCATCCAACCTGTAACGGATTTTAACCTGTCTTTCCAGGGGTTCTATATGGACGTCACTGGCCCTCTCCTGGATGGCCCGATTAATAACAAGGTTAGCCAGACGAACAATAGGTGCGTCTTCCACCATCTGTTGTAATTCTTCTAATTCAATATCTTCTTCATCTTTTTCTGTTTCAAATTCATCCAGCTTTTGAAAAACGTCCTCTTCCCCGGTGGTTCCGAAGTAAAGTTCGTTTAAGGCCCGGCGGATATCCTGGGAAGAAGCGATGAAAGGTTCAACCCGGAGACCGGTGGCCCTGCTGATATCATCAATAGCCACAACATCTGAAGGGTCAGCGAGAGCTACTTTGAGAGTTTTATCATGTTTTTCCAGGGGAATAGCCATGGCCCGGCGGGCCAGGTTTTCGGGAAGAATATCAGCCATCTGGGGATCTAAGATATATTTAGATAGTTCAACATGGGGAAAGCCCAGGTGAAATTCCAGAACCTGGAGAAGGTGACTTTCTTTAATCAAGTCAAGTTCTACCAGAATTTCTCCCAGTTTCATTTCAGGGCGCTCGTCCTGCTGATGTTGTAGTGCCTTTTCCAGGTCGTCCTCACTGATGTAATTATACTGGACCAGCAGGTCCCCCAACTTGAATTTTGTAGAAGTCATAGATCCAACCTCCCGAAATGTAGGAAACCATGAAGCAAAAGATTAAGGAGCAAAGCTGGGGATGAGATACCTTTGCTCCCCTGTCGCCTTAAAGATTTAAACGGCAAACCCGTATAATATTCTTCAATTTCTACACTATCAGGTAAATTCCTTTAAATGTCGGGGAAAATTTTATATTACTAAACAGAACAATACAGTTTTTTTTTACTATATTTTCCGAAATGTCTTCCTTAATTCACCTTTTTAAAAAGGAATTTCGATCTTTAAAAAAGTTTGCTTTAACCAAATTTTTCTCAAATTCTTTATCGCTGGGTGACCTCTGCCAGTTCTTCTCATAATAATCTTATCAGAAAAATTCATGGGATTTTTAAGTTTTTGCAGGGTTCTTTCTGGAAATTCTCCGTCCAATAGTCCGGTTTTAATTTACCATATTTCCTTGATATACTCTTTTAGACTCTACATCCTTAAGTTCTCAGGTCCTTCCTTCTATATATAGGTGAGAAAAATTATTTTTGAAAAAGGTAAGTTGCCCATTATTTTTCTGTAATTATACAGTACTTCCTGCGTGGTTTTTGTGACGAGCATTACTTTTTTAAAGTTTTTACCTGTTTTAACCAACATTTTACTAATTATTTTCTCTTCACAGGAAAATCACTTCAAAATCAAGTATACTCCTTTCTTTTCGTTTTGCAATTACCCATTGGGGTAATATAATAACCTGAACCTCAATTTCCGCTTCCCCCCGGTTTATTTCCAAACAATCCGTAAAAAAATAAATAAGTGATATCCTGGCGGAGCTTCTTATTCCCCGCTGCAATCATTTCCGGGTCCCCGGCCATATCCTTGAACCGGGCCAGGTAAGCTAAAATGGCCTCATCGGAAATAAAGGGGGGCAGGTATCCTTCCTTCCTGCCCTGGGAGATCAGCTTTCTAACGCTGGGAATTGTCCTTTCCCGGTAGAACCGGTCAATATATTCCACAACCACGGGATCCTGGAAAAAAACGGGATCGAGAAATTCTGCTTCTTCAAATTCCCGGGTAGTTTGCGATTTACTATCAACCATCTCCTGGATTTTCTCGGGAAAAGGAATTTCACTGGAGATAAGGCCCTCGAATTCCTTCCACTTATCCTCCATCATTTCCAGCACAACCTCCCGGACCAGGCCTGCCTTGCTCCCGAAATAATTGTAGATGGTTACCTGGGAGACGGCCGCTTCCCTGGCAATATCCGCAATATTTGAGTTTTTAACCCCACTTCGGAAAAAGAGGTTTTGCGCTGCTTTCAGGATAGCCTTCTTTTTTCTTGCTCTTCTCCGCGCAAACCCGTCCAAAACACTCACCCCTCTTTACCCTGTCTTTATAAACCGAGCAGGCGGTTAAAATCCATGTCAACAAAAGGCTGATTCTTTTTTAACCTGTCTTCTGTGGTCCGGATAAAATCTTTCTGCCACTTACCCCAGCTGCCCCGGGCGAGGCTCCCGTGAAGGGAGCTGTAGAGGATAAATTCCCGCAGGCGTAAAAAATCAGGCAGCCTTGCCACCAGTTCCGGATCAAGTTTTTTCTCCCCGGAGTAACCTTCCCCGAGCTTTTTCCAGACCAATTGATTCGGCTCCAGCTCCATGTTGGCCGGATCCCCGCCCAGGAGGTAATAAAAAAGGTAAACGGCCAGGTCGTAGATAAACCAGTTGTATTCGGCCTCGTCAAAATCTATAATAGTTACCTTGCTGTCATCATACAGCATATTGGCAAAGTTGTAATCTCCGTGCACAAGCCCAAAATTATTTTTGGTGCGGGGCAGTTTATCAAGTTTACCTATGTGATTTTCCATTTTTTCCAGGACCCAGGATTTTTCTGCGGGGATAAATTTACAGGCATTCTGCAGGTAGTGGTTTTCCCGCCAGCAGGGGCGGGCAAGTTTTTCAGGTAATTTCTCGTTTTTGGTATGGATTTTTCCGAGAACCCTTCCCGCTTCCAGGAAGGTTTTTTCATTTTGCGGTTCTTCTATCCAGGTTTTCCCCGGAGCCTTCTCAAAAACACAGAGGTAGTAGGTATCTCCTTCCAATTCAACTTCTTCCACCGCCGAAGCCCCGGGAAGTTTTACCGAGCTGGCCACGGGTATGCCTTCATTTTTCAATTTATTTACCAGCTCTAATTCTGCTTCAATCTGCTGGCAGCTCCGGTGTTCCCTGGGAGTTACCCGGAGGATGAATTGGTTGTTTTTATAGGTAAATTCAAAAACCCGGTTTTGATAGCCCCCTATTTCCTGCAGGGTAGCCGCTTCAATCGGGTAAATTTTTTCTATTATTTTCGGTATTTGATTTTGGATTGTTTTTATTTTTCCTTGGTCCATGCCTAGCCTCCTTAAATACCTTCAACAAAAAATAAATTTAGAATGCTCCCCAACGCTTTTTCCAGGCGGTCGGGTTCAAAGCTGGAGTTATTGATTTTGAATTTGTGGATGGGGAGGCGATCATAGATTTCCCTTTCCAGTCTCTGTCTTGCTTTTAATACCTCGATTGCCCCCTCTACATCCTTTAGTCCCCTCTCCTTGCCGTAGCCCTGGCTGGTATAGTAATTGATGAACATGTCCTGCCAGGCGGGGGGCCTTTCTTCTAAAACTTTTCTGAAGCTTTGGGCGACGTCTTTTTGATCTAGATAAATTAAAAGGGGATTTAACGAATCAACTGTCCAGGACAGGTCAAAAACATAGTCAATAACTTCCTCTCGCCCCAGATTATATTTAACCTGACCAATGGTAACCGGGTTTTGAATGAAACAGCATTCAAAAATAAAAATGGTATCCCCTTTTTCGGCCTGTTTTGTAAATTCCTCCCACCGGGAGCATACCAGTCCCCGGTTTTGAGAAAAAGGAAGTTCGTAAATGTCTCGTTTTTGAAAGTCGGGCAATAGTTCTTCGGGGAAACCTTCAGGATCCTCCCTTTTCCAGCGAGCATAGAAAATCAAATGGTAGTCGTTTTTGCTTTTGGCCCTGTTCCAGATAATATCCATCAGCTTCTGATTTTCCCGCAAAAGACGGGCAAAATCAGGAGCGGTGTATGCAGCGACTCCCTCGTAATCAGCCGGGTGCTCGGGATTTCCTTCAAAATAAGTCCGGGTAGGAAAACCCATATCCCCAAGCTTTTCCGATACTATGCGGGCGGTTCTTGTTTTCCCTCCGCCGGGGAGGCCTTCAATTAAAATTAATCGGGGAAACATTGCTCAAGCCAGTCCCTGTAAATATTAAACCGCCGCCCGGACAGACGGTTTCTTTGCAGAATAATCCAAAAAGGCATCTTAAAGTAATCCCCTTTCTTTTGTTCCTGTTATAGCTTTAACCATTTCTCCTATTTTTCCTCTTTTCTACCGAGAAATGGTGGCATTATCTTCCTCTTCCTTGTATAATGGTAATAATAAAATTTTGAAGGGGGCAGAAAAATTGACCCAAAAAAGAAACTTTCTCTTCCTGGGATGCTTTTTACTGAGCGGGTTTTTATTATTTAACCTTTCCGGGGAAGAAGCCAGTGGAAAAGAACTACTTGATTTCACAAGAGTTGAATACCAAGATCTTCCCAGCGAAATACAGTCCTGGATAGACAGTTCCCGCAGGCAGGAAATTGTCCAGACCAAAGATTTCGAAGGCTATACTTATATTCTGGTTACCTACGGCGAGAAGCCAACCGGTGGGTATCGGGTAGAAATTAAAAAACTTCGCAAAACAGGCGACCATATTGAAGTCTTTGTTGAATTTCAAGCCCCTGCCCCCGACCAGATGGTAACCCAGGCCTTTACCTACCCCTATGACCTGGTTCGAATCAAACCTGCCGACCTTCCCTTCCAGTTTACAGCCCTGGGCGAGCAGGAACATGTAATGGAACTTCGCGGAATTGACAGGATCCTGCCCGTTGTTGCCTCTTCAGATTGGATCAAAGTTTTTAGCCCGGCTCCCGGAGAAGAAGTTGAAAAAACATTTGCGGTGCAAGGAATAGCCAGCACCTTTGAGGGCAACATCCTCTATCGCATAATTGATTCCCGAGGAAAAATAATTAAGGATGGCTTTACCACAGCCGGAATGGGTGATTGGTACTACTTTGAAATAGATTTTGACCTGGAAGAATTGATTGAACCTCGAGAAAAATTTAGCCTTGAACTTTACACTGAAAGCCCGAAAGACGTTTCTGAGGAAAATTTGCTTACCATTCCGTTATCCATAAAAAATGATTAGCATTGGTTTTGTAAAATATTTCATTTTGCTAATTTTTACAAAATAAGGTATAATATCTTCAAATTAAGGGTCTTTCCCGCAACAAACTGGAGGTTGAAACATGGCGAAGAGGATTTTACTGGTTGCGGACACTGGAGTTACCAGGTTTCAGTTAAAAAATGTCCTTGAAAAAAACGGCTACCGCGTCTTTGAAGCTACAGGAGGCCGTCAGGTTATCAAGGACTCTTTCGATTCAGAAATGGGACTGGAGGATATGCACCTGGTGGTTTTGGACATGTACTTGAGCGACTACGCCGGCAAAGAAATTCTCCGAGAAATCAAAAACCGGTTTTTCCAGCTTCCGGTTATTGTTTTAAGCACAGGCCAGACCAGAGAAAAAACCCTGGAAATTTTAGAAATGGGAGCTTCTGATTTCCTGGTAAAACCAGTTGGAGAAAAAGAATTTCTTCACCGGGTAACCCAGGGATTAAAAGCCCCAATAGATCGATCCAAGGCTGCAACTCCTCCCCGCAAAAAAAGGCTCGGAGCAAAGGATTTAAGTAATAGACTGCACGAAGAAATCCAGAGATCTCTTCGTTCGGATTCACCGGTTTCTTTGATTTCCTTCCGGGGCAAGGAACGCGACCTGTCCATTCTACACCAGGCCGCCTGGGAAATGTTACGCAGGATTGATTCTACTTTTTATCTGGACGACCAAATAGTTCTCCTGCTTCCTGCCACGGGTGATAATGGCGTGGATGTAGTTCAGGAAAGACTGTTTTCCGAGGTAAACGAGGAAGTTAACCTCGACGACCTTTTAATTAAATGTATTATTTTCCCCCGCGATGCAAAGAGTGAACTCGTAGAAAATTACAGGGTTGCAGAATTAACCGATTTTGTTCTGCAAAACCTGAGCCGCTAGATCCGGAAAACTGCCTCGGTTTCCTTTTCATCGAGTTTAAAACCAAGCTTTTCATACATAGTTCTCGCCGGCTTATTATCATAATCAACCCAGAGCATGCACCTTTTAACTCCCCATTCCTTGGCCTGGTTTAAACCCGCAAGGAAAAGTTTCTTACCCAGCCCCTTCCCTCGCTCTGCAGGGGCTACCGCAAGAGAGCGAACAAAACAGTACTGGCTATTATCTCCGTAAATTTCCAGGACTACAAACCCCCTTATACTATCCTCCCCTGGAGCAACAAGAATAATTGCTTCTCCGCTATCCAGCCAGGAAAGCAGTTCTGTAGGATCAATATTCATCGCGGGAAAGGTTTCCCGGTCCAGTTTAATCAGGTCTTCTTTGTCCTCCGCCTGGAAAGGGCGGATTTTTTTATTTAAATCCTCTTGGGGTAGATCTTCCAATTCCCTTTTGTAACCCACATGAATATTTTCCAGTCTGTAACCGCGAAGGGCAATGTTCTGGCTTGCCTCCAGGACCTCCTGAAGCTTGCCCGGATAGCGGAAAATAAAAGAGGTCTCGTGTTCTCTGCGGACATGGTTTAAACCTGTCATTAATCCTTCCAGATCCCAGGCTCCCCACCACAATTCGACCTCGCTGCCAATTTGGCCCAGGAGAAAAATTCCATCATCAAGGTCGTAAAAACCCAGTTCCTCTAATAGCTCGCCGTAACAAAAATGCCGGGGGTATCCTTGAATCCTTTTAATTTTCTCCTTTAACTCCATAATTCCCACCTTTCTTTCCCCCGAGAAGGGGATTTTTTCTTTCTGTAGAATTTAAAATTTATCAGCAAAATATTTCATATTTTTCACCTTTTTAATTAAACAGTGGAAAAGTTAATTCCAGAGGAGGCCTGCTTATGTTCCAGGTTAAAGACCTTTCTTTTAATTACCCCAAAAACAAAGAGGATACCCTGCGCAATCTTTCCTTTTCCATCCAGGATGGAGAGATTTTTGGGCTTCTGGGGCCCAGCGGAGTGGGAAAAAGCACAACCCAGAAAGTAATGACCAAACTTTTGCCCAAATTTCGGGGGGAAATTCTCTTCCGCAATCAGGACCTGCGCGCCTATGGCAGGGAATTTTACCAGGAAATAGGTGTTGGTTTTGAAATGCCGGTCCATTTTTCCAAGCTAACAGCCCTGGAAAACCTGGCTTTCTTTAAAAAACTCTACAGGAAAAACGCTGACACCGACTACCTCTTAGAACGGGTTGGGCTTATCAAAGACAAGAACAAAAAAGTGGCCGAGTTTTCCAAGGGAATGAAGGTCCGACTTAACTTCGTCCGGGCTCTCCTTAATAATCCCCAGGTCCTTTTTCTCGATGAACCCACCATGGGGTTAGACCCCAAAAACTCCAGGATTATTAAAGATATCATTAAAGAGTTTCGGGAAAAAGGAGGCACAGTCCTGCTAACAACCCACCTGATGAACGATGTTGAGGAACTCTGCGACCGGGTTGCTTTCCTGGCCAATGGAGCAATCGCGGAAATTGACACTCCCAAAAACCTTAAATTAAAATACGGAGCCCGGACCCTGGAAGTGGAATACGCGGAGAATGATGAAATGCTCACGACTTCTTTTGATCTGGATACCTTCGGTAAAGACCCCGAATTTCTGGACATTGTCCAGAATAAAACCGTTATTACCATTCACAGCAGCGAAACTTCTCTGGACGATATCTTCATTAAAATAACCGGGGTTGAGACTGATGAATAATTACGCCATTCTCTACCTGGGTGAACTGCAGCGTTTAAAAAAATACAATATTCTCAGCGCCAGCCTTTTTGTAGCCGCGCTCTGGATCGGGGTAATATATTTTTCCGAAATCCAGGACCTGACTACAATATTTCCCCTGGTGGTCTTTATCGATGCCACTTCCATGGCCATCCTCTTAATCGGGGCAACAATGTTTTTCGAGCGAGAAGAAGGCGCCTTAAAAACTCTTTTCATATCACCAATTACCCGTTCTGAATATATCTGGGCAAAAATCTCCGCCGGGATTACCTCCAATCTTTTAACCCTTTTTATTATCTACGGTTATGCCCGATTTTTCCGGGAGCTTGACCTGAATTTTTTGGGGCTGGTAGGAGCAGTGATCCTGATTTCCGGTTTCCACTCCCTGGTCGGTTTTTTGCTTTCTTTCCGCTCCAAAACCTTTACCCATCTCCTGATGAGTATGTTCGTCTATTTCCTGGCCCTGGCCCTCCCGGTTGTCCTTGACCTCCTGGGCATGATTGACAGCGAAATAATAAAAAACCTCCTGTATTTGCTTCCCACAAAGGCTGCACAGTTATTGCTTATTGGAACTGCAGGCCTGGGGGAAACCTGGGAGATTATTTTCTCGGCAGGCTATTTAATAGTTCTGGGTGGAATTCTCTACGGGTTTATTGTGAAGAAATTTTCCGATTTCGCAGCAAGAGAAAGCGGGGCTTGATAGGTCATGTATAAAATATTTATAATCAGTGAATTGAAAAACTGGGTCCGGGATCCAATGACCAGGTTCATGCTTGTTTATCCCATCATTTTCGGTCTCTTTGGGAAATACCTCCTGCCCAGAATTGCCGATATGAGCGGATTTTTCCTGGAGGCCTTCGCCGATTTCATTCTTGCGGTCCTGGCCATGTTTATCCCCCAAATCTACGGGGCACTCCTGGGCTTTTCTCTTCTCGATGACCGGGATGATAATGTTATGCCCTCGATCAGGGTCAGTCCTTTAAGCCTGCATCAGTTCTTTTCCTTTAAAGTAGCAATGACCCTTGTCCTTTCCTTTATTGCTGCTGTTTTTGTGCTCTGGTTTGTAGATATTGGGGGCTTAAGCTGGAATAAAATTTTCCTTGTTTCCTTCCTGGCCGGCCTGGGCACGCCAATCAATGCTTTTTTAATCAACGCTCTATCGCGCAACAAAATTGAGGGTTTCGCTGTGATGAAGGGCATTGGAACTTTAATAGTGTTCCCTATTATCGCCCTTTTCTTTACAGATTCCAAGGAATTCTTTTTTGCTTTTGTTCCCGCCTTCTGGCCGGTCAAGGCAATCAGTGTAACCATACGGGGGACAGAGGTTCTACCCCTTTCTTTTACCGGATACTTTTCAATTGGCTTGCTTTATGTTTTGATCCTTAATGTTTTTGTCTACAGGTTTTTCCTGCAGAAAATCAGGACCTGAAATTAAAAGGCGCTGCCCTAATTGAAGGGAGCGCCTTTTTTATTAATCTTTTTTAGCTATCAGGAAAAACCTGTGACAGGTAACATCCATGAACCCTTGAGTTTCCAGAAATTCATGCAGGGTATAAAGTTCTTCCTCGTATTTTTCTACGCTGAAATCCGGCACCTGCCAGGGTACAGCCTGCAGGTAATAGATTATGGCCCCCAGGTCGTAAAAGCGGGTTTTGGTAATATCCTCCTTGCTTTTTATTATATTCAGTCCAGCAGATTTTAACAGATCCACAGCAGCCTCAAGGTTCCACCCCGAGAATTCACTTTCCGGGGCCTGCAGCAGGAGATTGAGTTCCAGGTCATTGAGCCCTCCGACCTGCTGGGTAATAAAATGTCCACCCGAAGTTAAAACCCTGTTCAGTTCACTTGCGGCAAAGGAGGCATGCCGGTTGATTATTAGTTCAAAGGACTCATTCTTAACCGGCAGGGTAAATTCATCTTCTGTAGGGTGAACCCTTATTTGCAGGGGTTCAAGCCTTTTTTGAGCTACATCTATATTGGGCGGATAACCTTCAGTCGCTTCAGTTTTTTGGGGGCGTGGTTCTAGGCGGGCTAAAAACTCTCCCCCTCCCGTGGCCATATCCAAAAGGGAATTGGCCTCCCGGGAATAACGCCGAACTTCGTTAAAATAATTCCAGCTCAGGGGAAATTCCTGCTTGCGCCGGGTTTGGGTAAGATAAGAAAAATCCCAACCGGAAAAACCTGCGTCCTTTTCCTTAAGAAAAAATTCAAACCTTTTTTTTAGTTCTTTTTCCATCGGGCCGCCCTCCTGCGTTTGGGACCTATTTTTCCAGAAATCATTTTTTCTTTCCAGGAAAATTTGCCGTAAATCCAATTCTATTTTCGAACAAAAAGAGTTTTCACAGGTTAAGAACTTAACTTTCAAGAAACCTTTTCTGGAGATTGCATTTATAATTCCCGCCGGGATTCTTCTTATCCAACGGGCTTTACTATTTATAAGTTTAAGTTCTATCATTTACTTAAAAACCCTTTTCAAAAGAAAATCACCCCTTTTTACCGGGTGATTTAAATTAACCATATTTGGTATAGCCCTGGATTGTTTTCCCCTTCAGCAGATTCTTTTAATTTCTTCTTTCCTGGTTCAGGTTTTTAATAATTTCTTCCAGTTGTTCTTTTTTTATTTCTCCCCGCGCATACCTGAGCCGAGCGATTTCATAGGGATCTTCTTTATCTTCTCTCCTCGAACTCTGTTCGCGTATTAGATAGGATACTCCCCAAACAATCCCAATAAATATTAAAATCCAGAAGAAAAACATAATCCAACCTCCCGCTCCTGTAAAATGCGGCCACCAGTGCATTGTATCCCTCCTTTCAGTTTCGCAAAAATTCAACCCTTTTTATACCCCTAGGGGGTATTTTTATTATAACTCTTTTTATTGTTTTTTGCAAATTGGTCTCCTTGGAAAAAAAAAGAGCGGGGCTCCCCGTTCGTTTTTGTTTACCAGTCCCATTTAATTTTTTCCCATTCCCCCTGACTTGCTGCAGGATAAGGGTTGGCAGAATAATAAATTAAATCTTTCTCCGGACAGACCACGCAGGAATAAACGGTACCCGAATCTTCTCCGCGTACTTCTACCTCGAAACCACCGAGGATTGAAATATAATCATCTGGGATTTGGGGATCATTCAGGTTTGCAAGCAATTTAAAAACAGTTCCCTCTCTTTTCAGAGATTC
>PWGV01000148.1 GCA_003554585.1 Halobacteroidaceae bacterium | reverse complement strand
GCCAGACGAAGCAATGGGTTGAGCAAAAAACAGGAGGTCTTTTCTTAAAACCAATAATTTTGGATCAAAAGAAAAACAAAAAGATGCTGTAGATAAAACTCTTCAATCATTGATTAAAGGAAGCCCCGAATTATTAAAATGCTGCTTGAGGGCCTTTCCTGTCCCTGCAGGTTGATTATAAAAAGTCGAGTGGTTTTTTTGCTGGCCGGGAATTGTTTCGGATTTAATACATGAAGGTTCCCATTGACCATTCGAATTCATTTTTTTCCTGGGGAGAGGGGAAAAAACTCGGTTTAGCTATTACAGAGGTTATAAATGGTAACAAATTAAGGGAAGCAGGGCTAATATTTGATATCTGGTATTGCTCGGTGATTTTTCCATTGACGGCGGGGAAGGCTCGGGCTGATTTTTGCTGCTCATGAGCAGAGATTTAAACTTGGTGAGTTACAGGAATAAATAAAAGCAAATGGGAATAATTTGAGTCGATTTTCTCCAGGCGCCTTTTTTTTAGGGCAGAGGAGTGGAACCGGTGTTTTTGTCTATTAAAGAAAAACAGTATAATTCAAATTAATAAGGGTTGTTCAGTGGTTGGGGGACAAAAGAATTATTTCTGGAGGGGGAAGGAGGATCAGCAGTGGACTGGAGAAAAATGGTTAAGTTAAATCCCCAGCGGGGATATTTATTTACCTGTACCGAGGCCCTTAAGGTGGCCCTGCTACTTTTTATTCTGGGGGTATTCCTGGCTAAACCCGGCAATATTATTGTTTTCAATTTCCCCGGGGTTGAAGAGGCTTTTCGCTTGGGCCTTACTCCCCTGTTTACCATGCTGGGAGGGATTTTGCTGGGGCCGCTGTGGGGAGCGGGACTGGGCTGGTTTGTTGACTTAATCGCCGTTTATCTCTGGCATGGGATAGAAGAATACATGATCTCTTTTGGCCTGATTACCGCGGCCCGGGGTTTTCTGGCCGGTTACATCTTTTATTTCCTGTTTCCCCGCTTCAGCTTTAAAGCAATTGTAGCTTCCATCGCAATTCCTGCCCTTTTAATTTCTGTCCTGGCCAATCCTATAATTTTGTTTTTTTCTTTTGGAGCCCCCTTATTGAGAAATATCTGGCTGCGTTTGACCCTGCAGGTTGTTGCTGTGCCCCTTTTTGTTGGGATCTCTTTTTTTGTGGTGCGGGGTATTCGGGAGTCCAGGGAATTAAAAAGGGTGAACCGGACCCTGGAAGATCTCCTGAAAAAAGATGAACTGACCGGAGTTGCTACCAGGCGTCACTTTATGGAATTTCTGGATAAGATGTACTCCCTGGCCTGGCGGCAGTCCCGTCCTCTGAGCCTGATTATGGCTGACCTGGACGGGTTCAAGCGGATTAATGATACCTATGGACACAATGTTGGAGACGAGGTCCTGGCCCGGGTAGGAGCTATTTTTTCTGCCGAAATCCGCAATGAGGATATGGTCGGCAGGCTGGGGGGAGAAGAATTTGCTGTTCTTCTGCCGGGGACCAGCCCCGAGGAAGCAATGGTGGTGGCCGAGCGGATAAGGGAAAAGATCTCCAATCTACAGGTGGAGCCAATGCAGGAGCCAATTACGGTTACCCTGGGAGTGGCTCCCCTGGAAAAGGGGGCCAGTGTCAGTGACTTTCTTTATGCTGCCGATCAGGCCCTCTATAAGGGGAAAAGAGAAGGTAAGAACAGGGTGGAGCAGTTATGATTGGAAAACAGGTTTTGTCTGGATTTTGTTTTTCCAGGCTGAACGGGGATCAAAGGATTCCCCTCATATAAAGGCCCATAAGGGCCGAAAAACAAAACCAACATTTAAGCAGAATTTATTATTAATTGAACCTTTTTGTGGTTTTGGCAAGATTTTTTCCTGAAAAACTGTTATTTCAAAAAGGGTTTGCCTGTTTTCGCTAAATTCCCGGGCTACTTCGAGCATAGTTTTAGAATCCCCTTGAAGTAGAGGATTTCACATATCCGCTTTTCCCCCCTATAGGTCATCTTGGATTGCTAGAGTGGGAAAGAGGTAGTTTTTCGAGTGCGCTCCCCCTGCTCGCAACCTTCGCTCTTTCGTTGAACCGACATGTGAAGGGGTTTGGGCGGGAACAAAGTCCGAGCATGTGTTGAAAAAGAGAGAAACCGCCAGAAGCTAAAGCTTTCTTGCGGTTTCTCCTTTAATTTTATTCAGCTGTCGGATAGCAAAGATTTATACTTAAGCGATTAGAGGTGGCCAATCAGTTTTTTTATGCCTATCTTTCTGTCAAATGGGCTTATTGAAGTGGACAAGGTATTATGGGGATTAATCTTTTAACTCGAATGGAATTTCATAATCTACTCCTTCAACGGTTACAGTGACAATAATTTCTTCTTGTCTATTTTCATCTTCCACCGATGACTCGATCCTATTTGTGAAAATAGCGTAATTGTAGCTAGCTCCTGGCGGATTTTTTCCAACGTTTTCTACTACAAACTCCATATCAGGGGGATTATCAGGATCCTTGGCCTCAAGTTTCCAGTTTTCTTTATTCTCCAGATCTGAATGGTAAAAGAATTCACCAAACTGGTTTACGATGCCTAGCCTGATCCTATTCTGCCCGGGGTCGACGGTAAAAAATGATCCTTTAACGTCTATCACAATTTCTTCATCTACAAATGTGGCTGTCGCAGTATCATTGCCAGCATTTGGTTCGCTGAACTGCACGGTGAACTGTCCAGCAGTGGTGCTGGTAGCTGTAAAGACTACCTGACCTGCGGCATCGGTGACCGCAG
>PWGV01000041.1 GCA_003554585.1 Halobacteroidaceae bacterium | reverse complement strand
TCATAAAAGCCTTTCAATACAGAAAAATAAAAAAGGCTTTTCATAGAAGGATTATACCTTCTCCTCTTCGCAATATCATCATGAAATTGTTTGGCTTCTTTTTTTATTTTTTTCTGCAATCTTTTCTTTATTTCCAATTCTTCCGCTGCAACTCTTACTGAAAAAGAATAAACTCTGTCCACTCCCCAAAAATTAAGGATCTGTCTTAAATATTTAGCAACTTCTTTGTGACCTGCGCCCGCAGTAGTACTGATAACTACCCCTTTTTTGTTGGCCAGCCCAGGGCGGTGAATAATAAAAGAGAATTGGTCAATTAAGTTTTTCAAAGCCGCGGTAATCTGAAAAGAATAAACAGGAGAAGCAATAATCACTCCATCTGAAGAAATCATTTCCTTATATATTGGTTGAATAATGCCTTGTTGGGGACACTTTTCCTCTCCATTTAAAAAGCAGGTGTAACAGGATTTACAAAAGGGGAGCTCGAGATCATGGACATTTACTTCAAAGAATTCAACTGAACCGTAAGTTGAAAGTTCTTTTTTGAAGGCCTCAATTACTTTATGGGTGTTCTTTTTCCTCGCACTACCATCAAGGATGCAAATTTTCACCTTTTCCGGCCCCTCTTTCTTTTTTTTCCAATAAGGGATAAACCACTAACCTTGCCCTCTCATTTTTAAATCATTAATTTGTATAGGGGCGGAATTGATTACATCTAGAGTTTTCCCTGGAGATCTTTAATATACTTTTTCAACTCGGGACCTATATCTTCTTTCTCCAGGGCGAATTCAATTGTTGCTTTTAAATAACCCAGTTTATCTCCGGCATCAAATCTTTTTCCCCTGAAAATATGGGCGAAAATATCCTCTTTTCTGGCGAGTTCATTTAAAGCGTCAGTTAATTGAATTTCCCCGCCCTTTCCGGGTTTGGTATGAGCGAGAATATCAAAAATCGCCGGTGTAATAACATATCTTCCCATAATTGCCATGTTGGAAGGCGCATCCTTTTTATCTGGTTTTTCAACCAGGCCGCTAATCCTGTAAGTTCCGTTGGAACCATCAATGTACTTTACGATCCCGTATTTATTAACGTCTTCATCGGGAACTTCCTGGACTCCAACTACACTCCCCTGCCGCTCATCATAGATATCCACCAGTTGCCGCAGACAGGGTGGATCAGATTTTACAATATCATCTCCCAAAAGAACTGCAAATGGTTCGTCCCGGACAAAAGTCCTGGCGCAGTAAATTGCGTGGCCCAGTCCTTTAGGTTCCTTCTGGCGAACATAATGAATATCAACCAGGTTTGAGATATCTTCAACTATCCCCAGAAGATCACTTTTCCCTTTTTCGGCAAGGGCTTTTTCCAGCTCAACAGAATGGTCAAAATGATCTTCGATTGAAGTTTTGTTTCTCCCAATGATAATCAGGATTTCCTTTATTCCGGAATCTATTACTTCCTCCACTATATACTGGAGCGTTGGTTTGTCAACAATGGGCAGCATTTCTTTCGGAATTGCTTTTGTTGCAGGCAAAAATCTTGTCCCCAAACCTGCTGCTGGAATAACTGCCTTGGTAACTTTTTTCATTTTATCCACCTCTCATTAAAAGGTTGCGCTATTATTCCCCGGAAACTGAAGTACCATAAGCCTGGACCAGGTAACTAATTACATCCTTGTTTTCCCCGGCAACTCCAACTCCGGTATATTCAAGACCTGCTCCTTCAATCTTTTCCCGGGAATATACGTTGCGGAAATCAAAAAAGTTCTTGCCCCTAAGAAGTTTTTTAACTCTCGGCAGGTCCAGATCATTAAATTGTTTCCACTCCGTAAGTAAAAGCAGGGCATCCGTCTCATCAATTGCATCATAGGGATTTTCCTGGTACTCAATATTCTCTTTGAACTCTTCCAGCCTCCAGCGGGCTTCCTTCATTCCTTCCGGGCAGAAGGCTTTGATTTTAGCCCCGTCCTGGATAAGAGCAGGAATAATTGTAAGGGCGGGAGCTTCGCGCATATCATCGGTTTCCGGTTTAAAACTCAAGCCCAGGACACCAATGGTTTTTCCTTTAACCCCACCAAGTTTATCTTTAATCTTTTTTACCATGTGCATCTTTTGCTCTTCATTGGCTTTAATAGCAGCTTCCACGATTGCCATCGGGAAACCGTTAGCGCGGGCAATATGAACCAAGGCCTGGGTGTCCTTGGGAAAACAGCTCCCTCCATATCCACATCCTGCCTGGAGAAACTGGGGCGAAATCCGGGCATCCATTCCCATTCCTTTGGCTACATCCCTCACGTCTGCATTTAAACTTTCACAAACCCGGGAAATTTCATTAATAAAAGAAATCTTGGTGGCAAGAAAAGCATTGGAAGCGTATTTAATTATTTCAGCTGTTTCGATATTGGTGAATAAAAAGGGAACTTCCCGGTCATAGAGGGCCTGGTAGACTTCTTTCATTATTTCCAGGGCCTTTTCGCTTTCCCCTCCAATTACAACCCGGTCAGGGTTATAAAAATCATCAACTGCTTTTCCTTCACGTAAAAACTCGGGGTTGCTCACTACATCCAATTTGTAATCAACACCCCGCTTATGTAATTCTTCCCTGATAGTGGCTTTGACCAGTTGCCCGGTTCCTACGGGAACTGTTGACTTATTTACAACTACTTTGTAACCATTCATATGGCGGCCAATATCCCTGGCTACAGTTAAAACATGCTTAAGGTCAGCACTGCCATCTTCCCGGGGCGGGGTTCCTACAGCAATAAAAAGAACTTC
>PWGV01000153.1 GCA_003554585.1 Halobacteroidaceae bacterium | reverse complement strand
CCCGGACCTAACTACCGTAGATCCAGAAGATCCTGAAACCGACCCGGATGAACCTGAAGAACTTGTTGTAGAACCAGAAGATCCTGAAACCGACCCGGATGATCCTGAGGAAGAATTGGTGCTTGACCCTGAGCCACCGGAAACTACGCCTGATGCTGGCGGAACAATAATACCAATGTTAACACTTGGTGTGTTGCTTACTAGTAGCGGGGTAATTCTCAAAAGGTTTAAAGGGTAGTAAGGTTTATAGAGTTTCTATAAGGTAATTATTAAGGGGCTTACTCTCCAAAGAGCAAGCCCCTTAATTGTGCCCTATCTGGTCTATAAATCATAGTATATTTGGAAAGGTTTTAAAGACTGATTTTTTGTTTGATCACAGAAATATATTTATTTATGTTTTCACGATTGTTTATGAGCAAGCAAAATAGAGTGGTGATGAAAAAGAGTAAGAGCAAGAAGGATACAAAATAATTATAAATAAATGCATCGAATTTGTTAAAACTATATACCCAAAGAGATATAGCTGTAAAAGTAAATAGCATCATCATTATCACTTTATTACATTTTGCTTGCAAAAGGAACAATAATACCAATAGAGCATAATAATATCTTGTGGAGGCAAAAATGAAAAAAAACAGCGCTGTTCCAAAAATGATCATAAAATCTTCATCTTTCATGAATGGCATTAAAGTTATTAGCAATAAAACTACTATAGCTATTGAAATATAAAAGTATCCTATCCTGGCTTCAAGCATATTTTGTTTTTCTGCATAACTCGTCCATGGATCTTCCTCAGTTATTTCTCCACTAAACATAAACATATGCATGAACCCGACTCTAAAACCGGCTGTTTGCTGGTTGTGCATTTCCATATTTTCAAAGAAGTTGTACCAATTATCCATACCCTGCCCAATAGATATACTGAGGATGAAAAATATAATAATAGCTACAAAGAATATACTGAAAAAACTCAAATATTTTTTGTCTATTTTCCTTTTAGTTAATACATCTGAGAAAGCTTTAAGTCCCAGGCCGGCAACAAAAAGAACCGGAAATATTTTTAGCATTGATGACAACGCAAGAAATACTCCTGAGGATTTATATTTCTCTAGCTTGAATAAGCATACCCCAATTATTAAGTATGCCAGATAATCAAACCTTAGTATTGAGCCTCCCATATGCACGAACCTTGCTGGAAAATTTACGCAAAAGAAGATCAATGCAAAGAGAGCAACCCAGATTCCAAAAGCGCGATATACAAAATAGAAAGCTGTAAATATAAGCAGTATATCAATCATGGAAAGTATAATTAGGTTGTTATAGCCAAGTTTAATATTATTAAATATATTTGAAACAATAAAAGTGTAGAAAGGGGAACCGTTATATCCTTTATCCCGGAAAAGACGATTCCAGTATTGAGGGTAGGTAAGAGAATTAAAAAACTTAAGATCCTCGATGAATTCTTCTTTTCTATCTTGTGTAAATAATAACTCACAATCACTATTGTTTTTAATCTCGCTTGCGTCAATATACTGTAGAGTGTTTAAGTCTCTTACCCTTGTTAAGTCTTCATAGAAATTGATGTATTGGGAATCGAAGTATATCGAACACTCATATAACCTGTCATAACCCAGTTCTTCATAGTACTTGGCACCCATATAAGTGTGATAGATATCCCATCTGTGTATATAGCTTCCAGGAGTTCTTGAAACATAAAAATAATTAACGCAAGCAATCGCGGTTACCATGAAAAGGAATATTAGCATCGTTTTTCTGAAGGGTGCTTGATTAATTGTAATTTTGTAGTTATTTATTACTATAAGGTTTGATAGAATAATTATCATTAACAGAGCTATCCAGAATTGCAGATCCATGACTTGCTGGGCATCGAGAATCAATTTTGTTTAGCCTCCTGCAATAGTTTATTCCCTGTTCTGAGGTTTAGATTGTCTTAAGCTGTCAATGGGTGCATATCAAACCAGATTGCTTGTGTTTAAACAAATATAAAATGAAGCTTTCATGCATTTTACTGCCCGTTTAACGCAGGGCTTTTTAACGAAACGGGACTATTAATTTAATGATGATAAAA
This sequence comes from Halobacteroidaceae bacterium, assembly GCA_003554585.1. Lineage (GTDB taxonomy): Bacteria > Bacillota > Halanaerobiia > B1SED10-174 > B1SED10-174 > T1SED10-26. The sequence goes on along the minus strand of PWGV01000153.1, from coordinate 685 downwards.
GTCTTCATCTTCAAAGCTGTCCAAAATCTTTAGAACAGCCATTAAATTATGCTGCACGTTATCGCAGCGGATCTCATTATTGTATGCTGTAGTCCTGATACCGCCTTTAACGTAACTGTACATTGGAGGAGATATGTAAAACATATCCACCTCATCGACAAATTGCAGCTGCATAGCGCTGCGCAGCCCCCTGTTAATTGCCCTGCGGTAGTTGTTCATTCTTTCCGTATCACCTGTCTCCCGGGCCAGGTTAAAAGCATCAATCAATCCTTCCAGGTAGACGCCGGTGGAAGAAGAATGGGGAGGGCCGAAGGGGCGGTTGGGATCATAGAAGCGCCCCAGGGTGTCACGGTACAAAAGATCATCCGACCATTGTTGGACCGGTAAAAGCCAATCATTCATCTCGAAGATAAAGTCCTTCAGGGGTTCATAACCGGTTTCTTGCCAGATAATATAATAAGCCTGGGTATGCCATGGGATAAAGGCAGGGTTGCGGTTTTCCGGGTCTAAATGCCACTTGCGGTAATATTCGAATGACTTCATAAAACGTTCCAACAGCGCGGAATCCGGTTCGTCTTGATACAAAAAAGCCCAGTATAAAAGGGCTTCTCCGGGGTAAAAGTTCTGGAAACGCATGTCTCCTTCAGGAATATAGAAGCTGGTCAATGAGCCGTCTTCATTCCAT
>PWGV01000209.1 GCA_003554585.1 Halobacteroidaceae bacterium | reverse complement strand
GCCCTAGAAGCCTGGATAAAATCCAGTTCCCGGACCCTTAATATTTCCCCTCGGACCATCCTTGCTACCCTGGTCCAGTAAACCAGGCCAATGATGACCATTACATTGAAAATATTCGGTTTCAACATGGTTGATATGGTAATAACCAGAAAAAGAACCGGGAAACAGATTACCACGTCGGTAACCCGCATAATTAATGAATCCACCCACTTGCCAAAATAACCCGCCAGAGCACCGAGAATTATTCCAATAGTGCAGGCAATACTTACAGAGACAAGTCCCACACTCAAAGATATCCGACCAGCGTAAATCATCCTGCTCAAAATATCTCTTCCCAGATTATCTGTCCCCAGCAGGTGGCTGCTGGAGGGGGGTTGCAAAGTGTTGGCAAGACCAACTTCGTTTCGGACAGTAATAAAAGGATTATAAGGGGAAATTATTGGAGCAAAAATTGCTAGGATAATCAATAATATGATTACTCCCAGCCCAAAGAGGGCTAGCTTGTTCTTTTTAAAACGGTTCCAGGCTCTTTTTGAAAATGATCGCTCTACCCCCACCGAAGCTAGGTGCGATTGAGTTTCTTGCGTTGCGTTAAGCTGGCTCATTTTTATTTTCCCCCCAATCATGAATACCTGATTCGCGGATCTACAAAAGCATAGAGAATATCCGCGATCAGATTTCCCATTAAAACAAGGGTAGATGTAAATAGATTTAAGCCCATTACAATGGGGTACTCCCTGCCGGTGATGGCAGCAATTCCCAAACTACCCATTCCCGGCCAGTTAAAAACCTGCTCGGTAATATAGGCTCCGCCGAACAAAAAAGGAATGGATAAACCAAAAATGGTGATTACCGGAATAAGGGAATTTCGCAAGGCGTGTTTAAAAAGAACAACTCTTCCACTCAATCCTTTTGCTCTAGAAGTTCTTATATAATCATGAGTTAGAACCTCAATCATACTTGATCTGGTGAAGCGCATTACTGCAGCCATATTTGGTAAAGCCAGCGCAACAGCAGGAAGAAATAGATGCTTCAACCGGTCAAGAAAATAAGTCCAGCCTTCGTAATTCATTCCGATACTCATTAAACCGGAAGTCGGGAACCAGCCCAAGTTGAGTGCAAAGATGTAAATCAACCCCAAACCTAAAAAGAAGCCCGGAATTGAAATTCCTATAAAAGCACCAACAGTTAAACTATAATCCGGAATAGAATATTTGTGACTTGCAGAAAAAACCCCCAAAGGAACTCCCAAAATGAAACTGATTATAAATGCCGTGGAAGTTAAAAGCAAAGTTGCCGGCAAGCGTGCACCTATTAATGCGGATACAGGTTGTCCTGTCCGAATAGTATAGCCCAGGTTTCCGCTTAAAATCTGCTTGAGCCAATTCCAGTACTGAACTATCAGGGGTCGATCCAATCCCAAACTTTGTTCTGCCCTTTCCAGATCATCCATGGAAATGCTGGGATCAATCATTGTCGCCATCGGATTACCCGGAGCAAGCTGCATGATCATAAAGGTTAACATAGTTATCCCAAACAAAATGGGTATGGATTGAACTATTCTTCGAATTACAAATTGTTGCAAATTTCCCACCCCACTTTACCCATAATTAATTTCTAAGAAAATAAGGAAGAAGCCGGAAGCCAATTAACCAACCGGCTTCTTGAAGGTATCAAGTCAATTTTATACTTATCATTCTAATATTTTTTTATTTTTCGAAGCTTTCAGTTGTTTTGCTTTTTTGGTTTTTTTTGGTCATTCCGGGATTTCAATGTCCTGCTTTTTCAACTTAGAAATATCTTCTTCTAGATTCATTTTTTTAAGAGTTTCCAGGCGGGGTACTCCCGTTTCTGGATCCCAGCCCCGGTCCCGATAATATTCTTCAAGCATTGGTTCCAGCTCAAATACAGAACCCGCTGTTGGGCCACACTCCTCCGGCATGGGTTCCTCGATAAAACGCTTCGGGAGTGTATCGTCTTCCTTCTTCAAACCACACATTGTGTTGTAAACCCTTTCTGCATTATTAATCCTGGTCCCGATATTTCGAAGTTCTTCAGCAGAAATTTCCCAGCCCAAAGCAGCGTTTAAAAGATCTGCGGCTGCTTCAAAAGGAAGAACTTCCATGGCCACGAAGGTATTTTTACAAATTTCGAGAGCATCAACGATAGCACACCAGTCTTCAAAGTAATTTACCACCAGGCCTTTCCCTTTAGGGCTCAATCTCAGGGCGGATTCGGGAATTCCAAATCTTTTTTTACCTAGTTCAGGGTCTTCAAGTAATTCAAAGAAGGGTTCGGCTCTCAGGTGATCAGCCCCCCGACTGGCTACAGCATTACCCAGACCATAGGCTTTTATCCCTCGAGGTTCTCCTAAAAAGAGTTCACTATTTTTCACCTGCATTGCATAATCAATAGCACCTTTACCGATTTTTTCCGCTGCAACTTTTGAACCATCGGCAAGAACTCCTCCAAAACCACGCCTATCTTTAATTTGCTCAATTAATTCAAGGACTGCTTGTCCATTACCCCAGGAAAGGTCAAGCCCCTCCGTATCCTCTTTTGTAATTATTCCTCTATCGTATATTTCCATAGCAAAGGAAATACATCCTGAAACTGCGATAGTATCCATACCATAGCGGTTGCATAAATCAACGGCCTTCAAAGCAAGGGGCAGATCATTAACCAGGATTCGCGAGGTAAAACCTGCAAGCGATTCGAATTCAGGACCCTCACTATGGAAGCCCTTGAATGGTCCATCCGTTATTTTAAAATAACGGCTACAGGGTATAGTACAACCAAAACAACCTTTATTTTTAACATTGTATTTCCTGGCCAGCGTTTCCCCGGAGACCATATCCGAATCTCCATAAACACCAGTTTGGTGGTTTTTAGTATTCAACATTCCATAAGCATTCAGTGAAGAAACAAGGCGAGTTGTCCCCATCAATAAGCGAGATTCATATTCCGGGTGACTTTCAATATCGTTGAAAACTTTCCGCATTAGCCGGTTAAACTTCCCGGTGTTATGAACTTTTATCGTATTTGTACCCCGCAGAGCAACAGCTTTAAGATTTTTAGAGGCCATTACTGCTCCCATTCCAGTCCGGGCATTGGCACGAACTATATTCGTAAAAATCCCCGAATATTTCACTCCATTTTCAGCAGCAGGACCTATTATGGCAATTTGAAAATCATTATCACCCAGTTCAGCAAGCAATTCTTTATTGCCTTCCCGAGTATCCAGCCCCCAGAGATGATTTGCATTCCTGAATTCCACTTTATCATTGTAGATATAAATATATGTCTGCTCATCTGCCTGTCCTTCAATTATAATCTGGTCATAACCGGCGAATTTCATTTCAGAACAGAAGAAACCACCAGCATTTGAATCCCCTAAAAGCCCCGTTACTGGGGATTTAGCAGAAACATTAAACCTTTGCCCTGGAAAACTTGTGCCAACCAGGGGGCCGGTACCAAAAATCAGTTTGTTCTCTGGTCCAAGAGGATCAGTGTCAGGAGGAACTTCATCAAGCAATCTGCGAATATTAAAACCCCTGCCGCCCAGGTATTCCTTAATATATTTTTCGGGCAAAGGCTCTATATTGTAGGATTTTTCCGACAGATTTATCCTTAAAACCCGTCCAGTAATCGGTTTATAAGCTGGCATTTAAATATCCTCCTTCTTTTTATTCCATTTATCCCAAACAACTCCGCCTTTATAAAGGGCTAGTTCTTCCCTTTTTTTTTGGGCAAGCCCATTCCTGTCCCCGTAAACTAAAGCACCCAGGGGGCAACGGTCCACACACTGGGGATTACCATTACACAGATCGCAAACAAAAGGCATATTTTTATCGGGGTGAAAATTAATGGCCCCCGCCCAACAGGCTTCCACACATCTCCCGCAACCTATGCATTCACCTTCATCAATTAGGATGGCATTTGTTTTTCCGTTTCTGCTGATTGCGTCAACCGGGCAAACTTCCATACATGGAGGTTCTGTGCACTGATGACAGGTAACTGGAACATCTAAGCCTTCATGCTCCATTTTAACAACCCTAATTCTGGATACACTGGAACCAAACTGCTGTTCATGAACTACAGAGCAGGCCATCTCGCAGGCCCTACAACCGGAACACAACTCTGGTTTGGAAATTATTGTTTTCAACTATTTTACCTCCTCTTAAATTTTTTTCCCCTGCTCTTCTTGTTGTTTTACCCTCCACCTAAGGGGTATAAGAAAATTATTCGGTTGTTTTCCCCCAGTTGTGTCAATAATTTTTGCAGTGAATTAATATTGACAGCTCTTGAATCATCCTTCTCCAGGTACAACTGAAAGGACTTAAAAAAATCTGGAGCTAACAGGGTTGGATTTTTTGCAGCAAGTTCAGCCAAAGCTTCACCAACAGTAGCCTCTTCTTTTTCCAATACTACTGTTTGTTCCTTTTTATTTAATTTTAAAACTAGCTCCCCTATAAAAACAAATTTAATTTTAATCACTTTTCTTACCCCTGTTTTTTTATTTTCTTTTATTTAACCTTTGATTAACTCCCCATCCTTAATAATAAATGACAAAAGTTCACTATCCTGAAGAGTCTTAATATTTTCTAATGGATTACCCGCAACTATCAAAATGTCCCCCAATTTCCCGACTTCAATTGAACCTATTTTTTCACCCAAAGCTAGTAATTCAGCACCTTTTATGGTTGCAGTTTGCAAAGCATCAATAGGAGACATCCCACTATTCACCATTAATTCAATTTCCTTTGCATTATTACCATGGAAATTAAAACAGGTTCCAGCATCGGTCCCCATGGCAATTTTTACACCTGCATTATAAGCTTTCTTGAAATTTTCAAAACCAAGGTCGACTATTTGTTTCGCTTTTTTAACACTGTTTTCCGGAATACCAGCTTCGGTTCCATGCTCACTTATTAAATAGCCAGCAACAAGGGTAGGAACGAGAAAAACTCCTTTTTCTATCATCATTTTTACAATAAATTAAATTATTTAGATGTAAAATTCACTACAACATATTAAAGTATTGATATTTTCTAAGAACAAAGTGCAACCAACCTTGCCCAATTTCTATCCACGTTGGCCTGTAAATCAGCGATTTCTTCTTCATTTAGATGGCTAAACTTTTTATTTAATTTCAAGAAATCTTCTAAAGGCTTTGGTTTTTTAATCTCTCGACTTAAACGGTACTCACCATTAATAACCTCGAAAAGAGGAAAATATCTGGTCTGAACTGATAATCGAGAAACTTCGATACTCCTTTTGGGATCAATTCCCCAACCTGTTAAACAGGGGTTAAGAATATGGAGGTAAGCCAGACCATCCTTTACAGTCATTGCGTGCTGAACTTTTTTAACCATATCCTCAATATAGGCGGGAGAAATTGTTGCCACATATGGTATATCGTGCATTGCCATCAACATGGGAAAATTCTTCTTATGCTTGTTTTTCCAACCCTTACCCGTAGCTGAAACTGGGGTTGTTGAAGTCCATGACCCTTTAGAAGTTGATCCACTACGCTGATACCCGGTATTCATATAGCCTTCGTTATCATAACAGATGTAAATTATGTTATCTCCCCGCTCTGCGGCCCCGGAAAGACATTGAAAGCCAGCATCAACAGTAGCGCCGTCTCCCGCAAAGGCTACGACGTTCACTTCCCTGCCTTCTCGTAAATAATGGGCCTTTATACCCGAAAGCATGGAAGCTGTATTGTCAAGTAAGGGAAAGAAAACAGGTGCTTTTGCTCCAGATTGTTTATTCCACCCAACAACTCCTACCCCTCCCATACAGCCAGGTGGAACGGCAAAAATTGTGTTCTGCCCTAAAACTCGCATAATTGTTCTCAGGGTTAGTTCCACATTACAGCCCACACAGGCCGAGATACCTGGTGATATAATTTCCTCGCATTGATTTAAATAATCCGCTACCTTCATTATTTCACCCCCCTTTTTTATTCAGCCAACAAGTTTTGGGATAATTTTTTTGTCCTGATCCCCTGGCTTCTTTAAGGCGTTCAATGCAGTAAATAAAAGCTTCTATCCTTAAATCCTCTCCTCCCAGACCTCCAATAAAGGGAAGAATTGGAACTGGTTTTTCCTTCTCATATAGTGCTGAACGAATCTCCTGGTATAGGATCCCTGTATTCCAACCAAAAGAAACATTCCGATCAACCACTCCGATTGCTTGGCGGCCTGTAAGCACTTCAGAAACCTCCTGATGAGGAAATGGTCGGAGGCTACGGATTTTTAACAACCCTACGGCTAATCCTTTATCTCTATGATAATCCACTGCTTCTCTTGCAGCACCGGTCATTGAACCAAGGGAAATTAAAATTACGTCAGCATCATCGCAGCGGTATTTTTCCAACAATCCATGGTGGTTCCGCCCGAAAACCCTTGCAAAATCGTCGTTTACTTCCTGGATTACTTTCAGGGCATTTTGCTGTGCTTCCATGTGTTTTTCCCGGTATTCCATTAAAAGGTCACCTGTTGTCAATGGATCAACAGCCATTGGTTTCTTTGGATCGAGCTTAATGTGAGTGGGAACATAATCGGGTAGGAATTTATCAACAGAATTCTGGTCAGGGATTTCCACTCTCTCTGTAAGGTGAGAAAGATAAAACCCATCGTAACAAATGTTTACCGGCAGCAGGACCCTTGAATCTTCGCCAATTTTATAAGCCTGGATAATCATATCCAGTATTTCCTGATTGTCTTCTACATAGATCTGGATCCAACCAGCATCCCTCAAGGTCATTGAATCCTGGGGACCACCCCAAACGGTTTGCGGGGAAATCATTTCCCGGTTAACAATTGCCATTACAACAGGCAAGCGCAACGTAGAAGCCCGGAAATAAGGTTCATACATTAGTGCAAGCCCCTGGGATGAAGTTGCAGTAAAAGTCCTTGACCCAGCCAGGGAAGCACCTGTAACAAGGCTCATGGCGCTGTGCTCAGATTCCACCTCACTCATAAATGCTTCCAGTTCTCCATTCGCCGCAAATTGAGTTAAATATTCTACCAGGGGAGTTTGGGGGGTTATCGGATAAGCTGCAACAACGTCAGGGCGGGAAAGTGCGGCACCTCTTGCTGCGGCCTGATTTCCATTTAGGACATCAACCATAGACATATTCCCTACCTCCCTTCTTCAACCATTTGAATTGCATCTTTGGGGCATTCATGCATGCATACTCCACATCCCTTGCAGTAACTAAAATCAATCCTGTACTCTTCGCCTTCTTTATAGATAGAAAAAACTGGGCAGTAGGTCAGGCAAATCCCACATTTTATACACTTATCCTGATCCAAAACAGGGCGATGAGTCCGCCAATCCCCTGTATTAATTTCATATACCCCTTCACCAACAGGAACTATATATTCTTTTTTTTCGCTCATTTCACGGCCTCCAATACCGGAACTATTTCTACTTCCTCCAGGCCCCTGTAAAAGGCTTTTTTGTTCTGGGGCCCAAATAAAGCACATATTTTTTCTTCTGCAAGTCCAGGCTCAATCCAACCCGTGGTTTTTACAAAAGCCCCAAGCATTGCGGTATTAGGAATGGCCCGACCTAACTCATCAAACGAAATCCTGGTGGCATCTACATAACCCACCTTTTTTACCTGGGGAGGTAGACTTGCTAAATCAGGACACTTCTTGCTATTTATTACTAGAATTCCTTCTCTGCTCATATCTTCAAAAACATTTACCGCATTAAGCAAGGTAGGTTCCATTACCACAACACAATCCGGAAAATCCACCTGGGTTTTCGCCCTGATGGGTTTGTCAGCTAATTTAACATAGGCCACAACCGGGGCCCCCTGTCGTTCAAATCCAAAATATGGGACCGAAAGTCCGTATTCTCCAGCTTTGACTTTAGAATAAACTATTATTTCTGCAGCTTTTACAGTTCCCATTCCTCCGCGTCCGTGAATTCTAATTTGTTTTATTTTCTCCACCTCCCTTATTTATCCTTTGCGCAATAAGAAACTACCCTGTTGCTCTCTTTCGACTATGTCCCCATCCTGCATAACAACCCGACCATTTTTTATCGTCATAACCGGCCATCCCTGCAAAACCCGCCCCTCAAAAACCGAGAAATCTGATCCGGATTTTAGGTCGCGATGGTGAACTCTTTTTTCCCTTGCCAAATCAATAATCGCAATATCTGCATCACTTCCGGGAAGTAAAGATCCTTTCTGGGGATACAATCCAAAAATTTCTGCAGGTTTTCGGGACATGAGCATGCTGACCTTTTCGATGGAAATCCGACCTTTATTTACTCCTTCACTTAAGATTACGGGAAGACTTGTAGCCATTGCGGGATAGCCTGGCATTGCTCCCCACATTCCTCCCTCGAGATTCTTAACTTCCAGTTTCTGGCTGGTATTATCTGTTCCAATGGTATCCACCAGATCTTTTTGAATCCCTTCCCACAGGGCATCAACGCTCTCCTGTTCCCGTAAAGGCGGGATCATTTTTGCCAGGAGTCCTGCGGGATCAGTGTAATTACAGCCCAGGTAAAAAGGCGTGGTTTCTACATAAAACCGGTTTTTTTGGGGTTTAAATTTTTCCTCTTGGATTACACCGATGGATTCTTTGGTGGAAATATGGACAAAATAAAGGGGAACTCCGGTTTTTCTGTTAATATACAAAGCCCTGCGAACAGCCTCGGCCTCTGCAAAATTGGGATGGGTTTTTGCCCAGTCAGCAAGGGTCCCATTTTCCAGTCCTTTTTTGGCCATTTCTTCTGTAGCCTCTGCTACCAGGGCCGAATTTTCTGCATGGATACAAAGCGGGATTCCTTTTTTTGTATTTTGGAGTTTTTTAAGCATCTGGTAAATAAAGCCGTCATCCGCGTCCGGGATCATGCCTGGAATTCCACACATATACATTTTGAAGCTTTTGACTCCGTTTCCAATATATTCATCCAGTTCAGTTAATTGCTCCGGGTAATTAATCACCAGGTGCGGCCAGATGTCAATATGGGACAAATTATTTACACCTTCGGAAATTTCTTTAAGTCTCTGTTTATGGCTCCCTTCTCCACCGATAAACAAACCAGCGGTCGTAACTCCGCCAATTAAAGCCGAACGGGTTTCACTTATAATATCCTCTTCCATGGGAGCAAATAAACCCAAATGAATGTGGGGATCAATTATTCCAGGTAATATATATTTCCCCTCGGCATCAATAACTTTTTCCGCTTTTTCTGCAATATTGGAGCCAATTCCAGCGATTTTACTCCCTTTTATTCCAACATCCCCCTGGAATATACCATTCCCGGGAATTACGATTTGCCCATTTTTAATACCAAGGTCAAATTCCTTTTCTCCACCCCCGGAATAACTTGAAACACGCCGGGGGGTTGAATTTTTCCCAAGTAGTGGTTGTAATTCTTTAAAAACCTTCTCAAAATCTGCCTCCTGGTTGAAAAAGTGGGGGGCCAGGCGGAGGTAATCTCCTACCGAAGAAGTAATAATCCCTTTTTCTTTAAGCCGCCTTTCTATCTGTCGCGCTCCCCTTGTCGGAATACTAATGAAAACATTATCCTCACTAAAGCTCCCCGGGAAAGCCAATTCTTTTGCCATCTCATTGGCTTTTTTAATTAATTTCCTGCGTTCCTGTTCAATTTTTTGCGGCTGGTAATTATTGATAATCTTAAGCCCAGCCAGGGAACCATATCCGTTAATAATTGAAGGAGTGCCTGTTTCCAAGCGGCGGGCACTTTTGGCATAATCTAGAAACCGGGGTTCAAAGCTAAAAGGAAATTCCTGCCCGAACCAGCCGGTCATACTTGGCTTTAAGTCAGAGACCATTTCGGGAGCGACATAAATAAAAGCAAAGCCCGGTGGTCCCATTAAGTATTTTGATGTTGTCCCCACAAGAAAATCTACGCCCGAGGCTTTTACATCAATGGGAACCGTCCCGGCAGATAAACTGGCTTCAATTAACAACCTGGCACCCTTATTGTGGGCTATTCGGACAAACTCTTCGAGGTCCTGAATTCGCCCTTCTTTATAACAAACATGGGATCCAGCCACCAGGAGTGTGTTTTCATTAATGTAATTTCCGTATTCCCCGAGGGAGGGAAGTCCTTCATTTCCAGGAACAAGTTTCCTCTTCGCTCCCCACTTCTCATTAGCATGAATAATTAATTTAAGGGTTGAAATCTCATCTTCAGCTGAAACAATCTGTTTTCTTTGCCCCTCCCAATTCAAAGCGCTCATCAGTCCGGAAACGGCACCTGAAACAGATGAAGAAATAGCAATATCGCCGGGGTCTGCATTAATTAATCTTGCTATTTCTCCCCTGGTTTGTTTAATAACTTCCAGCCATTTTTCCCATGCTGCTCCCTCGGTAGCCCAGCTGTTGAGGTAATTATCGACTCCCCTTTTTACTTCGATGTGAAGGGGACTTCGGGAACAATTAGCCAGATAATTTATATTTTTAAGTAGCGGTATTTCCTCGTGCCAGTTGTGGTGTTTCATAAAAACCACCGCTTTCTCCTAATTGTCAATTGCTTCCATTGCAGCGTCCCGGGCTGAGCGAACCTGCGCTTCGGAACCAGAAAGATATAACCTTCCGAACCTACCTACCGGATCATAGTGAACCAGGTTAATTTCTGATGCTTTTTCGGCAATATTACAGGCCAGAGCAATATTAACCGCTGGTTCAACCTCCATAATAAAAAGGGACTGTCCGGGAACGAGAAGAGATCCCTGCCGGAATCGATTAATTAATTGGGCCTGGTAGGGATCAACATTGGAAATTAATTGAGAAGAGACAATTTTGGGGCGTTCTAAATTCTGTAAATTCAAATTATACTCTTCGATTATTGCGCTTCCTGCTGTTTGAATTTCATCAATGGAGTTAGCATGGATTTCTAAAAGGCCAAACTCCCTCTCAACTATTTGGAATCCCGGGCGAACATTGGATGATTTTAAAGCAATATTCATCATGCTAAAAACTTCACTACCGGGGGCAACCTCAATAAATAACTGTGCCATTCCGGCCAAAGGTATATCTCCCTGGGCAACTGTCCCTGTCATTGCCGAATACTGGGGCTGCATGTTATCAATCAGACAATAAGAACGCAAATTAATTTTTTCAGTCAACCGGAAAACCTCCTCGATTTTTAATGAACCTATCCTATTTTTATGGTAGAATTAGAAACGGAGGTGAAATTTTTTATGGAAGGCTTTAACTTAAATTCTCCTTGGGTTGTCCAGACCAATGTTGATTGGTCCAGGCTAAAAGATATCGGGACCCTAAAAACATTTCCCAAAAACACAATAATATATACCCAAAACTCCCAGAACCCGGTTTTCTTAATTGAATCTGGCCGGGTTCGAATATCTATTTTTGACGAAGATGGTATTGAAAAAACCCTGGGGATAGTTTATGAAAACAATATTTTTGGGGAGTTTCCAGCAATTGACGGGGAAAATAACTTTTCTACTGCGACCACAATTGTTTCATCAAAGCTCCATATTATTCCCCAGGAAAAATTTATTGCTGCAATTATTACCGATACTGAACTATATGCCCAGGTTTTAAAAAACCTTACCCGCAAAATTCGCATCCTTTCCTCCCAGGTTCAAGAGCTTTCTTTCCTTGGTTCGGGGGCCAGAATTGCCCGGGCCCTATACAATTTAACCATTGACCAGGGAATCTCGGAAAACAATGGTTGGAGGATCCCCATAAAATTCACCCATCAGGAGATGGCAGACCTGGTGGGAACATGCAGGGTTACTGTCTCCAAGGTAATTAGTACGATGATAAAAACTGGAATAGTTGAAAAAGAAGATGGTTTTTACCGGGAAACGGATCCCCAGGCCTTAAAAGTTTTTGGAAAACCTTAATTTTTTTCAAAACTTTTTACTCCCTGGATAAATGCATTAATATCGCCTTCATTGTTGTAAAAATGGGGAGCTATGCGAAGTCCTCCCTGTCCTGCGGAATATCTCAATGAAACTTTGATCTTTTTTTTGACCAGGTCCTGGTATAGGGCCTGGGTTTTTTTTACTTCCTGATAGGAAGCAACAGTTAACGACGACTGGTTTTCTTCGGGGAAGTCATAGGGTGTAAGCTTTATTGTATTCAAAGCGGAGAGCAACAATTGGTTGAGTTTTTTATTTCGGCTATGAATTTTTTCAATTCCAATTTGGTTTAGCATTCCCAAGGAGGTCCCAAGGGCAAAAGCAGCCCCGTAATTATTGGTACCCCCATTTTCAAAACGGGATGCTCCCGAAACCGGGTCACCTCTATAATCTGCGTTTTTATCGGGATCGGCTAAATAATTATCCCAACCTTCAGAGGGTTCCTCGAGGTTAAAATACCCCCATCTGCAGGAAGAAAAAGAATCAAGGTTCTCCTTCCCGATCCATAAAAATCCCATCCCAAATGGGGAATTCAGCCACTTAAAACCACTGGAAAAAACAAAATCCAAGCCCAGTTCCCCGGGATAAAAAGCCTGACTGCCAACTAGTTGTGTTGCATCAACCAAAAGGATAACATTTTTTTCCCTGCATAATTCAGCTATTTCTTCCAGGGGAGCTTTAAAACCGGTTATT
>PWGV01000100.1 GCA_003554585.1 Halobacteroidaceae bacterium | reverse complement strand
CTGGCATTTGGAGCACCTTTAGGAGAATATACCATGGGAGGGAGATTCCCCGGAAAATTACCTGAAAAAATGAGGATAGCAGCAATAATTCAAATTGTTATTTTGTTTTTCTTCACAGCAATTGTTATAAGTAAAGCAGGACTTGCATTGGACGGCTTTTATAACGTTGCAAGAATAGGCATCTGGTTTGTACTGGCGTTTTTTGTTTTTGGTTCAATTGTTAACTTTTCTTCTCCGAGCAAAAAGGAAAAACAAATAATGGGTCCTTTGAATATTGTTGCCCTGATTTGCACCTTCATGGTTGCCATAAGTTGAAGGGAATTTTTTTATTAGTAAGGGAAAAAATCTGGCAACATTGCTTGCCGGAAGGGTGGTGAAAAATGAAACACCTGAACGTTCAGGGAAAAGGGTCGGTGTATGTAGAACCGGATATTGTTTTAATCTCTTTTACTGTTTCCGGGAAAGCAATGGATTATGAAGCTGCTCTTAAAAACCTTAACAACCGGGTTAACAATCTCCGGGACAACCTTTCGGTTTCAGGACTTGATAAATCAGACCTCAAAACAACAGATTTTAATGTTAGTGTTGAAACGGAATACAAAAATGATAGAAGGGTTTTTGCCGGTTATCGGGCAACCCACAGGTTGTTAATCGAACTGCCCCTGGAAAAGGAATTACTCAATTCTGTTCTGGCCAATATCGGAGAAGGCTATAGTGGTGCACAGATTAACTTACAGTTTTCGGTTAAGGATAGGGAGTCTTTAAAGGAGCAGGTTTTAATCCAGGCGGTAAAAAACGCAAGAAAAAATGCCGAGATCCTCGCTTCAGCAGCCGGGGTTAAGCTGGGAGAGATCAGGGAAATTAATTACCACTGGTCGGAAATTCACTTTTTCCAAAGACAAGCGGAAATGGTTTGTGAATCAGCAGCAGAATATAATGTGGATATTGAGCCCGAGGAAATCTCGGTAAGCGATAACGTTACCATTATTTATGAGATTGTCGATTAGGAATTAAATTAAGGGAATTTAGCATGGTTTTAAGAAAAAAGGAGTTTTCTCTTTAAACTTTTTGCTGGGAATTAAGGGCTGTTTTCGAGCATTGCATTACTAATTCCCACCTTCCCAAGGGGGAAAAATCTTTACGCTGGGATTTAGTATTCTCCCTATTCTAATTAAAGGAAACAGGGCTCATTATTTTCAGTTTAACTCACCGTTTTGAGCCTCGAGATAGTTTGAGAACCTGCCTCACCCCCTAAAAAAAGATAGGGGGGATGAAAGCTTATTTATAAATGGGCATTTTCAGAAAACAATAATTAAAAATTGGGAAGGCAGGTTATTACGATGACAGAGAAAGTTATAATAATTGGCGGGGGAATTGCTGGAATAACTGCTGGTTGTTACGCGCAGATCAATGGCTATGCTTCAGAAATTTATGAGATGCACAATATTCCGGGAGGCCTCTGTACTGCCTGGAAGCGGCAGGGGGATACATTTGATGGTTGTATTCACTGGCTTGTGGGTTCAAAAGAAGGTACCTCCATGCATAAAGTCTGGAAAAGAATTGGCGCTTTAACCGACCAGCCTATTCACCACCATGAAGAGTTTACAAGGGTTTCTGATAGCTCTGGAAGAACAGCAATCCAATATACTAATCTGGATCGACTTGAGCAGCATCTCCTGCAGTTATCTCCCGGTGATGAGCAGGTTATCCGGGAACTGGTAAATGGAGCCAGGAAACTGGAAAAAATAGAAATGCCAGTGGGAAAACCCCAGGAATTATCTGGGCTCACGGACGGAATGAAAATGATGTGGGAAATGCGTCCATTCCTGGGAGTAATGAGTAAATACTCGAAAATTTCCATTGGAGAATTTACCGCCAGGTTTAAAGACCCCCTGATCCGGGAGCTCTTTTCTTCAATTATCGATCCCAGGTATTATATGATGGCTTTAATGGCTACCATGGGGTCGCTTGCCGCAAAAGATGCTGGCTGGCCCCAGGGTGGTTCAATGGTTTTTGCTCAGCAGGCTGCCAGGCGTTACGAGGAACTGGGAGGAAAAATCCATTATAAATCGCGGGTTAACAAAATAATTGTTGAAGAAAACAGGGCTGTCGGAATTGAGTTGGATAACGGGGAAAGAGTAGAAGGAGTAGTAATATCTGCTGCAGACGGTTACACCACACTTTTTAAACTACTGGGGGAAGAGTATGTTCCCGAAAAAATAGGTAAATATTATACGGATCAGTATCCGACTATTACTTCAGTTATTGTTTTTCTGGGAGTGGATTTTGATTTTTCCAATACCCCTCACAGCTCTATTTTTCCCCTGGACAAACCTCTGGAAATTGGGGGGCGTGTGCAAAAAAATATTGGTTTTAAGAATTACTGCTTTGATCCGACAATGAGCCCACCGGAGAAATCGGTTGTGGGATCCGTAATGTATACTGAAAACGACTACTGGGAAAATCTTTATAGTGATAGAGAAAAATACAATAAAGAAAAAGAACTTTTAGCCCAGCAAGTAATCAGGGAATTTGAAAAAAATTTCCCCCAGGCCAGTGGAAAGGTTGAAGTAATTGATGTTGTAACTCCCGTAACCTTTACCCGCTACACGGGGGCCTGGAAGGGTGCATACATGTCCTGGATTTCTACACCCAAAAGCGGCATGCTCAGGCTCCCCAAGCAGTTACCAGGTTTAAAAGATTTTTATATGGCGGGACTTTGGACAATGGCCTCCGCCGGTTTACCCGGGGCTGCAATTACGGGACGAGAGGTTATTCAGATCCTTTGTGCAAAAGACAAAAAACAATTT
>PWGV01000134.1 GCA_003554585.1 Halobacteroidaceae bacterium | reverse complement strand
GATCCATGTTCTCACTCCCCTCCATATTCTTTTATCGCCATATTAACATTTATCGATTTGTTTTGCAACCCTGATTTCTAAAGCAAAAATTTAAGTTCCACTTTGCATTTCCCTTAATCGAAATCCTTTCATTATATCCGAACGGGTTATTATCCCCACCAGTTGATCCCCGCTCATAACCATCAAACGCCCCACATCTTCCTGGGACATCCTGCGGAGAGCAAGGTAAATATCCTCATCCGGTGCTACCTTGATTATATCCGAGGACATGATCTCCCGAACCCTGGTTTGGGACTGAATCTCTGGTTCAACTTTTCTAACATCTCCCATGGTCACAAGACCAGTAACTTCCCCGTTTCTGACAACCGGATACCCGGAATGTCTCTCAACAAACATTCGGTCCACCAGTTCAGTCACCACGGTCTCTTCATCAACAACTTTCACATCCTCAGTCATTAAATCCGAAACCCGGAAACCCTCCAGGGTATTTTTAATAAAAAGGGACTGATACTCCTGGCTAGCCCCAATATAGATAAAAAATGCAATAAAAACCAGGATGAAGTTGGCAGTTAAAAGCCCCAGGATCCCGAAAACAAAAGCGAACCCTTTCCCAATATAAGCGGCAATTTTGGTTGCCTGTAAAAAAGGCATTCTCCCGGCCAGAATTGCCCTTAAAACCCGACCTCCGTCGGTAGGAAAAGCTGGAATTAAATTGAAAACTGCGAGGAATAGGTTCATCCACCCCAGGTAAAGGAACATTAGCTGCATATCGGAGACAATTACCCCCCTAAAAAGGGTAGCTCCTCCAATTAAAATCCCTCCCAGGACAAGGCTTAAAAGAGGACCAGCAAACGCTATCGCTGCCTCATCCTTTGGATCTTCGGGAATTTCATCCATCTGGGCTACTCCCCCGAAGAGCATTAAACTAATAGAATGAATATGAACTCCTTTTTTCCGAGCAACCAGGGAATGGGAAAGTTCATGCAGGGCGACACTTGCAAACAGGGCAATTGCCATTAAGAACCCTAAAAAATAAGGGTTGGCCCCAAGACTGGTTAAAGGAATACCTGCAAGTTCAGCAAGTGCCCTGATATTGTTACCAAAAGCCCAGGCCAAAAAAGGTAAGATAATCAAAAAACTATAATGAAGCCTGAGGGGAATTCCCCAAAGCTTCCCTATTTGGATCGCATTTTTAAACACTTTTGTCCTCCTTTCTATTCTACTTTTAAAGTATAGTTTCTGTTTACAAAAAGGAAAATCCTGCTTCATAAAAAAAAGGCCCGCGCCGGGCAGGCCTTTATTTAATGTCAATACTCTTCTTATCACCGGTTCCCTTTTGTTTTTTAGGCAATTTAAGGTTCAAAATCCCGTTCTTAAACTCAGCTTCGATATTTTCCGGATCCACATTCTGGTCAATGGTAAAACATCTCTGGAGAGTTCCCCGTTTTCTTTCCCTGTGAATATAGTTTTGTTTTTCTTCCTCAAATTCTTCATCTTTTTTTGCAGTAATGGTAAGCAGGTTATCTTTCAACTCAACTTCAATGTTATCCTTGTCATAACCTGGAAGCTCAATCTCCATCAGGTAGGTATCATCGGTTTCTTGAATATCGGTAGACATCCCTCTGCCCCAAAAATCGGGGGCAAAAAATTCGTCAAAAACTTCCACCAGATCTTCCCGTCTACGATGGGGTCCCCTTTTTCCCCGGAAAGGTAGCATTCCGCGCATGTTTTTCACCTCCCCAGTTATTTTTCAATTTCATCATAGCAAGAAAGTCAAAGTAGGTCAAATGCAGTTTTTGACCTTTTTTGACTTTTATTTTTCATATTTTCCTGTTAGTAAAATTTAAGCCTTTTACTTTTATCACTGCTTCTTTTTTTCATTTAATTTCTTACAAAAGTTGAAAAAAATAAAAATCGGGGTTTTGTTTTGACCCCGATAAAAGAGATTTTCTCCTACCAGTCTATTTCTTCAGCAGGCAATTTTATTTCAATAAACTCTTCCCCATCTTCCCAGAAAATCATGACTTTTAACCATCCTGCAAGTTCGGCAATCCTTTCTATGCTGGCTTCTTCAATTAAAAGAACCCGGTGTTCGTCTAAAAAGGGATCTTCCTTTTCTTCCTGACGGAGCCAGGTTGGAAAAATTTCTTCCCCGGCGTGGTGGTCTTCAAGTTCTAAAGGCAACATCCCGTAAATTTCAATTCCAGGGGTTTCAATCAGAGCTTCTGCTTCCAGAATCCAGTTAAAATCATATAAATCTTCTCCCTTTTCAGTGACCAGCACCTCCATATCCAGGTTGAATTTCTCACTTTCCCCATAATCCCTAAATTCAATACCTGGTTCAAGGTCCGGTGGAACAAAAATTCCTTCGGGATCAAATCCCCGGTCCCACAGGAAAATAATCAGGAAAAAAATAACCATAACCAAAAGCAGTAATTTCGGGTCCCTAACTACTTTTTGCCACACACAAATCGCTCCCTTCACCACAAAAAAACTTGGGTAAAACCAACTAAAGCAAATCCAAAAAAAGGAAAGTTGCAATAATTATTGAAAACAAATTATTAACCAGTATATGTGAGGTGCCAGTTAATGTCAAACAAAGACTACCCGGCAATAGCCGCGGCAATCGGAATGGCCTTTTTCTTCGGTTTTTCCTTCATTTTTACCCGCAGTGCCCTGGAATACATTGAGCCCATTCATTTCCTTGGATTTCTCTTTTTCCTAGCTGCTCTTATTGTAAACATCCTGCGCTGGGTTGGGGTAATAAAAATAAATATTCCCTTGCGCCGCTGTCGAGAAATTATGCTTCTGGCCTTTTTCCAGCCTGTTCTTTATTTCGTCTGCG
>PWGV01000185.1 GCA_003554585.1 Halobacteroidaceae bacterium | reverse complement strand
GCCGATTGTGCCTAGAATTCCCCGGGAGTTAATTTGTGCATCCTTTTTTATCTCAAACCCCTGAATTTTTTTCAGGTTTTTTAATATTTCCCTTTCTTTTCCCATAAATTTTTTGGGATCAACATTATGCTGGAGTATATCAAGCGTAACATGATTATCTCCTACGTCAATTACTGCCACTTTCATTTTATCCAATAACAGAGTTTCTGCAACCACTGCAGCGACTTCAGTCAGGTTGGCCTCTTTAAGGCCTATATTTTCAATTACAACTTCCGTTTTTTGAAAAAGGTTCATAACCATCAACTTCAACTCCCGGTTTCAATATCCAATTTCATATCCAAAAGGGGCGCATCAATTATTTGAGTTCCAATATCCAGAATATCAATCCCCTTATCTAAATATAAGGGAATTTCCGAGATTAAAATACCTCCAGAAAATGCGACCTCTTTTTTTCCTCGAATACCCATTTCTTCCAAATAAGTTAAAACGCCCTGGACATCTGCAATTTTTCCAGTATCAACCATCAGTATTGATGCATTCCCTTTTACGGCTTCCCCGGCTTCTTCTTCAATTGTTCCCGTTTCTCCCCGTAATTGGATTACCTTTTTATGGTGGGGAAAAACACCTGCTGCTTTCAGGGCTGCAGTTATTGAACCAAATATCCTGACATAGTTTTTATCCAGGTAAACAAAGGGCGAATCACAAATCCTGATTGAAACTCCTCCTGATTGAATAGCAGCTCTTAAAGAATCCTTGATCTCTTGGGGCATCTTTTTCCAGGCACCGGAAACTATTTTTATCCGCCCATTGGCCAGTTTATATGCCTCCCGGGATGCCGTTGCAATACCGGAAAATTTCAGCAAATTCCCCAGAATTAGGTCCTCGGCTTTTATCAAGTTATTTACCGGACCTCTAAACTGAAGAATTATTTCTCCTGCCTTTATTGGAATTCCATCTTCAACATGATTTTCAACGACAATTTCCATATCTTTTAATTTTTCAACTGCTCTCCATATTCCTGCAATTACCCCTTTTTTTTCTGACCATACCCTTGCCGTTGCTATCCTATGTTCTACCCCCTGAAAAAGGGTATCCCTGATATCCTTTCTCCCCATTTTTTCACCTGCATTTTTCATTTTTTTTATTAAGCTCCTCGGGGTTGATCCCCCTCTGCTTAAGCCATTTGGGGAATAGTTTTTCATCAACCCTTGTTTTTACTTCTGGAGCCTTAACTTTCAAAAGTTCATAAAGGGATTTGCTTACATTAATTCCGCCTGCAGCACCATCAAAAACAATAACTTTGTCTGTACCGGTACCCCGGTAAGCAAAAGCCATCGCGGCGTCAAGGCTTTCTGCAATCACCGAATGCTTCATATAGGATAAATTCTGGGGGTCTTCTCTAAATAAATTGGCCTGTTCTTCGCCCACAACAATGGTGGGAATGTGTTCGGAAAAAAAGGCACTCGGGTAACCCGCCCAGGCATAATTGTGAACAACCATTTTTATTGCAGGATTGGGAGGAGGAGTTTCTTTAAAAAGTGGCTTTCCTTTGCTGTCGTAAAAAGCTTCGGTATACCAGGTATAGGGAGGAAGGGGATTGTCCAGATCAAAAAGGTCCACATTGGCACCCACGAAATTGGCATAAATTACCCCTCCCGCAAAAACATAGGGAACAGGACAGGGGAAGTCAAGGCCAACAATACACTCATCAATTTCTCCCAGAAGGGTCATGACTTTCCCGTAATTTTGGCAGCCACTTACTGTAATCCGGTCATTAAGTGAGTATAAATCGTTATCCGCGTCAACACCAATTATCCCTAACGGCGACATTTCTAAAATGGCGGTAAAGGCAAACTTTGATTGAACAAAATCTGAGGAAAAGATAGCACGGGCAGTAAAATTGGCCCCTCTCGGTCCAAGGTTGTGGTGGTATGTTGAACGGGTATCAATGCGGGCATAAGACATAGCAAAAGGTTTTACAGCCCTGTCCACCTGGCGGTGGAAATGAACCTCCCTGACATCACTATTGTGGGCATGGACAATCCAATCGGCATCATAAATTGATTTTAACCCATAAAGAGTCCCAATTTCGGTTTCTATGGGAATACCTTCGTCAACTGGAGCCACCCCTTTTGCCTTACCGGCAAAATATTCATCCAGACCAAAAGATTTAATATATTCTTCTGTTTCCCGGAATCTGAGGCCAACCCCAGCCCGAAGCCTTATATTTTTGGTGCCAGTTTTCTCTTCAATTACATCCTTAATGGCTTTCAAAAGTTCAGCATAAGGTTCCCCGCCAACCAGGGTGAAGCCGTGGTGGGAAGCACAAATATTAACGGAATCTTCAGGACCTATCATACTCATATCAACTTTTTCCAGTTCTTTATGAACCGCTTGCCTGACTTTATCCAGTCCATTTTCGCCTGGAAAAATAACCTGGGGTAGTTCCGGAAAGAGTTCCCGAAGATAAATTGCCTTCATTTCAGGATATTCGGCCATCCTCTTTTTTACAAAACCTGGATCTACCCCGTACTGGGACCTTCTCGGTGGAATTGGATTCAAGACTTTATTCATTTTTTCCCTCCTCGTGGTTTTCCTTTTGCCGGGCAATCTTCTCCAAAAGCTCTATATCGGCATCAAAGTAAAAACCCCGGCCAGAATAAAGTTCTTTTATCTCATCAGTAATATCCCAAATTGTTGGGGTTCTCCCATACCATTGATAACCTTCTGGTCTTTCAGGTTTTATATCCGCTGCCTCCAGAAGTCGCAAAGCAGGCTGAATACACTCTACCTTGCAGCCTGTTCTTATCCCTGTTTTCTGGGATATTTTTTCCGGAGTATCAGCCCCCAGAAGAATAGCCGCAACAACTTCTTTAACCCGGGTTTCTGTACAATAGCAGGCCAGTTGTTCCGGGTTCATTTTTGCCCTGGCACATATTCTTTCAATTTCTTTTTTATCTACCTGCTCTGGATCAACAAAAACAGTAAAGGGTTTTTCTCTTTTTACCATTTTAATCGCTTCTTCAGGACAGCGTTGCTGGCAATTCCCACAACTCAGGCAGAGTTCAAAATTCACTTTTGCTTTGCCTTCAACAACTTCCATTGCCAGGGTGGGACAAATTCTCTCGCAAATTTTACAACCAATACAGCCATCCATATCTACCTGTGCTATCATTTTGACTAACCTCATACTCTACCTCCTTAGAAGGGAATTTTACTCCCAGGAATTATCAAGGCAATTTATTTTTCCCCGCCAGCTCGTAAGCCGTGTCAAAAATCCAATCTTCCTGTCCCCCCACAACTTTCCTTTTCCCGAGCTCAATAAGAATATCCCTGGCATCAATATTAAATTGTTCTGCAGCCCTGCGAGCGTGAAGCATAAAACTAGAATACACCCCGGCATAACCCATGGTCAGGGCGTTTCGGTCCACCAATTGAGGCCTTTTTAGTTTAGGTTTAACAACATCTTCTGCTGCATCCATGACTTCGTAAAGTTTTACCCCCGTTGGATAGCCCATTTTTTCCAGGACAGTAACAAGGACCTCTGTTGCAGCATTACCTGCTCCAGCCCCAAACCCACATAAGGAACCGTCAACAACAGTAGCACCCTCTTCAACGGCGGCTATGGTATTTCCTATTCCCAGCCCTAAATTATTATGACCGTGAAAGCCAACCACAACTTCCAGCGAATTTTTCAGGGTCGAAACCCTTTCCCGGACTCCATCCATGGTTAATGCTCCTGCTGAATCAACAACATAAACACAGTCAGCCCCGTAATTCTGCATTAAACGGCCCTGTTCAACCATTAATTCAGGACTTCCCATGTGAGCCATCATTAAAAAACATAAAACCTCAAGTCCTTTCTTTTTAGCCACTTCAATATGTTGCTGGGAGATATCTGCTTCAGTTACATGGGTGGCTATTCTAGCAACCTGGGTACCGCAGGAAATTGCCTCCTCGAGGTCTTTAACCGTTCCAATTCCGGGTAACAAAAGAACAGCAAGTTTGGTATTGTTTAAAACCTTGGAGACTGCTTCCAGGTATTCTCTATCGCTTGCAGCGGAAAAACCGTAATTTATTGATGACCCAGCCAGTCCATCCCCGTGGGAAACTTCTATTGTGTCTATACAGGCTTTCTCGGCTGCAGAGGCTATTTCCGCCATATCTTCAGGAGTAAACTGATGGCTTACAGCATGCATTCCATCTCGAAGTGTTGAATCAACGATTCGAATTTTTTGTTTGTCTGTCATTCTATTTTTCCCCTTTCAAAATTTTCTCCGCAAAAAGTTCGCCAACTTTAACTGCAGCAGCAGTTATGATATCCAGATTTCCAGAATATTTGGGGAGAAAATCTCCTGCTCCTTCAACCTCAACTATGGTAGTTATCCGGTCCCCATCAAATTCAGGACCAACTCTAACTCGATAACCCGGGACATATTCCTGAACTTTTTTCACCATCTGCTGGACTGAAGCTCTTATTGCTTTTTGATCCGGATTATCCACAATTGTATAAATTGTATTCCTCATCAGAATTGGAGGCTCAGCAGGATTCAAAATAATTATGGCCTTGGCTTTATGGGCTTTTCCAATCTCTTCCATGGCCAATCTTGTGGTCTGGGTATATTCATCAATATTTTGTCTTGTTCCCGGACCAGCACTTTTGCTTGCCGCAGCAGCAATTATTTCCGCATACTTAACTTTAGTCACAGCAGAAATTGAGGCTACTATGGGAATGGTTGCCTGGCCTCCACAGGTTACCAGGTTTACATTGTTTTTTCTCCAATGTTCCCCAAAGTTAACTGGTGGTACCAGGAATGGACCCAGAGCAGCAGGGGTAAGATCTACCACAATTTTGTTGGCCTGTTCCAGTTTTCTGGCGTGTTCAGGATGAAATCTCGCTCCTGTTGCGTCAAAATAAATCTGGATCCCCTCGCGGTCAATGGCCCCTTCAAGGCCTTCGCTGGTGGTAAAAACACCATTAGCTTTTGCTATTTTCAATCCCTCAGAATTCGGATCTACCCCAATTAAAGCATCTACTTTTAGGTGTTTTGATCCCTTTATAATTTTAAAAAACAAATCAGTACCAATATTTCCAGGTCCGATTATTCCAACTTTAATTTTTTCTTCCATTGTCTACTCCTCCGTAGTTAATTGTTTATTTAAACCGGGCTCGAACCTGGCCAAGCCCGTCAAAATAAGCCTCAAAATTAT
Source organism: Halobacteroidaceae bacterium (assembly GCA_003554585.1). Classification (GTDB taxonomy): domain Bacteria; phylum Bacillota; class Halanaerobiia; order B1SED10-174; family B1SED10-174; genus T1SED10-26. Next base: position 7,587 of record PWGV01000185.1, on the reverse strand, counting down.
CTCCTTTTTCTATATTCAAAGCCCCCGTAAAGGAACCCGCTAGAATAATTTCTCCAGCCTGAAGTTCCAGCTGGAATTCAGACAGTTTATTAGCCAGCCAGCCAACAGCATAAGCAGGGTTTCCCATAACAGCGGCACCCGCAGCAGTATCAACAATTTCCCCGTTTTTTCTTAAAACAAGTCCAATATTTTGAAGGTTTAACCGGTGGGGATCTCCAACACTGGCCCCTATTATAAGGCCGGCACTGGATCCATTGTCGGCAACTGTGTCTTCAATTTTAATTTTCCAGTCACCAATTCGGCTGTCGATTATTTCCAAAACAGGAACTACGGCTTCAGTAGCCTGTAAAACCTCCAGAATATTAACCTCCGGCCCGGAAAGATTTTTTTTCAAAATAAATCCCAATTCTGCTTCGATTTTGGGTTGAAGGAATTTATTCATATCCACCTCTTCTTCTTCAGAAAAAACCATATTAGAAAAAAGGTGTCCATAATCAGGTTCATCTACAGACAGCATTTTCTGCATAGCCTTGCTGGTCAGCCCAACTTTTTTCCCAATTACTCTCTCCCCATTATTTTTCCGGAACTCAACATTTTTCAACTGAATTTTGTAGGCATCTTCAATGGAAATATCGGGAAAAATGCTGGTTAAACTTTCCAGTGGTTCCCGGTTTTTTTCTGCTTTATTTAGCCTTTGAGCGATTTCTTCAATTTTCTTGTTTTCCATATTATCCCCCCTAAACTCATGTTGCTACCTTTTCTGCTCCACTCCTGTCCTTTAAAAAGAAAAAGAAAACCAAAATTAAGAGGCCATAGGGAATACAATTCATTAAATATGCAAATCTCAGCCCGAAAACCCCCTCTAAAATCCCAATTACCCAGGGGATAAAGATTACCCCAATCGCTCCTCCTCCGAGTATAATCCCAAAAATGCTGCTGATATACTGATTGAAATGCTCAGTAGCATAACTGAGGATAGTATTGTAAAAACCGGAAAGAGCTAAGCCACTAAAAAAGTAAAAGAAAAGTAGTAACCAGAGTTGATTTACCAGGGACATTCCAATTATGGATATGAAAGCACTAATTGAAATAAATTTTAAAATTATCCCACTGGTCCGATACCGTAAAACAAATGAATATAAAAGGCGGCCAACTATCATCATTACCCAGAAAAAGGATAAGTAAAGCTTGCTATCTTCCTCGGGAATAAGGTGAATTCTCTGCAGGAAAACATCGCTCCAACCGAATAGACTAACCTCGCCTCCCAGGTAAAGAGCCATAGCCAGAGCCAGCAATCTAATAGTTCTATCGCTTAGAAGTTCTTTAATTTTCCCAAGGTTAATTTTCCCGTCCGTTTTTCTAGGCTGGGGGAATTTTGTGGACAGGTAAACCGCAAAACAGATCAAGGTCCCAATCATCATCAAAAAATAGGCGATCTTCCAGTCCCTTTCTCCAATTAAAAGCCACCTTACAACCAGAGGGGTTAAAAGTCCTCCAATGGTAACAAAGATGCCCGAAAAGTTGAGCAGTGAGCCAATTCTTTGAAAATTTAAATCCGTTAGAACCGCTCGAGATAGGTTGGCTACTATTCCTGCCCCTGCTCCAATGAAAAACATCCCGATAAGGGCCCCAACAAAACTGGATAACCAGAAAAAAAGTCCGGCACCGCTTCCTAAAAGTAAATTTCCGATTAAAAGAAGTGGTTTTTTTCCAAAATTATCGGCTGCAAAACTTCCGAAGATCACCGCGAGGAAATTCCCTATAAAGTTGAAGGTAAATAACAGTCCAGCCTGGGAAGGGGTTACCTGAAAAGTATCCAGAAAAGAGGGCATTGTAGAACCAATAATGCTTTTATAAACACCGATAATAATTAAATTGCAAAAGGACCCAAAAAGGATGAAAAGAGTTTTATTCATCTTTCATTCCCCTATTCCTTTTCTTCTAATTCTCGGATTTTTTTCTGTAACTCCATCTTCATTTTTTCCGGAGTAATTGGCAGGGAATTGACCTTTATTCCAACCGCATTAAAAATTGCATTCGCAATTGCTGGAGCTGTTGGAACAAGAGCTGGTTCTCCAACCGATTTGGCCCCAAATGGTCCAACAGGATCATTTGTTTCAACAAATTTCACCCTGACCTGCGGACTATCAATTGCCAGGGGGATTTTATAATCCCGGTAACGGGGATTAATTACCTCTCCCTTTTCTCCCAAAACCAGCTCTTCCGAAAGGGCATACCCAATACCCATAATTACTCCACCTTCTAACTGGCCTTCTGCACCCAAGGGGTTCAAAACACGCCCCAGGTCCTGCACAGCAAGAAAATCAAGTATTTTTACTTTTCCGGTTTCAACATCAATTTCCAGGTCAACCAGCTGGGCACCAAAAGAATATGAAGGGGAAATGTTTCCATAAAGAGTTTCTTTGTCAGCGATAGTAACGTCCTGGGGAATATAGGTTCCTTTTCCTACAATTGTTGTCCCTCCCTTGCTGTAACAACCTTCCCGGCAAACTTCCTCAAAAGTCAAAGTTTTGTCCCCGGATTTAAATCGTCCTTCTTCATAGATAATTTTTTCCTTATTAAGTCCCATTAAACAAGCTGCTTCTTCTTTTAACTGTTCCAGGGCATTTTCTGCTGCATTTTTTACTGCGTTCCCTCCAATTGCAGTTACTCTACTTGCATAAGCCCCTAATCCAAAAGGAGAATAACAGGAATCTACTTCGGGAACCTGAATTCTTTCCATTTCCACCCCCAGGATTTCAGCTGCTATCTGGGCAAAAGTTGTATTGGCACCACAGCCAATTTCACCCTCTCCAGAAAGGACTTTTACCCCCCCATCAGGCCCAATCCGCACTTCCGCTGCCGAACCATCAAAACTCGGGTATACTCCCCGGTTGCCCGCAACATGAATACAGCAGGCTAACCCTTGCCCCCGATAAACTTTTTTTCCTTTTTCCATTTTCCCCGGGCCTTTCCAGTTCCAATTGCTTTCTTCCATACATATAGCAATGCATTCGGTAAGACCACATGATTTTAGATTCCAACCGTGGACAGAAACATCTCCTGCGCAGGGAGCATTTCTTTTCCTCATTTCTCCAGGATCAATGTTCAGACGCGCGGCCAGTCTGTCTATCAGGGTTTCAACTGTGAACGTGATCTGTGGGTTTCCAAATCCCCTGAACATTCCCGTGGGTATTTTATTTGTATAAACCAACCAACCAATATTCTCCACATTCTTCAATCTGTACAGGGAATCAATCCTGGTTAAAGCAGTACTTAAAACCCCGGGGGCAATATTAGAATAAGCTCCATTATCAGCAATGACTCTTGACCTCTTGGCCAGGAGTTTTCCGCTCTTATCTGCCCCTAATTCCAGTTCGATTTTCATGGGAACTCGGCCCCAGGTCGCATAGAAATCTTCTTCTCGATTATTAACCAGTCGAACAGGGCGCTTAATGTCCAGAGCAAGGGCAACACAAATCTGTTCGATTGTTAAAGGACACTTTCCCCCAAAGCCTCCCCCTCCCTGGATCTGAATAACCCGGACCTGGAAAAGGTCAAGATTAAAAAGTTCGGCAAGTCGGGATCGTAACCAGGCAGGGCTCTGATTTGGAGTGTATAGATTCAGCTGTCCCCTTTCATCAACAAAGGCAATGCAGCCATTTGGTTCCAGGGGCACCTGATGAACATAAGGAAGGGTAAAGGTATCTTTTTCTATTACCGCACATTCAGCAAAAGCCTTTTCCACATCTCCTCTTTCAGCTTTTTTCTCCACGGCAATATTCCCCGGATAGTTGTCATGTATTAAAGGCGCTTCTTCTTTCATTGCCTCAGAAGGATCAAAAACCTCGGGCAGTGTTTTGTATTTAACTTTTATTTTTTTAATAGCATTTCTAGCGACATCCTCAGAATCAGCAAGTACACAGGCAACGGGTTCTCCATAATAACGAACTTTCTCCCGGGCAAATATCGGGGTATCCTTTACAATTTCCCCGAATAATTCTTGGGAAACATCTTTTGCGGTAAATACTTTTATTACCCCTTCCAGGCTTTCAGCTGCCGAAGATTCAATTTCTTCAATTTTTGCATGCCCATGGGGACTCCTGAGAACAACAGCGTGAAGAAGCCCGGGCATGGTTAAATCCGATGGATATTTGAAAGATCCGGTTACTTTTTCAGTTGCGTCAATTCTGGAAACCCTGCGACCAATTACCCGGCTTTCATTTTTCATTTCTCTTACCTCCCTCGGCAACACGTTTAACCGCATTTACAATCTTTACATATCCCGTACACCTGCACAGATTGCCCGAAAGAGAATTTCGAATTTCCTCTTCTGTTGGGTGAGGGTTGCGGTCAATAAGAGCTTTGCTAATTAAAACCATCCCTGGGGTACAATAACCGCATTGAATGGCACCTTCCTCAACGAAGGCCTGTTGAATTGGATGTAACCCGTTTTTCCCCTTTAATCCTTCAATGGTCAGGATATCTTTCCCCTGGGCATTAAAAGCAAGGTAAAGGCATGAATTAATGGGAAGCCCCTCTAGCAATACCGTGCAGGCCCCACATTCACCCTCACCACAACCTTCTTTAGTCCCGGTTAAACCAAGGCGCCTGATGGCTTTTAAAAGGGTATCGCCCGGATTTATTTCTACGTTTTTTTTCTGTCCATTTATTGACAGTTTTATTTGCATTTTCCCCACCCCTTCTTTAGCGCCCGCTCTTTTGCTTTTTTAAGGGCCCGCCCCAAAAGAATACCAACTAAATCCTCCCGGTAGTTTTCACTGCTTCTGATGTCGCAAATGGGACGGGCAGTTTCTTTGGCAGATCTTATTATTTCCTTTATTTGATTATCTTCAAGGGTAGATCCTATGGCAATTTTTTCTCCTTCAGGCACCCTGATAGGAGTTGGGGCAACCGCCCCCAGGGCTATACGAGCCTTTTCAACCTTTCCTTCTTTTCCCAGGACAACCCCGACCCCAACCCCTACTATAGCAATTTCCATCGCTTCACGGATGCCAAATTTCTCATAACGGCTTCCAGAACCTTTTTCTGGCAGGGGAATTAAAATCCGAGTTAAAAGTTCATCCTCTTTAAGGTCAATCATGCCGGGGCCCAGAAAAAAATCTTCCGCTGGTAAAACCCGGTTTCCTTTTGAAGAAGTCAGTTCAAGTTTTGCATCGTAAACAATTAAAGGGGGAAGCAAATCTCCTGAAGGAGCAGCATTACAAATATTGCCGCCCAGGGTAGCCAGGTTCCGGACCTGCCAGGAACCCAGCTGTTCGGCTGCTTCCTTTAATCCGGGAAATGTTTTAAAAATTTTTTCATCCCGGGCAATTGTTTCAACCTTAACCCCTGCACCCAGGATTATATTTTTTTCGTTCCAGGAAATTTCTTCCAATTCCCTGATGCCTTCAAGTAAAAGAAGTTCAATTTCAACTTCCGGATCCACCTCCTGTAAACTAACCATCAGGTCGGTACCCCCCGCAATCACAAGTTTCTTAGGGCCATCAGTTCCTCTTAAATCCAGAGCTTTTTCCAAATGTACGGGTCGGTGACAATTTGTTATCAATTTAGCTCCCCCCTTAACGAGCCATCCTCCTGGTTTTTCCCGGAGCAATTATCAAACAAAAACTTTAAAAAGTTAATTCTATTAGTTCCCGGGTATACTCGTTTAAGATCTCCGGACCTTTTTCACCGACATAAATAATATCGGTTACCCGGGATCCGCCAAATTCGGGGTGATATATTGTTGGGAAAATCAGATCGACAACCATATCCTTTTCAATTACATGGGAACGGGTTTTACCAATTACAGGGTAAAATTCCGATTGTCTGATCCCAATTCCATGCCCGATATCATCAATGAAGTATTGATCGTAGCCTGCTTCCCGGATTATACGGTAAGCTTCCTGATAAACCTCTGCAACCGGAACACCTGGTTTTAGAGCTTTAATCGCAGCCTGCTGGGCCTCGAGAAGATTATAATAAAGGTCTTTTACAGGTTTTTTTACTTCCCCCAGGGCAACAGTTCGGCAAATTTTCGAGCAATAACCCTGATAGGATGCTCCCAGGTGAATTACTAAAGTTTGGTTGTTTTCGATTGGCTTATCTGTAGCCATAGGATGAGGAAGAAGCTGCCTTGCCCCAGCAACTGCTTGCATTCGAAAAGGAGAACCCTCTGAACCGGCATTGCGCATCGCATATTCTGCTTCACCGATAATTTGGCCTTCAGTAACTCCCGGTTGAATAAAATTAATTGCTGCTCTCATGCCAATTTCAACAATCCTGGTAGCTTTTTTTATTAATTTCATTTCCTGATTATCCTTGCAGGCCCTAACTCGATATATATCCTCAGAAATATTAACAAATTCAACCTGGGGAAAGGCTTTATTTAAGGCTTCAAAAACATTTAAATCCAGGAAATATTTTCCGACACCAATACGGGGATTGGGCTTCTGGGCCAACTTACCTACCATTTCTGCAATTTTTTCCCCCAGGTTGCTCTGAGGAAATAAATATCCTTCAACTTTATCATGGGCAATTTTTTTCTTAATAAACGGAGCGGCCAACCAGAGACAGGCAATTTCAGCTTCCCCCTCCTGAGGAATCATCAGACCCATACATTCTACCTCAGTAATCCCGGTAAAATAGATAAAGTTTTCCCTGTCAATCAATAAAACCAGATTTAAATCTTTGGAGGCTATTTCCTTTTTTATTCTATCAACCCTTTTTTGGAAGACCTTTTTCATTTAAACCACCTTCAGGTTTTTTTGGAGAAACTATTTAACTGACTTGGCCCTAAATCATCCATTTCAATATCAACAGTAGCAGCAGGTTGTTCATGTTTTTCTTTGCTTCCTATTATCTCCATGTTAAATAAAATGGCCAGGACAAACAAAAAGACCCCAGTTATATCCAGAATAATATTGGGGAAAAACAGTAATAATCCCCCCAGGCCAAAAAGGATTTTTTCCGTGACTCTTAGTTTGGTGAAAAGGAAGTTCAGAATTATTGCCAGGAAAGAAATTATTATCAAGGTTGCCCTAATCCCACTTATAATCCCCAGTAACACCCCTTCAGTTAGGAGGAGAGAAGGGAAAAGAATAAACATAAAGGGGAGTATATAAAGGGGCAAACCCAAAACAAAAGCTTTTTTCCCAACTTCAAAAGAGTTTTCATCTGCTATACCAGCAGTTGCATAAGCTGCAAGAGCAATTGGAGGGGTTATAAAAGAGAAGTTGGCAAAATAAAACCCAAACATATGAGCATGCAACGTGGGAACTCCTAATCTAATCAGGGCAGGAATTGCAATAATAGCAACAGAGATATACGCTGCGGTTGTTGGCATCCCCATGCCTAAAATTAAGCATAAAACAGCTACCAGGGCCAGCAATAAAGCAATGTTTCCATCGGAAACACCAATTATTATTTGGGTTAGCTTCAAACTTAAGCCGGTTAAATTCAAAACTCCCACAACTATACCCGCTATTGCGCAGGGAACGGCCACGTGAATAGCGGATTTCGAAGCATTAGATAAAGCATAAAAGGCAGCAATTAACTGGGAAAAATCTCGATTTCTGATAAAGG
>PWGV01000165.1 GCA_003554585.1 Halobacteroidaceae bacterium | reverse complement strand
CCGGGAAAAGATATCTTAATCAAATACTGGAACATTCTTCCATGTAGTAGCGAATATTATTTTTCGGGCCTTGCGAACTCCTATTGCTACACAACTGGAAAAATTTACCGCCAAACTCGGGTTAGAAATCAGGGTTGCAAAACAAATCGATAAATGTTAATATGGCGATAAAAGAATATGGAGGGGAGTGAGAACATGGATCAAAAAAAGAAATTGCTCCTTTTTATTGGTGCCTTTATCGTCATTTATTTTCTTCCGGTGGAAAGTATGCGCTTTCAGGAGGCAACCATAGAGGCTTTTGCCCTGCTCCGGTATTATGCCCGGGAACACGTTCTTTTCTGCTTGATTCCCGCATTTTTTATAGCCGGGGCGATTGCTAACTTTATTTCCCAGGGAGCAATAATCAAATATTTTGGCCAGAAGGCAAAAAAGTGGGTTTCTTACTCGATTGCTTCTGTTTCAGGAATGGTTTTGGCGGTTTGTTCCTGCACGGTATTACCCTTATTTGCAGGAATTTATCAGCGAGGAGCAGGGATAGGACCGGCAGTCGCCTTTCTCTATTCTGGGCCCGCCATCAATGTTCTGGCTATTATCCTGACGGCCAGGGTTCTGGGCTGGCAGCTCGGTCTGGCCAGAGCCGTAGGAGCTATTATTTTTGCAATTGTAATCGGTTTGTTAATGGCTTTCTTTTTCCGCAGGGAGGACCGGGAACGTTTGGAGGGGGATTTTGACCTGGAATCTGAAGATGGAAAACCCCTGGGGCCAAGAGTTGCTTTTCTCTTGAACCTGGTTTTAATTCTGATCTTCGCCGCCTGGGGAAGGCCAGAGGGGGCCACTGGTTTCTGGCTATTTATAGCCGAGAGTAAATGGTTTTTTGCTGGCATTTTGCTGGTAATTTTAGGTGCAATGTTATATAAGTGGTTTGAAAAAGACGAGATGAAATTATGGGTTAGCTCCACCTGGGATTTTTCCCAGCAGATTCTTCCCCTCCTTTTTGCCGGAGTCTTTATTGCAGGGTTTTTGATGGGAAGACCGGAAACCGAGGCCGGCTTAATTCCTGCCCATTATATTGAGAATTTAGTGGGAGGGAATTCCCTTACCGCAAACCTGATCGCTTCAGTTATTGGCGCCTTTATGTATTTCGCAACTCTGACAGAAGTTCCTATTCTCCAGGGGCTTTTGGGTTCAGGAATGGGCAACGGACCTGCTTTAGCTCTCCTTCTGGCAGGGCCTGCTCTTAGCCTTCCCAATATGCTTGTTATTCACAGTGTTATTGGCACGAAAAAAACCTTGACCTTTGTGATCCTGGTCGTTATTATGGCCACAATTGCAGGGATGGTTTATGGAAATATAGTAATTTAAAGGAGGCTGGTTCAATTGAAAATTGAAGTAATGGGTCCGGGCTGCCCGCGGTGCCGACAGACCAAAGAAGCGGTAGAAAAAGCCTTGAAAAACAAAAATATTTCCGCGCAGGTTGAGCACATTTCGGAGATGAAAGCTTTTTCCCAGAGAGGGGTAATGATGACTCCTGCGGTATTTGTTGATGGGGAGAAGAAAGCAGAGGGACGGGTTCCCACAGTTAAAGAAATTGAAGATTGGCTTGATTAAAGGGGCGAAAGCCCCTATTTTTTTATTTAAAGGTCTTTAGTTTTCTCCAGGACCTCCTGAGCTTTTTGGTAACCCAGTTCAACCAGTTCTTCGGTTTTGTTTAAATCCCACATTCCGATTTCCTGGAGATCAGGCACTATTAGATATTTCGCCAGGCTGGAGTCCTCGGTTTCACGATAGCGGTTGACCATGTAAAGGCTCTGGTAGATAACCTCAAAAATGTTCCGGGGAGATCTTTCCGGACTGCGGTGGGCATTTACATCAACCGCCAGAATGGTTTCTACCCTGTGCTCGGAAAGGGGAAGGGTGGGAATGTTGTGCAGGACTCCGCCATCGACGAGGGCTTTATTATTTCGCTGCACCGGGAAGAAAATGCCAGGGATAGCACAGCTTCCCCTGATAGCGCTCATCAGATCACCTTCTTCAATAAAAAGAGGGCAGTGATTTTCCAGGTCCACAGCGGTAATAATCAGGGGAGTTTTTAGATCGGCAAAAGTTTTCCCGCCCAGGAAATCTCCCAGCATTCGATCCAAAAATTCGATATCAATTAGGCCCAACCGGGGGAATCTTATGCGAGAATAACGGAAAATTTTCCGCCAATTCATATTGAGGGCAATTTCTTCAATTTCACGGGGAGAATATCCTGCACAGTAAAGACCTCCAACTATGCTTCCCGCGCTTGTCCCTGCAATAATATCTGGTTTAAATTTTCTTTTTTCCAAATACTTTAGAACTCCAATGTGGGCAATTCCCCGGGCTGCACCGCCACTTAAAGCAAGACCCAGCTGCATGGACCTTCCCTCCTTTCTTGATATTATTTTGTTTTCTCTGGGAAAAATCCTTTGTTGGCTTAATAAAAACCCGGGTTCTTTTCTTTTTTGGGGTTATTTCTTCAGGGCCAAAATATGTTATAATATATTGGAAAAATGTGAATTGGGACAAGGAGGTTTCTCTTTTTGCAGCAAGAACTATATCAAGAAAGCAAAAGATATGCTTTACAAAGGTTACAAGAAGAAGCTGACTATATTAAAAGCCGGGGTCTTTCTGCGGTCCTTCATTATCGGAAGGAACACACCCTCACAGTGGTAGGTTTGGCCAGAACAATTGCGGATAAGACCGGGGCGGATATTTTAATTTGTGAGGTTGGAGCATGGTTTCATGACCTGGGAAAATGTTTTAACCCCCGGCTTTCCCCCGAGGAAAATCTTAAGCGAAAAAAGGAACACGGCTTATACGGAGCGGAGGAAGCCAGAGAATTTCTCACACAAAAAAAAGCTGATCCTGATTTTATTGAAGAGGTTTATATTGCAATAAAGGACCATGTGGGCCTGACCAGAAAAGGAAGGGAACCCATGACTCCTCTCTCAGCGGCGGTAATCTGGGATGCCGATAAATTGAGTAAAATCGGCTGGAGCGCCTGGCTTCATTTTCTTGCTTACACCTGTAATAGAAAGAGGGAAGAGCAGAGCTTCCTGGAACTTTTAAATCGGGATGGGCTGGAAACCATGGAAATGATTTTCCAAAATTTAAATACCGATATTGCAAAAAAGATGGCAGAAAAAAGGCTTGAAAGCTATAGAAAAAACCTTTTGCATATGGAAGGCGTTTTGCGCGGGGACATCTAAAAGCGGAGAAGGAGGACTGAAATGTTTTTGAATATAACCTCTCTGGAGCTTGTTATGATGCTGGCAATTATTCTGGCTGGAGGCCTGCTTTTGGTATTTGTTTATCAGGCTTACAAGGGTCGGGGTCGAGGAGGAGAATTGTTGCCTGTTGGCATTGTTTTGTTATCGACGGTGGTAATTATTGATAAACTTTTTTTCTCGGGAAGGGACTTTTTGGACTGGATGACGATAATCGTTTTTGTTATAGGAGCTGTTGCTGGAATTAAGATGATTCTGCAACCAGCAGAAAGGAGGGATTGATATGCCCGCTAACCTTACTCCCCAGTATTATGAAGCAGAAAAAGCATATAAACAGGCGAAAACCGTCGAAGAAAAAATTTCTGCCCTGCAGGAAATGTTATCAATTATTCCCAAACATAAGGGGACTGAAAAGCTGCAGGGACAGTTAAAAAAGAAATTGTCAAAGTTGCGGGAGGAAGGAGAGAAAAAGAGTAAATCCACTTCCACCTATAATCCCTACCGAATTGATAAAGAGGGAGCAGGACAGATAATCCTTATTGGGCTACCCAATGCGGGGAAATCGTCTGTCCTGGGAGCCTTAAGCAATGCCAAGGTAAATATCGCGGAATTTCCTTTTTCCACAGGTATTCCCCTTGCGGGGATGGTTCCCCATGAAGATGTTAACATCCAGGTAATTGATACGCCGCCTCTGGTTGTAGAAGACGTTCTAGGAGAAATGGTTGGGGCTATCCAAAGGGCCGAAGCAGTAGTTATTGTAATTGATGCTGGTTCAGGAGAAGCCCTGGATCAATTGAGTTCTACAGTTGATTTCCTGGAAGATAAAAGATTGGTCCGGGAGGAAATTCCCGAAGGGGTTAAAGCCTTTCGCCGGGAAGACCTGCTGGTTATTGCCAATAAAATTGATCTGCCCGGGGCCGGGGAAAACCTGGAAATAATCAACGAGCTTTATCCCGATTTAAGAATTTTACCTATTTCTGTTAAAATAGGGAAAGGTTTAGAAGAAGTTCCCCGTATCTTTTTTGAAATGCTTGATGTTATCCGGATCTACAGCAAGATTCCGGGAAAAGAACCGGATATGGATGCGCCTTTTGTCCTCAGGCGAGGGGGAACTGTTCTGGAATTTGCCCAGGAGGTCCACAAGGATCTTGCTGATGGACTGGAAAAAGCCCGTATCTGGGGTTCGGCTAAGTTTGATGGACAGCCAGTTCCACGAGATCATGTTCTTGCTGATAGAGATATAGTTGAATTGCACACCTAACCATGGCGGGGATAAAAGAGGGGGAGTTTTTATGTTAAAAACGCTAAAGAAAATTGTTCATGGCCAGGATGAACACCTGGAAATCAGATATCACAAAAGATTTTCTACAGTGATCCAGTTCAAAAATGGAATATTAAAAAAAGGAGAGAGAAAAACCCTGGCGGGAGTGGGTATCAGGGCTCTTGTTGATGGCTGTTGGGGTTTTGTCTCGACCTCTGACACCAATGAAAATAGTTTGCATCGGGCTGCAGAGGAAGCCATAAAGGCAGCCCGCGAAGCTTCGAATTTGAAAAAGGAGAAAATTAAAGGCCTCGGAAAGGGAGATGTCGGCCAGGGCAAGTTTTACCTTTATCAAAAAGACGACCAAGAGCCCGAATTTGGGGAGAAAGTTGCTTCCTTGCAAAAAGCTGATGCCAAAGTCCGGGATGCAGGGGAAGATGTAATTGGGTCGATAGTAAATTATCACGTTTTCCAGGATACCAAGGTAATTGTGACTTCCAGCGGTGCAGAAGCAGAAATTTTTGATCAGAAAAGCGAAATAGGTATTGTCGCTTTTGGTGCTCAGGACGGAAAACAGGAAATGGCGGTAGTTTCCCACGGCGTTACAGGAGGCTGGAACGATCTTTTTGCCAGGGAAGACCTGGATAAAATGACAGGTCGAGTAGTTGAAATTGTTAGGACAAAACTAAAAGCAGGTTATGCCCGGGGCGGAAATTATACAGTTATCCTGGATCCGCGTCTTGTAGGAGTCCTTGCTCATGAAGCTATTGGGCATACCGTTGAGGCGGATTTCGTCCTATCCGGTTCGGTTGTTGCAGATAAAATCGGAGAAAAAGTTGCCAGCGACCTGATTACCCTGGTTGATGACGGGACCGAAGAAGGGGTTGGAAAGGTCATAGTTGATGATGAGGGAACTGTTTCCAGGCCCACTGTGATAATTGAAAACGGTGTTTTAAAGAATTACCTGCATAGTCGAGAAACAGCTCATATGTTTTCCACAGAACCCAGTGGAAATTCCCGGGCCTATACCTATCGGGATGAACCTTTGATCCGTATGACCAATACTTTTATAAAACCCGGAAAAGATAAACTGGAGGATATGATAAAGGGAATTGACGAGGGTTTTTTACTGGTAGGAATGGATCAGGGGGGCCAGGCCGACGCAACTGGAGAATTTATGTTTGGAGTGCAGGAAGGATACCGGATAAAAAACGGGGAGATAAAAGAACCGGTAAAAGGCATCAATATTTCAGGTCAGGCCTTTGAAGTTCTGAAAAGCGCAGATTCCCTGAGCGATGAATTTAAATTGGATTTAGGAGCAGGTTACTGCGGGAAAATGCAGCCTGCCAAAGCGGATGCCGGAGGACCATATCTTCGCTGCCGGGTAAAAATTGGGGGGCAGCAAGGAGAGGAGGAACAAGATGAGTAACCGGGACATTTACCTTGAGGCCCTGGAATTTGGGAAAAAAACAGGTGCAGATCACGTAGAGGTTTTTTTTAACAAGAGCAAAACCCTGGAAGTAGTAATTGAAAAAAACGATTTACAGGTTCCTAAAGGAGATAGATACCAGGGAATTGGGGTCAGGATATTAAAAGATGGGAAAATGGGCTTTGCTTCCACAAATCTCTTAACCAGTGAGGTAATCCAGGAAACTGTTCGATCCGCCCTTGACCTTGCCGAAAATTCTCCTGCTGACCCCTCCCAGGGGCTACCTGAACCCACTCCTTTAAAAGAAGTTAAGGGAATATTTGATCAGCAGGGAGAAAATATTGTCCTGGCTGACCTGATAAACAAAGGAAATGAATTCATGGAACAAACCAGGGGAACAGATAGCAGGGTTACAATTGATAGCGCTTCTTTTAAAGCAGAAATAATTGAGAGAGCGATTGCCAATTCCCGGGGGATCCAGGCCGAGGAAAAGAAGACCAAATTTGAAAATTTTGCAATGGGATTTGCCCGGGACGGAGAAGATGTTTCATCTTTCGATTTTGAATATCTCGTTACTCCCGAGTGGGAAAAATTAAAAACCGGAGAAATTGGGGAACGATTGAGGAAAAAAGTTGTTGGCAACCTTGGTGCCGAAACTATTCCTGGCTTTAAGGGTAATGTAATATTGTCTCCTTTTGCAGCGGTTATGCTTCTTTTTTCCCCGATTGTTTATGCGGTTAATGCAGATAATGTGCAAAATGGAATTTCTCCCTGGAGAGAGAAATTGGGAGAAAAAGTTTCTTCTGAAATTCTCTCCATTGAAGACGATGGATCTCTGCCGGGGGAAATCGGCTCCAAGATGTTTGACCGGGAGGGAATTTCTCCCCAGCGTTTAGATGTAATTAACGGAGGAAAATTGCATTCCTGGCTTCACAACTACTATACTGCTTCCAAGGCGGGAGAAAAACCAACAGGGCACGCTTCAGGTGGAGATCAGGCTCTTCCTGGTATTGGTCCCAATAATTTTATAATCAAACCGGGCGAGAAAAGCCTGGAAAAAATCATTAATAACCTTGACCGGGGTTTAATTGTCACCAGGTATTCCGGTGGGTCTGACCCGGTGAGTGGAGATTTTTCAGGTGTAGTAAAAGGTGGGTATTTAATCGAAAAAGGGAAGGAACTTAAACCTGTAAAAGAAGTGATGATTGCAGGAAACATATATAAACTTCTTCATCAGCTGCTGGCCCTGTCCAATGAAACTCAGAGGATTATGAACTTCAATTCACCCTATGTAGCGATTGATGGAGTATCGGTAACCGGAAAATAAAGGGAAATAGGCCCTTTAACCAGGGGTCTATTTTTTTTGCAACACATGTTGCAGAGTTTATTATTGTAAGGAAAAGAAAACGGTTATTAATAAGGTTTAATCTGATTAAATAGTGGAAAGGATGCTTTGGGCTTACTTAATGGATATAAATAGCAAAAATTTGCATTAGAAAAATAATGTTGCTATACTAAAGAAGTCTTAAAACAAAAAGTAAATGAAAAGAAAAAGGAGGTAAGCCTTTTGGAGTTTTTGCGGGAAATTTTGTGGCAGGTCGCCCCAATTCGTTATTTTTTCGAAAATATCTCCCGAATTATTACTTATACCCAGAACCATCTTGAATTAACGCTGGTTGGGGTTATCCTGGCAATTATTCTCTGGGTGAGTGTGGGCATAATAATTTACCGTTACCCTAAGTTGAGCCATGGGGTGTTAGGAATAGCGAGTATTGTTATGTGTGTTCCCAGTATAGCCCTTTACGGCATTCTTCTTACCCTTCCCGGTTTTGGCCTGGGGCGAACTAGTGCCTTAACCGCCCTCGTCCTCTATGCAATGCTCCCTATCGTGCGCAATGTTTTTGTCGCCCTGCGCAGTGTTGAACCTTCTATTCTGGACGCGGCAAGAGGAATGGGGATGTCCAAACAGGAGGTCCTTTGGGAAGTGCAGATTCCCAATGCGCTTCCAACTATTTTTGCCGGGGTGCGGGTAGCGCTGGTTATGATGGTTGGTATAGCTACCCTGGCCACATATATTGGGGAGCAAAATTTAGGCCGTTTAATTCAACACGGGATTACCAGAACCCACCCGACAATGATCATTGTCGGGGCGGTTGTAGTTTCAATAATTGCTATTGGGATTGACCTTTTAATGGGGCTTTTAGGAAAACATCTGATATCTAAAGGCCTTCAACTTGAAGAGAGTAAATAGAGGGGGGACCAGGACAAAGATGATCCGATTAGAGGGAATTGGAAAAGATTTCGGAGATTTTACAGCGGTAAAGGAACTTTCTCTGGAAATTCCTGAGGGCAAAACCTGTGTAATGGTTGGCCCTTCGGGATGCGGGAAAACCACAACCATGCGAATGGTTAATCGTCTGATTGAACCTACCCGGGGAACAGTTTATATTGATGATGAGGATTTCAAAAAGAAAAAAGTTGAAATCCTGCGCCGGGACATCGGTTATGTAATCCAGGAAGTGGGCCTTTTTCCCCACAGAACTATTGCAGAAAATATATCAACAACACCAAAACTCGCGGGCTGGGATGATAAAAAAATCAAAAAACGGGTAAATGAATTACTGAAGATGGTCGAGCTGGACCCAGATGAAAATCGGGATAAGTTCCCCAGACAGCTCAGCGGTGGACAGCGTCAACGTGTGGGCCTGGCCCGGGCAATGGCTGCTGACCCTCCGGTAATGCTTATGGATGAGCCCTTTGCAGCAGTTGATCCGATTACAAGGGAAAATCTCCAGGATATGTTCATTCGTTTACAGCGGAAAATGAAAAAAACCATAATTTTTGTAACCCACGACATAAACGAAGCAATAAAAATGGGAGATCAGATAGCGATCCTAAAAGTGGGAGAACTGGTCCAAGCCGATACTCCAGAAGAACTGCTTGCTAATCCCAAAAATCAGTTTGTTACTGATTTTATCGGTGTGGATAGGGCGATTAAGATTCTGGACCTTTTTTCAACCGACGAGGTAATGTGGACTGAAGCTCCCGTTATTTCAAAACAAAATATGCAGGAAGAAGCCCAGAAACTGATTGAAAAAGGGGAAGAGGGCATTCCAGTAATAGTTGAGGACGAGCAGGGAAACAAATTCTGGTTTGACCTTGATGAACTGGAAAACGAACTGTCCCTGGAAGAAATTATTCGTCCCCTCGAAATAACCCTTGAACCTACTAATTCAATTAAACTCGCTATGGCCAGAATGCTTGAACACAACAATGATGCAGTTTTAATCAGCGGGGATGATGAAGAAGAAGAGCCGGGGATTTTAACTCTAAAAGGAATTCGTAACTATGTTTACAGAATTTGTGCTTCCGACCCCGGTAAAAAGGTGGGGATATAAGCCATGGGTATTGCTATTGCTAACTTTTTTAGTAATCTTGCCGAGACTTACGGTCCGATTTTTTCCGAGCGTATTCCTCCCCTTTTAATTCAGCATATTCAACTGGTTCTGCTGGCCACGGGAATTGCGATTGTAATTGGCGTTCCTTTGGGAATTATCCTTACCCGGCCTGCTTTGCGCAAACACAGCCAGAAGGTTCTAAATGTTGTTAACATAGGGCAGGCAGTCCCGGGTTTGGCCCTGATCGCGATTTTTTTGCCCATCCTGGGAATTGGTTATGTACCGGCGGTCGTTGCGCTGGTTATCTACGGGCTTCTGCCAATCGTCCGCAATACAATAGCCGGACTTGATGGAGTAGATGATAAAATTAAAGAAGCCGCCCGGGGAATGGGGATGTATAATAACCAGGTTTTATGGCAAATTGAATTTCCTCTTGCTTTCCCCATTATTATGGCTGGAATAAAAACTTCTGCGGTTATAACCGTTGGAACAGCAACCCTGGCTGCTCTGATCGGGGGAGGCGGATTGGGCAGGTTGATTTTTGCTGGGATCTCCCTTTTCCGTCCTGAATTTATTCTTGCTGGTTCGGGTACTGCTGCTGTTATGGCCATAATAATTGAAAAGAGTTTAAGTTATTTTGAAAAGGTGGTGGTAAAAGAGCGAATGCCGCTGGACCTCTAAGAAAAGTGCTGAACAGGCAATTAGTTCCAAAAAATGAGGAGGTTTGATTCTTGAATAAAAAAGTTTTAATTGGAGTAGTGGCAATTCTGGTGATACTGGGTTTATTCATGGTTTTTTCTCCAGATGATGATCCCGCAATTACCGTAGCTTCCAAGATGTGGACCGAACAGTTTATTCTTGGAGAGATCTTATACCAGTACCTTGAAGCTGAAGGATATCCCGTCGAAGACCAGATTGGTCTGGGTGAGACAGATATTTTGCGTCCTGCCATTGAGACGGGTGAGATAGATGTTTACTGGGAGTATACAGGAACCGTTCTGGTAACAGTTATGGGTGAAGAAGAAATCAGTGAGTCAGAAAGAGCATATCAAATGGTAAAGGACTGGGATATTGAAGAGAATAACCTGGTCTGGCTGGATTATGCTCCGGCCAATAATACCTATACACTCATGGTCCGGGAAGAATGGGCCAATGAAAGAGGAATTGCAACTATTTCCGACCTGGGGAATTACATGGAAGAGAATCCAGATGAAAGAATCCGCCTGGCCTTAAACGAAGACTTCTGGGAGCGCCCCGACGGGATTCCTGGGTTGCAGGAACTTTATGGGTTTGAATTTGATGGTGGACAGGCAAGATTTATGGAAATTGGATTGACTTACGGTGCTCTGAATCAAGAAGAAGCAGAAGTAGCAATGGGATTTGCAACCGACGGGCGAATCCCTGCCTTTAATTTCCTGCTTCTTGAAGATGACAGGAGCTTTTTCCCCGCATACAATGTAACACCTGTAATCCGGGCTGAGATACTGGAAACCTATGATGGCCTGGAAGAAGCGATTAATCGAATTTCTCCCAGACTTGATATGGAAACTTTAATGCACCTGAACATGCTGGTTGATGTGGAAGGGCAGGAGCCGGAAAATGTTGCACGAGACTGGTTACAAGAAGAGGGATTTATTGATTAAAGGATAAGGTATCTGGAAAGGCCGGAAGAAGATTCTTCCGGCCTTTTCTTATTTTCGAAGAACGGGATATTAAAGTATTTCTGGAGAAAAAACTGAAAATTGCGAATTATAAATTTCGGTTGAAAACATATTGACAGGGGGGTGGAGGCGTGGCATAATAATATTGTGAAAAAAAGAACGAAATAAAGAAAATGTTTTTTTGCTAAAATTCGTGAAAAAAAACACAAGCGAATGGGGGGTTATTCATGGCATTAATGGGTAATTTTGTTTTGATGGCATTGGTTGTGGGGGGATTGTTGCTCTGTTCTTTATTAGCGGCTTTTGTGAATAATTTCATTTACTTCCCCCTGCTTTTATTTTCTGTTATGGGCTTTTTGTTCCGGTATGCAAAGGAATTAAAAGTGAAAATTATTCCAAAAATTTCCCGGGAAGATGGATTAATAACCCTTTGTGTTCTTGGGGGAGCGGTGGTTACTTTCATATTAAATAACCACCTGGAACTGGGTGGTATAATACCTGCAGCCCTGGTTGGTCTGGTTGCAGCTCTTTTTGCCGGGAAAAAAGCTGTTCCTATTTACTGCGGTGCTTTCGTGGGGATGGCCTGCCAGGAGGTCAGCGGAACTTTTTATTCTATTCTTCTTGCTGGTTTGCTGGCCGGAGGGTTATTTGTTTTAAACAAAAATCAGGTTCCTCGCTATTTAGTGTGGGTGGACTATGCGGTGTGAAAATCGAAGGATAGTTTTCCACCTATCAGATAAACCATAGCAATAAGGTTCTCCACTGTTCTATAACCTCTTGCTCTTCTTTTTGCAGCCTGAATTAAGCTGTTTAAACCCTCCAAGATGCCATTATTAACTCTAGAAACAAACCAACGAACTATTCCTGGCCAATGCTTTTTTATCGTTGCTGCTGCCTTTTTCATCGGTTCAAGCCTACTATGAGTTGCCCAAAAATACCATTTCTGAAGAAAAATAGGTGCGTCAGCTGGTTCTTGATCAAAAAATTCCTGGAAAGCAAGTTTCAAGTGGTAAGCCCTTAATGTTTTGGTATTCATCTTTTTAATATCATTTAATTTTCCTTCTTGTTTCTTTGTTAAGTTTCCCGGGTTCTTCAACCAAATATAGCGGGTCGCTTTAAGCAGACCTAACTCTAATTGCTCTTCTCGCCTAACCTGATCTACAGCTTCATTTATGATTTTCATGATGTGAAATTTATCAAAGGTAATTTTAGCGTTCGGAAAATGCCTTTCTATTCCCGCGATAAAAGCTGGAGACATATCCACACAAAAATCTTTAACATTCTCTGAAATGCCTTTATGACCTTCAAAATCACTCTTGAAGTTAGTGATTACCTCAGCTTTTTTGCCCGGAACTGCAAAAATTACTTTAGATTTTTCTAAATCGACAAAGATGCTGCAGTAATTATGTCCTCGGCTACGGGAAGTTTCATCAAGCCCCACTTTTGTTATATCCGAATAGTCTTCTTTAGCTCGGGCTTGTCCCACATAATGGTGGATGATACGCCAAATGCGGGTATCATGCTCACCTACTAACTGAGCAATAGGGCCAATGGGCATTTCCTTAGCCAAGGTCATTATGTATGCCTCAAACATAAGTGTAAAGCCTGATTTAGGGCGTCCCCAGGGTACTTTAACTGTTTTTATCCCATGCTCGGGGCAGTTCACTCTTGGTACTCTGGCATGAATATAGGCCTTATGCTGAAAAAAATCTAAGTGCCGCCAAGTTTTTTTCTTCGTATCATAAGGTTTACAATCACCTTCCCCACATACCGAACATGAAAATGTACTTCCTTTAGGAAAGTCTAAATAGAGATCTAACCTATTGTTT
>PWGV01000101.1 GCA_003554585.1 Halobacteroidaceae bacterium | reverse complement strand
TGGTCAGGAGAGGTTGTAAAATTGTTTTTCCACTGACAGAGATTTTAGATAACCTGGTCCTGGAGTTTGCAGACCCAGAAGGAAATCATGTGGAGGTTTTTTCGAAAAAAGAAAAATAATTAGGGCTTGAAATTTGAACAATACGCCAATATACCGAGAAGAAGAAACAAATAATATAAAAGAGGTGTTTTTCCTGGAAAAATTAGCTAAGGTCTTAATAATTGTTTTTGTTCAGTTGCTTTTTTGCCTGCCTTTTGCCCAGGCTTCAATGAATGGAGATTTAGATATTGGTGACTTTGTCTTGTTTGGGGAGTTTTACGATGAACCAATTTTATGGAGAGTAATTAATATCAACCAGGATGGAAGCAGGATGCTTTTTTCCGAGCGGATCATTGCCCTTATGGGTTTTGATCCCAGGGGAAATGCTCCGGGAGGCAGGGCCAATCAACATCGACTTGATAGGGGAAGCAATTATTATCCTGAATCCACAATAAGAATATGGCTAAACAGCGACCAGGAGGAAGTTACCTATCCCTACAATCCACCCCGGGGCCACCCTGATGGCTTTTTTTATCCCCAGGGGTATGAGGACATTCCAGGGTTCTTAACAAACTTTTCTCCTGAAGAAATTGAATTGATTGTTTCCCACACCCACCGGGTATATATCGGTAACCTGGATATTGAAGTCAGGGATGGAGGAACAAAAGCTTACGAATATACACCACGAACTGGTAGTTTAGTATCAAATAGTGCCGAAGCCTATTATAAAGAAGTTACGGATAGGGTATTTATCCTGGGCGCTCCTGAACTTCAGCGCTATGTTTATGATCGGGGTTGGGATATATTGAAGAAACCGACTCCCGAGCTGGTCCAAAGATTTCCCTGGATTGTTGAAGCCCATGGGTTTTCGCCCGACAAAAATCATAAATACTGGCTAAATACAGCATTTCCTCCAACCAATTATTCCTTTCTCCTTGTTGTTGGAGACGGGACAAGGACCTACCATGGAGGCTATATTGGAACCTATTTTCCCTTAGATAATGAAATTGGATTGGTTCCTGCCTTGAATATAAGCCCGGAGACAACTGCTCTAGAAGGGGACGGGACCTTGGAAAACCCTTATATATTATTCCGGGAACCCGAGCCCTGTGAATAAGAAAACATATATTAATTAATTTTTGGTCAAAACATTTTCAATGGGGAGTGGTCTGGTTGAATTTTGGAATTTTAATTTTCCCTGATGTAGAAGAACTTGATTTTGTTGGGCCCTGGGAAATGGTTGGTATCTGGAGTGACCGGGAAAACGGGCCGGGAAATTGTTTTATTATTTCCGAGCACAAAGAACCGGTTAAGTGTTCAAAAGGCTTAACTGTAGTACCTGATTTAACAATAAACCAATGCCCCGAGCTGGATTTCCTCTTAGTTCCCGGAGGCCGGGGAACGAGAAGAGAAGTTGATAACCAAAAACTGATAAATTTTATTAGCGAGAAATCTGAAAAGGCTAAAACAGTACTGTCCGTTTGCACCGGGTCTTTCCTGCTTCAACGGGCCGGACTGCTCTCGGGGAAAAAAGCCACTACCCACTGGGGTTCTCTCGATAGGCTTAGAGAGCTGGGAGATGTAGAAGTTGTTGAGGAAAGGTTCACAAGAGACGGCAGGATTTGGACCGCGGCGGGAATTTCAGCCGGAATTGACATGGTCCTGGCCTTTATTGCCAGCATTACAGACGAACAAGTGGCGGGCAGAATTCAGCTTTACGCCGAATATTATCCCTCGCAAAAGTTATATGGGAATGCTCATAAGGAAGCTGGAGCACCGGGTTATATTAAACAAGGTGGATTTTCCTGATGGAACCTTCTTTTGAATTTCTAGAGAAAATGCCTTCTGGAAAAAGAATTGAGCATTTGTCACAGGATAAAAATATCCCGGAAGCTGAAATCCTGGATCTATTTCAGGCTGCCTTTCGTGGAGGAGGAGGTTCTCTTCTTCCAGTTAACGAGCGGTGGATTTTGTGGTCTTCCGACAAACTTATAGGCCACGCTGGGGTGCAAAGACGCTGGTTTGTTGTAAAAGACAAATATTTCGAGGGCTGGCTTTTGGGAGGAATTTGCATCAACCCCGATTTCCAGGGAAAAGGATTGGCCAATATATTGATAAAGAAAGTCCTCTCTGATCTGGCCCAAAAAGAACTGGATTTTGCTATTCTTTGTTGTGATGAAGAAAAACTGGTGAGTTTTTACAAAAGATTTGGATTTATAAAGATTTCTGATAGCGCTTTGTACCTGGAAAATGGGAAACTTGAAAAAGTGGATGGTGACAGAACTATGGTTATCAGTTTCGCCCAGGGTTTTGATGCCGAAGTTCTAAGAACTGACCCCTTTCCCTTTGGATTCGATTTTTGTTGGGGTAGGGGTTAATTTAATTATTAATTGAAGAGAAATTTAAAGCTAATATTAATGGTTGACGAGGGAGGGGCTTTACATGGTATTTTTGGTGCCCCTCCTCATTCCTGTATGGGGATGCCGATTTTCAAGCCCTGGAGGTAAGAGAAGGAGTGGAAGCAACCCGGGTAACCCCGGAGATCAACAATATATTTAAAGAAATCAACGATACCGGGGGTCAAATGGCATTCTATTCGGCCCAATTTAATCCCCTGCTCCCGAAGTTGACCCAAGCCCTGGGAGAGCACTTGCTTGACCCGCCTAAAGAAAACAGAAACGGATTGCCCAATCTTCACCGGCAAACCAGAAGGTATGAAGGATCAGTACGCCCAAGAAAACCAGGATTAAGAACAGAAGAAACAGGCTGGGATGCCGGGATAAATTTCTGCTGGAAAAGGCAGCCAACGCGATAAGGAGGAAACCCGG
>PWGV01000162.1 GCA_003554585.1 Halobacteroidaceae bacterium | reverse complement strand
TTGAAGAGACCGCATAAACACATTGCTTTAACCACATATCTTATTTTTAAAACGGAAGAGTTTCTTCCGGTGGGGGAACTAGTTTTTTGCTTTTTTTCTTGGGGTTAATTTTCAGGGCAGTAAAAGGTATTTTGGGTTATAACTATCCCTGATCAAAGCCGGTAAAAAATTTCCCTCAGAAGCATTGGCCGGATCTGAATGGGTCCCAAAAGATTTAAACTTTTTGCCACCTTTTTCGCTTAAAGGTCTTTCAAACTATCAACCTCAAGGAAGGACCTGCTTGTCAATTGCAACCCTTTGGAGGAGTGGCATACTACTCGACCTGTTTTTTGAGTGCTTTAGTTATTCTCTTAGATAAAAACATCCTCTAGGAGAGGGGAAAAGGGGACTCAAAGCGAAATTAATATGTAAAGTTTATTTGAGGGAGTGTTTCTTTTGGGAATTACAATAAAAAATATATTAGAAGATGGAACTTTAGGTAATGGTACACTCCTGGCGGGTGGAGAAAATATAAATAATGAAATAAAAATGGTTTTAATACTTGAGGTTCCTAGCGTTCTGCGCTGGATAAAGGGAGGGGAACTCCTCCTTACCGCAGGTTTCGTTTTCAAAGATGATATTAAAATGGGGGTTAAATTGATTCGGGATCTTGCCCGACAAAAAATCGCGGGTCTGGTTATTAAACCAGGTCAGTATATTAAAGAAATACCCCAGGAGATGATTGATTGCGCAGAGGAAATGAACCTTCCCTTAATTAAAATCCCCTCCAGGTTGCCTTATGCTGATATAATTCTCCCCATTTTTGAGAATATTGTCAGCGAACAGTACAGTCAGCTAAAAAGGGTCCACGAGGTCCAGGAAAAATTTTTCAACATCTTACTCCAAGGAGGGGATATTGAAAATATTTCTCATCTTCTTTCTTCATTAATAGAAAACCCCGTCCTAATTTTAGACAGTTCGGGAAATATAAAAGGAAAAAGTATGGTGCCCCGAGAAGAGCATGATGAATTAACCAAAGCTTTACAGGAATATCTAGATAATAACCCTGAATTTTTTAAAAGCAAAAAAAACCGGACAACTTTTTCCCTTCCTTGGAGAGGAAAGTTATACAATTCCTTTGTGGTTCGAGTAGAAGATAACCTGAACAACGCTGGATTTATTTTCGTGGTGGAATATTTTCAAGCTCTGGACCAGCAGGATTGCCTGGCCATTTATCAGGCCAGTACAATTATTGCCCTAGAATTAAAAAAAGAAAGAGCAGTTTTTGAAGCAGAGCAACGTCTGGGAAGCGATCTCCTTGAGGATATACTTTTTGGAACAATTGAAGATCCTCAGGGAATAAAACGCCGCGCATCTTTTTTGAATTTTAATCTTACTCAGAAAAAAACCGTTTTTGTGATTAGGTCCTCCTCCTCAGATCCAATCGATCCTGAAAGGGAGTTTTATTTGGATAATCTTAAATTTGATATTTTAAAAAATATCACAGGTATTTTCAAAAATTACCCAGGAGGAATTCTATTATCAGCACGGCGAAATCGAATACTTGGAATTATAAATGCAAAAAACCCCGAGATGTTAGGCCAAATTTTAAAAGAGGTCGCAGGTAAACTGGATGAGGTTTTTCAAGGGGAGGCAGAATTTTACCTTGGTGTGGGAAGAACCCGGGAGGATCTAAAAGAACTCCGGACATCATACAAAGAGGCTCTTTTATGCGCAAGAGTTAGCGAACAACTAAATAAAAAAATAACTTTACACGATCAACTGGGAGTTATTGAACTTCTTTTCGAATTAAGAAATTCTCCTGCCCTGACAAGATACAAGAAAAGGTATCTAGATCCCATCCAGGAATATGATCAGAAAAATAAGGGAGAACTGTTAAAAACCCTCCAGGCTTATTTTAAAAACGATCTAAACCTTCTAAAAACAGCACAAGAGCTTTTTATTCATAAAAACACGGTGAACTACCGCCTGCAAAAAATCCACCAGATTACCGGACTTAATCTGAAAAATTACGAAGATCAGGCCACCCTAAACCTGGCTTTGAAGGCAGATATGGTTCTGAATAACCGTTAATTATTAATCGAAAAAATAAAAAAAGCTGCAGGCCAAAAATGGCTTCCAGCTTTTTTTAATTTTTAGCAATTTTCCTCATCTTCTTCAATTAGTCCTGCTGATAAATATCTTTCCCCGTTATCGGGAAGAAGAGTTACTATTGTTTTACTCTTGCCCAACTCTTTTGCCATACTGCAGGCTCCAACCAGGTTTGTTCCCGAAGAAACCCCGACAAAAAGACCTTCCTTTTTGGCCAGTATTCTCGAAGCTTTCAAAGCTTCTTCATCTGAGACCAAAACTATCCTGTCGATTATATCGCAGTTGAGAACATCGGGAATCAATCCATCCCCAATACCCTGTTGGATGTGATGACCTATTTTTCCCCCTTTTAAAATCGCAGCATTTTCCGGTTCAACGGCAACAATCAAACAATCGGGATATTTTTCTTTCAAAACTTCCCCTACTCCAGTTATAGTTCCTCCAGTCCCTATCCCCGAAACAAAGGCATCAATCGGCCCTGGAATCTCCTGGAGTATTTCCCTGGCAGTAAAACGGCGGTGCGCATCAGGGTTGTCTGGATTACAGAACTGATCAACAAGAAATACCCGGGGATCAGCATCCCGGAGTTCATGAGCTTTTTTAACTGAATTATCAATTGCCTCGCCAATGTCCCTTCCTGCAGGAGTCAGGATTACATCTGCACCGTAAGCTTTCATCATCAACTGCCGTTCTTTGCTCATATTTTCCGGCATTACTATTTTTACCTTTAACCCCAGGGCAGCTCCAACCATACTTACCCCGATCCCCTGATTTCCAC
>PWGV01000073.1 GCA_003554585.1 Halobacteroidaceae bacterium | reverse complement strand
TTTTGACTTCTGAAGAAGCAGAAAATACGGAAAAAAGGATTAAGGAGTTGTGGGATAGATGGAGTTTATAGTAGATACCTGCGTTATAATAGATTACCTGAAAAAAAAGCCGGTTTCTTCAGAGGTTTTCAAACGATTAATTAAGAACCACACTGTATATTTTTCTTCCATTTCTGTTTTTGAACTATTTGTTGGTATTAAGGAAGAAGAAAAAAGAAAGACAATAAAAGAAAATCTGCTCGGGCTGGTGAAGATTTTGCCCTTTGATAGCGAATGTGCTCAAATAGCCGCTGGGATAGAGCGTGAATTAAGAGAAAAGGCGCAGGTTATTGGTCCAAAGGATACAATGATTGCAGCTAAAAGCCTGGCAAAAAAGGTCCCTATTGTGACCAGTAATATCCGCCACTTTAAAAGGATAGAAAACCTTGATTTATATGGAACTAAGGAACTCCTGGAAAAATTAGAAAAATAATTTCCTTATTTTCTGTTGCAGAAAAAACAGGATTGAAAAAATAAGTAGTGTCAAGTAAAGTTTGCAAAAACCATTAACCCTCCGAAAAAAATCATGCTGCTTTTTCTCGGTCCTCCCTGGTTGATATAACAATGACCTGCAGATCAAACTTCACTGTATTCCATTAAGTTAATCGTCATTAACCTAATGTATGAGTCCATATTTGGAAATATCCCCACAACTCTGGTTCGCCTTCGGATCTCTTTATTCATAAAAGTTAATGTCATAAGTAGGAACTTTCATTGAAAATAAGTATTTGACTTTGAAAATTAAACAGTCTTGCTCTGGCTAACCATGGGAATTACCAGTAATTGGTTTCACTGTTTTGGAGGAAGACCCGGGAAATTTAAGGATCGCAACTACTGGTAAAAGAAGCAAAACATTTTTCTTTCCTTTTGGTGCAGGGGAAAAAAGTTGGAAAAAGGAAGGGTGGATAAAAGGAGGGATTTGAAAAAGTGGAAATCACTAAAAAAGAAAAGCAAAAAAAGGGTTTTTGGTCTCTATTTGAGCAATCGGAAATCCCTTTAATTGCTTATTTGGCTGTGTTTGTTGGTGTTGTTTTGACGTGGACTTTAAGAGTTTACAATTGCTCTTGTCAATGGGAAAGTGTACCGGGAGGCTAAAGTAAAAGTGTACCACCTGGAGGAGGAAATTTAAGGAAAGGTTTTTAATTGAATTTAGTCCCCCGTTTGGTTTTCCTCTGGCCAGAATCCCCAGCTGAAAAGCTGGTTTTTTTGATTTGAATTGTGATTGGCTAAAAAGGGGAGTTAGTTCAGGGAAAATTTAACCTGAAGGAGTTAATTTCGATTATTTATTTCTTTGCTCTATTGACTTGTGAAATTACTGTGTATACAATAAGAATACAAAGAAAATGCAGGAGGGATGCCTTTTGGCAAAACCCCGTGAGAATCTGAAAGATAGGATTTATAAAAGGATTAAGGAAGATATTTTATTAGGAAAAATCAAAGAAGATGATAGCCTATTAGAGACCGATATATCGAATAAATTCAAAGTTAGCCGCACCCCCGTTAGGGAGGCTTTCGGAAAACTGGAACAAGAAGGTTTACTGACCTGGGTCCCAAGAAAGGGTCACCAGGTAAAACCTGTGAGTTATGATGACCTTTTGGAAATTTTTAGCATTAGAATTTTCCTGGAAAAAGGGGCTGCATCCATCGGAGCAAAAACCATCTCTGAGGAAGAACTGGAAAAAATGGAGTATTACAACATCTACAAGGATGAAAAAGCAATTTTTGATTTCAACAAACAGTTCCATTTATCAATTGTCCGGGCGGCCAGGAACAAGAGGTTA
The DNA here is from genome assembly GCA_003554585.1 of Halobacteroidaceae bacterium. Classification (GTDB taxonomy): domain Bacteria; phylum Bacillota; class Halanaerobiia; order B1SED10-174; family B1SED10-174; genus T1SED10-26. The sequence goes on along the minus strand of PWGV01000073.1, from coordinate 11,144 downwards.
TTAAAAATAACCGAAGGGCTAATTGATGATTCCCGGCGGATTTTAATGTTTGACCCCTATATGCAGGAAAAAGAAACCCTGGGGATAGGGGAACATGCCAGGATAATTGAGGCTTTAAGAAGCAGAGACCCACTTGAGGCTGAAAAAGCTGTTGAAGAACATTTAATTGCTACCAGAAGACGGATCCATGAATCTTTACTGAAATAAATTATTCTATTTCAAACAAATGAAAATTTGAGTGGGTGCTTTTTTTTTATACGCACTTTTTCCAAGTAAAGAGGCAGCAAAAAAAAGAAGGGGATGGAGAAATAGATGTTTATTTTAAAGAGCAGGAACATAATTGATGGGGTTAAAGAAAAGGCCATGGAAAACGGGATAATTGTTGTCAAGGGGGAAAAGATAGAATTTGTTGGAGAGGACAGTAGTTTTAAAGGGAATCGCCGCGGGGCAGAGGTCATTGATTTTGAAGAAAAAACAATAATGCCGGGGATGATGGATGCCCATGTTCACCCCAGTTTTAATGGGGAACCGGATTTTTGGGATATAGTTTTAACAAAAACTGACCCCTATAGGACCGTGAAAGCCCTTGTAAACCTCCAAAATGACCTTATTGCCGGCTTTACAACCATTCGAGCCCTCGGGGAAAAGAGTGATATAGACATTGCTTTAAGGGAGGCCATAGATCAGGGTTTAGTTAAAGGTCCCAGAATGGTTTGCGCGGGGAAGAATATTACTGTAACCGGGGGACATACCGATCTTAATTTTGTTCCTGATATAAAAAATGAACAGGGTCTTGGTGGTGTTACAGTTGACGGAACAGAGGAAATGCAAAAAGCTGTCCGGGCACAAATTAAAGCTGGGGCCGATTTGATAAAGCTAATGGTCACGGGAGGGGTTACTTCAAAAGGCAGTGGGCCAACTACCCAGTATATGAGCGAGGAGGAAATATCAGCAGCGGTTAAGGAAGCTCATAATTTGGGGAAAAAGGTGACCGTTCACGCCCAGGGGGCTGGGGGCATAAAAAGCTCTGTTTTAGCCGGGGTAGATTGTATCGAACACGGTTATTATCTTGATCGTGAAATTGCTTCCCTAATGGCGGAAAAAGGAGTCTTTTATGTGCCAACCTGGAAAGCCGGTTCTTCAATATTAAAAGAAGAAATAAAAGCCCAATTACCCGATTACATCCTGGAAAAAGCGGAAAAAATTAAAGAAGTTTCCCTAGATTCCTTCCGGTACGCCATAGAAGAGAATGTTTCCATCGTTGCCGGGACTGACGTGGGGTGTCCTTTTAATCATCACGGAGAAAATGCCCAGGAACTGGAATTAATGGTTAAAGCCGGGTTGAGTGAAATTGAGGCAATCAAGACTGCAACAAAAAACGCTGCTGTTTGTTTTGGTGTTGAGGAATTTACGGGAACCCTGGAAACAGGGAAATTTGCCGATATCATATGTGTTGATGGAAACCCTTTAAAAGATATAAAAGCCTGTCAGAAGGTTACCTTTGTTATGAAAAACGGCGAGGTTGTTGTAAATAATGGAAAGTCGGTATTGCCGCTTTAGATGAATTTTTTCAATTCTTTCCATGGAGAAAATTAGTTAACTATTACCTGGGGGTGGGGAAAATGTAAACCGAACTGAATTTCCAATATTTGAAGAAAAATACTTTGCACTGGTTATAATTTAGAAAAAGGAGAGTGGAACAATGAAAACTAGAATTGCCATAATCTTTCTTTCGTTTTCCCTGTTTTTTGCAGGGAGTCTGGCTGCTGTTACCCCTGGCGTTTCGGCAACTCGAATTGATGAAATAAATATCCTAACAACCACCGAATCTTACGATCCAATTTTATATGAAGCAGGTCATTTGATTGCCCAATCCTGGAGGGAACTTGGATTTGAAGTCAGTGTCCGAACAAGGGATCTGATGCCTCACATTCAAATTTTTTATGATGAACAGGATTTTGATGTGGCTATCCTTCTCTGGACGGGACGGGTGGATAGGCTTGATCCTCATTTCTTTTTGTCCACCCTATCTTCGGAACAAACCGGATTGGGGGAAAATAACCCGGGAGGATATGTTAACCTGGATTATGATACTATCCTGGAAAAACAACAGAAAGAATTTGATGTTAACGCAAGGAGAGAACTGGTTCATGAAGCGCAGAGGATAATTGTTGAAGATCAACCCTTACACGTCCTTTATTACCGGGACCAGGCGATGGTTTTCAACCATGAAACCTTTGCAAACTATGAGGTAATGGCTGGAGAGGGTCTTTATAATGACTGGACCCCTCATTCTGTAACCCCATTAACTGAAAATAAAGTCCTGAGAATCGGAACTCCATCTGAACCCGACACCTTAAACCCTCTAGATTCTACTACTGCTTCAGGCTGGAAATTATTACGAATTGTTTATGACAGACTTGTTCGTCTGACTCCGGATGTAGAACCTCAGCCATGGGCTGCCGAAGAAATCGTTGCCGTTGATGAAACAACTGTTGATGTAACTATCCGACCAAATATGACTTTCCACGACGGAGTGCCCTTAACAGTAGAAGATGTTAAATTTGCCTATGAATATTACATTGAGCAGGATTTTGCTTATTTCCGTTCCTTTTTCCAGGTTATTGATTCTATTGAAATCACGGGTGAACGGACAGTAAGGTTTAATCTTAAGGAGCCTTTTTCTCCCTTCATAACTGTTACATTAAGTCAAATCCCGATTTTGCCCAAACATATCTGGTCAGATATCGATAATCCCCAGGACCTTGCTCCGGATCAAATTCCAACTGTTGGGAGCGGACCATTTTCTATTGAACGTTATGATCGTGGAGAATTTATAGAACTTGCAACGTTTAAAGACCACTTCAGTGCAGAAGATACTGAAATCGAAGGAATTGAATTTACATTTTATGCCGATGTTGAAGGCCTTTTCACCGGGTTGGTCCTGGGTGAAGTGGATATGCCCGGGAGACATATTGAGCCAGCTCATATGAGATTGGCCAGGGATGAGGACCATCTCACCATAATAACTGTTCCCGATTTCGGGTACCATAAACTAAGGTATAACCTGCGGCGAGAACCCTTTAATGATGTAAGCCTCAGGCGGGCTCTGGCCTATGCCATAGATAAAACTACCATTACTAACGTCCTTCTTGACGGACTTGGTGAGCCGGGATCTTCAATTATTGCCCCGATAAATACTTTCTGGCATAATTCCAACGTCCAGAAATTTGATTACGACCTTGACAGGGCCCGGGAGTTACTTGCGGAAGCGGGTTACTGGTGGGATGCTCAGGGAAGGATTAATTATCCTGAAAACTAGAACATGAAAAGCTAAAAAGGGAAATTGTAAGGGATGTGGAGATTTTCATATCCCTTACAAACCCTTTCTCAAAAAAACAGGCAAAAAGGTCTTTTTGAAGGATTAATGGGGGGACCAATTTCAACAATTTAAATTATATTTTTTAGCATTAGCTTGGGAGGGGAGAAGACTTGAATAAAGGGACATATGTTCTTAAACGTTTAGGCCAGAGTGTAATCATTTTTTGGATAATAATAACCATGCTATTTTTCCTATTCCGGCTTGGCCTTCCAGATCCAACACAAGCCCTTATAGCTGAAGGTCTTTCCAGGGAGGAGAGAGCCCTTGTCCAGGAGAGGTTTGGGCTGGACCAACCCCTCGGAACCCAGTACCTCATTTACCTGAGAAATACTCTCCGTCTTGAATTCGGGACTTCATTTTACTATAAAGCACCGGTTGCGGGAATAATTCATGAAAGATTGTTAAATACATTGGTTTTAATGTTTCTGGCAATTTTAATTTCCTACATAATAGGTCCCCTTCTCGGAGTGCTGCTTTCCTGGAAAAGGGGGACCCGATTTGAAGCGGGCTCAATTGCGGTAGCTTTATTATTTAGATCGGCTCCAGTTTTTTGGACCGGGATGATTGCAATCATGTTATTTTCCATCAGGTGGGGAATTTTTCCTGCCAGCGGAATGCGGACAATTCCTTTTGCCGAGACCACTTTTTTAACCAAAATCTTCACTCTTGATTTTCTTCACCACTTGCTTTTACCTTCTTTAACCATTGGCCTTTATTACGTAGGATTGCCGATGTTAATAATGAGGAACACTATGCTTGAAGTGATGGGAGAAGATTTTATTGAATTATGTCGGGGCAAGGGCATGAGCGAGGGAAGAGTAATGTATAGACATGCAGCCCGAAATGCCCTTCTTCCTGTTGTTACCCAGGCAGCCGTAACAATTGGGCTGGCAATTGGCGGACAGGTTGTAATAGAAACGGTATTTTCCTGGCCGGGCCTGGGTAGAGAGATGCTTCAGGCGGTTCGGAATAGTGATTACCCACTGGCGCAGGCTTCTTTTCTCCTGATGGCGGCAATGATTTTGGTAATGAACCTGATCGCCGATTTGCTCTACAGTTATCTTGATCCCAGAGTGGTTTATCGGGGAGGGAAGTAAAATGAAATCAGAAAGGAAGAACAAAAACTTAAAAAAAGAAATAATCAAACTATATCTGAAAAACATTAGCCGCCCTTTACGGATAATTGCCGGGGATCCCCTTGCTTTAACAGGTGTTTTTATCCTTTTGTTTTTAACAATGGTTGGAATTTTCGCCCCATTTCTGGCTTTATATGATCCTAATGAGACCCATATTAAAACCGAGGGAGTCGTTTTTTCCTTTGAAGAAAGTTTGTTCAGAGATGAATGGATTTCTGATTTACCTTTAAACGAAATTAAAATTATTGAAGATAAACCCTATACCGTAGGGGATGGGGGCTTTATGGCTTCAAGAGAAAAGGGAACCTGGACCACCTGGGAACTAACCACAGAAGAAGACCTTTTTGGCCTTAGTTTTCTCAGGGGAGAATTTGGGGTTGTTGCGGGGTCCGGGGGAACATTATTAATGTACGAAAACGGAGAATGGAGAAAAGAAGATACTGGTTTTACAGGGACTTTTTATGATGTTCAACTGGTCAGGGAAAACTTTGGCCTGGCGGTTGGCCAGGAGGGAACTATTTATAAGTGGGATGGAACAAACTGGGAACAGGTTTCTTCTCCAACTCCCAATGATCTTCATGGAATCGCCCTTTTGGACCAGGATAATGGATTTATTGTCGGTTCCCGGGGAACAATTCTAAAGTGGGAAAACGGCAATTTATCCCCGGAAATGGTTATGACTATTCGGGATTTTTTTGATATTGATATTATTTCTTCTGGATTTGCAGCGGCAGTGGGAGAAAGAGGGACAATTTTTTTCTATAATGGGCAGAGATGGTCAGAACAATATGGTCCTGAAACCAGAGAATTGAGGTCTGTAATAATCCGGGATGAAAATGATATTTATGTAGCGGGTAGATTTGGAATCAGTTTAAACTATGATGGCCTCAGGTGGGACAGGGTGGACAATCCTTACCGGAGGCATTTCAGGAGCCTTGCTTTGTTTGAGGATAAATTAATGGTTGTGGGGACTGACCCATATGTTAACGAACTGGCTTCACCCACATGGGCACACCCTTTTGGAACCACTCACATTGGTCGGGATGTTTTTAGCCAGGTTGTTTTTGGAACAAGAACAGCCCTTTTTATCGGCTTTGTTACGGCTCTATTTGTCAGCATTGTTGGGGTTAATGTTGGCCTTCTTGCTGGTTATTTCAAAGGACTTCTCGATGATCTTCTGATGCGGTTTGTGGATATAATGTATGCGCTTCCTTTTGAGCCTTTTGCCATGATTCTGGTCCTCGTATTTGAGCCAAGCCTCTGGATTGTTTTTCTTTCAATAGGACTGTTAACCTGGAGAACGAATGCCAGAATTATAAGGTCCCAGGTGTTAAGTCTTTCCGAGAGGCCTTTTGTTAAGGCGGCGAAAGTCGTTGGGGCTAATAATGCCCGGATCATTTATTTACATATTGCCCCAAATATTTTGCCCCTTGCCTTTTTACAGCTTGCTGTGGCAATGGGTTGGGCAATTACGGCTGAGGCAACTTTGAGTTTTTTAGGGTTGGGTCCTCCCAGAATTTATAGCTGGGGAACAATTCTCCACGCGGCTCGCTTATCGGGAGCATGGAGAACTGCCTGGTGGTGGATTATCCCTCCCGGAGTTTTGATAATGCTTACAGTTTCTTCCGTCTTTTTTCTATCTAGATCCCTTGAGGTTTTGACCAACCCCCGCCTGGAAGGAGAAATAGAAGATGCTAGAGATTAAGAACCTTAAAGCTTATTATAAAACGAAAAATGGCTATGTAAAGGCTGTAGATGGAGTTAATTTCTCCCTGGGAGAAGGGGAAAATTTGGGTCTTGTTGGGGAAAGTGGTTGTGGAAAAACCACAATGGCAAAAGCCATAATGCGGCTTCTTCCCAAAAATGCTTCATATAAAGGAGGGCAAATTCTTTTCAAAGGGAAAGACATCCTGAAATTAAAAGATGAAGAATTAAACCGTGTTCGCTGGGAAAGCATTGCAATGGTAACCCAGAGCGCAATGAATGCCCTTGATCCTGTTTACCGGGTGGGGGATCAGATTGTTGAAGCAATTCAAATCCATAGAAATGTTTCCAACTCCAATGCTTATGCCCGGGCAAGAGAATTATTCAAGATGGTGGGCCTTGAACAGAAAAGGCTGGCGGCTTATCCTCACGAGTTAAGTGGGGGTATGAAACAGAGGGTTGTAATTGCAATGGCCCTTGCTTTAGAACCCGACCTCCTTATTGCTGATGAACCAACTACAGCACTTGATGTTGTGGTTCAGGATGGGATTTTAAAACAGCTAAATATATTACAAAAGAAACTAAAAAATGCCATGGTAATGGTAACCCATGATATTTCTGTTGTGGCCGAAACCTGTCATAAGGTGGTTGTTATGTACGGGGGAAAGGTTATGGAATATGGTTCAACCCAGGAGGTTTTAAATAACCCCAGCCACCCTTATACTATGGGTTTAAAAAATGCTTTTCCGACCCTCGATGAGGCAAGGGGAGAATTAATTTCTATTCCGGGAGTTCCCCCTGACTTAAGTGATCCCCCCGAGGGGTGTAGATTCATGGAAAGGTGCCCGTTTTCTACGGAAAAATGTCAGGAAGAACCGGGAGAAAGGGAGATAAAAAAGGGGCATTTTGTTTTTTGCCACTATTTTTCCAGGGCAAAAGAATTTCGCAACCTGGCAAAAGAGGTTAAAACCTGGAGAAAAAACGGGGCCACAAATCAGAAGAAAGAAAAAAATTCTCAAAAGAGCCAGGAAAAAATAGTCTTAAGAGCAGAAGAGTTGCATCGTTGGTTTCCTATGAAAAAGGGATTTCTCAATACAATTAAAAGGGCCCCCAACAAAACATTAAAAGCAGTGGATAATGTTTCCTTCCAGGTAAAATCAAATGAAATTCTTGGATTAGCCGGGGAAAGTGGATCAGGGAAAAGCACGCTGGGAGAAATGCTCTGTCATTTGCAACCAACAAACAAGGGGAAAATACTTTATGCAGATAAGGATGTTTCCGCTCTCAAGGGGAAAAAGGTTAAGGAATTCAGGAAAAATTTCCAGATGGTCTTTCAGGATCCCTATGAAACTTTGAATCCCCGTTTTACAGTTTTTAATACAATAATGGAACCTTTAAAGATTCATAAAATAGGAGAAACTGAAGAAGAAAGAATACAAATGGTAAAACAAGCCCTTACAAAAGCTGAACTTGTTCCTCCGGAAAAGTATTTCCTTAAATATCCTCATCAACTTAGCGGAGGACAGAGGCAAAGAATTGCCTTAGCAAGGGCTATTTCCTTAAATCCCAGGTTTATTATCGCTGACGAGCCTGTTTCAATGCTTGATGTTTCTATTAGAGCTGGAGTTTTAAATTTATTAAGAAGTTTCAGGGAAGACCTTGGAGTTTCAATTATCTATATCTCCCATGACCTGGCAACTATTAGGTATATCTGTGACCGGATTGGGATTCTCTATCTGGGGCGGATCCTTGAAATAGGTCCTACAGAGGAAGTTATCCAAAATCCCCAGCATCCCTATACAAAAATGTTAATTCAGGCTGTGCCCAGAATTGAAAGCGGGAGAGAACCGGTAAATGTTGAAGGAGAAATTCCTGATCCGATAAATCTCCCGAATGGATGCCGTTTTCATCCCCGTTGTGCTGAAGCAGGGAAAGCTTGCGGTTGGGAAGGAAAAGACCTGGAAAAATTTTTGATCAGGAAAAAAGAACTGACCTCTGAAGCCAGTCCAGGAGAACCTTTTCTTGATCTAATTCATGGTTTTTATGTTCAGGAATTGGATCTTAAAATCAAAGTGAAGGAGGGAATCAAGCAGGTTCGGGATAATATTATTCGGCTACTTCAGGAAGAAAAACCGGCCCTGTTTTCCGCAATTAAAGATATTGAACTGCAAAACGGTTCAATTTATTTTTCCTTTGCCAAGAAAGAGGAGTATCCCTTGCGCCAGGTAGAGGGAGAACATTTTTGTGCTTGTTCAAAATAAAAAATGTTAATCAAAGGCAAACACGGGAGGACAAAAATGACTGAAGAGAAAATTTCTGTAGAAGAAGCGAAGAAACAAATTATTTTAATGGCAAACCGGATAGCCATGCTTTACCACTATGTAGGTGAGGTTCTAGAGGAGAACTTCGGTGAAGAAAAGGCCGGAGAACTATTAAAAGATGCGGTTATGCGTTATGGTTCAGAAATTGGGGAACAGGTTCGGGAGAAAGTCCAGGAGAAAGGTCTGCCCCTGACCTTAGAAAATTATAGTAAAGGTGAAGATTTACCTGATTTAGTGTGGGATTCAACAACAGTAAAAGAAGGAGATAAAGAATTTGCCAGGGTGGATTATTGTCCTCTTGCTTCAGTCTGGTTAACCAGAGGGAACCAAAAACTGGCCAGGTTTTACTGTTTTGTGGATCAGGCTAAATTTGCAAGTTACAATGGAATTACCTGTAAGCATTTAAAAAATATGCTTGATGGGGATGAAATGTGTCTATTTGATTTTGAGGAAAAGAAAACCAGGGAAGGAGACAGTGGTAATGAGTAGAAAAGGGTTCGTCCGTGCAGTAGGAAAAAATTACACCAGGGAAGATTTGTTAAAAATGGAACCCGTTGCTTTAGGGGGATTATTTAGGGAAAGAGTCCATCATGGAATTGAGGTTAAGTTTAACCAGATTATTGCGCGAAACATGCCTGTTCCGGAAAATTTTGGTTACGAAGCCAGGATGATTCTGGAGGTCTGGAGAGAAAGGGGATTATCCGAAAAAAACCCTGACATTGAATGGGGGAAGAAATACATAGAATTTGCAGATAGGTTAAATAAGGGAGAAAAAGTAAAACCAGAGGAACTCCCCTCCCCCCCGGAACCTTTTAAAAAGGAAGAAATGGAAACAGTAGAAAAACTAATCCGGGAAAGGCGTTCAATCAGGGAGTGGGAAGAAAAACCGGTACCTGGAGAATTAATTGAAAAAATCATGGAAGCTGGTAGAGCGGCTCCCCTGGGCTGCAATTTGGGAGTTGTTCGCTTTATTGTATTGACTTCAGAAGAAGAGATTTCAGCAATTACGAGTGACATTCCTACTCCTGCTGGCAGATGTGTAATTATTGTCATCGGTTATGATGATAGGATTTACCCTGCAGTAGGACATGATAAAATTGTTCCCCACAACCAGGTTTTGGATTGTGCGGCCGCGGGTGACCATATGCTTTTGATGGCCCACGCCCTGGGTTTGGGAGGAGTTTGGCTTACTCAAACCGAAAAAACCTCCCTCAGGTTCAAAGAAAAAATCGGGGCCCCGGAATATTTCCAGCCTGTAATGCATATCGCCCTGGGGTGGCCCGCAAATGGGACAATAAAGACAGAAAGAACACCCCTGAAGGATATGATAATTAAAATCAAATAAAAATAGATTGGAAGGTTTTCCATCCCTCCTTGGATGAGAAAAGCAGGTCTCCTAAATAAAGAAAAGCTTTATTACTTACTCGCGGAAAAAACTGCGAGTTCTTTTTTACAAAATATTTCTTTAGTTTACCCGATAAATAAATTTGAAAGTTATAAATTATGGGTAGCGAAGTTATATTAGGGAAATCACTAACCTCACTTTTTGGGGAGGGAATAAAGTGGGCGATAAATTTTTTCTTTTTAAGGAGAGAAAACAGAATTACTTATTCGATTCCAAACAGGCCCTAAAGATAAGCCTGATTTTATTAAGTATAGGAATTTTTCTTGGCCAACCCGGAAACCTGATAGTAATTTCAATTCCCCACATGGAAGATGGGTTTAGACTTGGTTTCCCGCCCCTTATAACGATGCTGGGGGGAATTCTGCTTGGGCCTCTCTGGGGGATGGCTCTGGGGGGAGTGCTTGATTTTGTTTCGGTTTTTTTCTGGCACGGAATAGAAAACTATGTCCTTATCTTTGGGTTACTGGTAATGCTCAGGGGTTTCCTCGCAGGTTTAATTTTCCACCACATGTTTTCAAGATTCAACTGGAAAGCAATTATTACATCAATTATTGTGCCCTACATTGTTACAACTGCAATCGGTTTTCCCCTTGCCTTAAACTGGGTTTACGGAGCGCCAATCTGGGAAAGTATTTATACTCGCCTTACTTTTCAAGCCCTGGTTACTCCAATTTATTTTTTGATTTCCTATTTTATAGTCAAGGGAATTAAAGAAGCTCGAAAAGTCAGAGAGCTAAATGAGCAACTGGAAAAGCTTTTAAAAGTTGATGAACTGACCGGTTTATCAACCCGCAGGCATTTTTACGAGTTTTTGGGGAAAATGGTGGCCCTGTCTCATCGCCAGGGCAGACCCCTTTCAGTTATAATTGCTGATTTTGATGAATTCAAGAAAGTCAACGATACTTTTGGTCACCTTGTTGGAGACCGAGTCCTGGCTGAAGCAGGGTCAATTTTTAAATCAGAAATAAGGCAGGAGGATATGGCAGGTCGAATTGGTGGAGAAGAATTTTCCATTATTCTGCCCGGAATAGATATTTCTGGGGCGAACAAAGTAGCGGAGAGGGTAAGGAAAAAAATAAAAAACATGAAATTTTCTCCCCTGAAAAAACCGATTTCCCTGACCCTTGGTGTGGCCGAGTTAAAATCAAGCGATAGCGGCCATGAATTAATGGAATCCGCAGACAAGGCATTATATC
>PWGV01000104.1 GCA_003554585.1 Halobacteroidaceae bacterium | reverse complement strand
TGGCGATAATATTTAAACCAGAATCAGCATAATCACGATAATTGAGGGCACCAGGGGAGCGACTGTTCACTTCAATTACTTTGATTGGGCTTATTGCTTCCAGCAAGTTAGATTGAATCTTCTGCCATCCATGATCTAAGTGGCAAAATTCTTCATCCCATGTTCTATGAATACTAGCTACAAACTCGTCTCTAAGAGCCTCGTGTGTTGATTTTGCAGCCTCATACCGGATTCTTTGTTCAAGACGTTTCAAGTAGTCATGCACAAGGTTTCTCAACTGACTCTGAAGTGCAAGAAAACGGCTAGCATTAATCAGCATTGAGTTATGCCTTCCGTTCTGTTTACGGATTAACCTCAAACAACGAACAAGTATGAAAGTTCTTATAGCTTTTTTCAGGCTTTCTGGAATTTCTGTAACATTGTGATCAATTCTATGTCTGATTGGCAGAGTGTCCTCGTTATCAACTATTTCACGGAGGAAAGTGCTGTTTTTATTACCAATAAAAACTTTGTCAGCACCAAAATAGTTGCTAGGCTCATCAAGTGTTACAATAAAATCCCTTGGAAAAAGATCTTCTTTCAACATATCATTCACAGTATATGGATCTACAAAGATATTTGCAAAAGGTGTAGCAGTATAGCCAACATAGCATTTTTTATCAAAGAGGTTCAGCAACTGTCTGATTTGTGAGTTGATTTTTGAGGATTTTTCAGGGGAAGAATTGATATCGATCGATGCATTATCCGCTTCGTCATCAATTAACAGCATTGGAGAAGCTATTTCACCACCAGTAGTATTGTGCTCTTTCAACCAGTTAATTAAATTGTCTAAAGTTTTGGAGTTTTTCTTGATAACAAGGACTGTTGGCATCTTTAAAGCGCTAAGCTGAACACCAAAAGATGAAGCTGTTTTTTTGTTAAAGTCGTGAACACAAGTGGTTAAAGTTATGGGTAGATTTGTTGCATCGATTTTCCCTACTCCAATGAGCCTGTGCTCTCTACCGGTTTCCAGTCTTGAGCTGTCTCTACCAACAAAACCTTCATCAATACGTTCCTGCGTTTGATTCCGCAGGCTGTTTTGAATGCCAGCGATTACAATGATTAGCTTATAGCCTGCATCAGCGGCTTTGCAGATCAGACCTATGTAGTTGGCAGTTTTGCCGGACTGGACATGACCCACTACCATTCCACGTCTATCCCAAGCGCCCTTTTTGGCGGGATTCTCAAGAAGATCCAGGGTGCGGTCTGTCACCTCATCAATCTTAGCGATGACAGTCGGTGGAAAATCTTTCAGTTCAAGGATTTTTCTATAACGATCCCAATAATAAGGATCTATGTCACGTCTCGCCTTCGCCAGCCAAGGAGTAAAATCCTCTTTTACAACCCAGCCTTTTGACATGCTGACATTTAGCTTGCTTTCAAATTCTTTAGCAAGTTTTTCCAATTCATCTGGTGTCGCTTCCAAGCCTGGAACTTTACTTAATTTTTCCAGATGTTCTCTGATTAACTCTGGTGTAAGGTTGGGCAGATTGTAAAGAATTCCTGCAACTGCCCCTTTCAGCATTTCAATAGCCATGGTTATGCCTTTTTCTTACTTTCTAAAATTGTTTGCACAGTCTTCATATTGTTTCTGAAAGGGTCTGTCTTTTCTAAAATTTTAACAATATCTGACATGGACAGCCCCTGCTCCTTGAAAGCTTCAAGAGTAAGTTCCAGCAACATCTTCATAGTATCTTCTTGCATCTTGTTATCAGCTAAGGCTTCACTATTTCCTGCAGCGTCTGCGAAGAATGCATCTACTGGAAAACAGCTTTCTACAGCTTTGATTAGAGCGTTAAAGGTGCTTGCCTTTTCTTTTCCTATAGCCTCGATAAAATGTCTAATAATTGGGTGATCCCTGTTGATTTCATATAAAATTTCGTTACGTATAATTTTTCTTACCCAGAGAGAGTCAACCTCCAGATTTTTTGGCTTATGCCCTTTGAAAGTGTAAACCCTGCCAGATGCTCCGGTTATACGTTCAGATATTGCCTTCAATCTCTGTCTAACGGCAAACGGTGGCTGAGCAGATGCTTTTCTGACATCTATTTTCCATAAATGATCAAGCTCTCCGGGAATATCAACACGTACCCTGGCAAGCCGTGTTAGTTCAGACTGCCGTGTAACCTTAAACCAAGTTCTATGTATAATTAGCCTGCCCATTCTGTACACATAAAAACCCTGGTTTCTCAGGTAACCACCTTGGCCTGCGTAGCGTTCATATTCAGAGCGGGTACATTTTTTGTGATGAGGAAGAATAAAGGGCTGAATTTTTACTTTGTGACCTTCTACTTTGCAGATCTCTTCAGGAAGGGTTTGTGTGGCAGGATGACGAGAATTGAAAGGATCAAGCGCATCAACTTTTCTTTCGTTAATTGTCAGATTAAACTTCGGGAAGGGGCGCTCTCCGTCTAAGAACCTGTGAAAAATTAAGCCTAAATATCTTCTGGCTTCATCTAAGCTGTCATAAAGATGGTGATTAAGATTATCTCCGGAAGTTTTATCTGTCAGTCTGTCAAGATTTTCCCACATAACAATGGTGCCAGTTTTACCCAGTTTTGATAACCAAGGGATTCTTTCAATCTCATCAGCATTCAGGATTTGCAAAAGCCATTCATCGTCTTCGACTACAGAATCAAGATCCCAACGGGCACAGGATAGAATCTCTTTCTTTCGCGTCAACACTGTCAATTTCCGACATTGAGAGAAAGAAGCGGTTTTCAGGCCAAGGCCAAACCTGCCCAGATCACTAGGTGACCGCTGCTCCAACGGACTGATGCTGCCCGGTCTCATCGCTTCAAACAACTCATCTGGAGTCATGCCATGACCGTCATCAACAATACAAATGGAAGTCTCGATAT
>PWGV01000038.1 GCA_003554585.1 Halobacteroidaceae bacterium | reverse complement strand
TTTTTCCCCCGAACCCTTGCCTTCATTTTCCTCCCCACCAGTTCCAGGTATTTTTTATGGACCTCGTCCACCTCTCCCCAGAGAATAAGCTGGGGCTCAAGATGTATTCTTTCCCCTGGAGAGGGGTTTTTTATATTTACAGCCCCCTGCCGGGCAATTGAAGTCCTGGGATCGGGGTCTGCTTCCCCGGGACGAAAAGAACCACTTGCTGACCAGGACTGCCAGCCCTGCCGATAAAATACCATGTTCTCAACCGGTATATCCAACCCCTTTGCCCTGAGAGGGGAAACTTTTTCCAGAAAAAACTCCCTCTGCCCAACATTGGCCACTTCGCTTTTTAAAACGAGGGTTTTCTCGCCAATTTCTTCTATATTGAGGACCAGCTCCAGCCCCAGGCCATTTTCCAAAAAAACTTTCTTGCCAAAACCCTTTTCTTTCCAGGCAAGGTAGTTTTCTTCTATATCAATTCTTTCCCCGCCATAGTTCAACGTGGCCTGCCAGGAAATTGTCCGGAGCTTAATTCCGGTTTTTTCGAACAAATATAATTCGCTTTCCAACTCTGCCTCACCGCCCTTCACTCTTATGCTAGGTGGCTTTCGGCACTACTATTTTTTCTCTTTTTTAGAAGCATTGCTCTGGTTATCTCCCGAAAAGAAAACGAGAGATCCGCTCTCTGGATCTCTCTTTAATAAGCCCATCACTTAAAGGTTGAATAACTTGCGGGCATTATTTGCTGTTGCAGCAATAATCTCTTCCAGGCTTTCCTCTCTAATTTCCGCCAGCTTTTCCGCGACATACCCAACGTAAAGGGGTTCATTTCTCTTGCCCCTGTAAGGAACGGGAGTCAGGTAGGGGCAATCAGTCTCAATCAGTAAGCGTTCCAGGGGTGTAGAAGCCGCTATCGCCCGCAACTCATCGGCTTTGGGAAAGGTTATTACCCCACCAAAAGCCAGGTACAACCCCATCTCAAGGGTTTTTTCGGCTGTAATCCGATTCCCGGAGAAACAATGCATTACTCCCCCGATTTCCTGAATTCCTTCCTCCCGCAGAATAGTAACAGTATCGCCTTCCGCAGAACGGGAATGGATTACGGCCGGTTTCCCCAGGTCCCGGGCCAGCCGGAGTTGGGCGCGAAAAGCTCTCTTTTGATCATCCCGGGGAGAATTATCGTAATGGAAATCCAGCCCCATCTCGCCCAGGGCTACTATCTCTTCCCCTTTAGCCAGCTCTTTTATCTTTCTCAGCAGGTCGCCATTGAGGTCACGGGCATTATGAGGATGGATACCCACAGCCCCCCGGATATAATCAGGGTAATTGCGGACCAGCTTAACTGTTTCCTGGGAGGATTTTAGGTTGCTCCCTATATTTATAACCTTCTCCACACCACCAATTCTGGCCCTTTCAATTATCTGGTCTCTTTCGCCATCGAAATGCCCAAAATCCAGGTGGACGTGGGTATCGATCAATCCCTTCCACTGCATGGATTCGCCTCCTTTATTAGCTAATTGGACTCCCGGGACTTACTTCAGGGATCTCCACAATCTTCATATTACCTTTTTCCCCGGCAGCAAGCACCATTCCTTCAGAGCGCACTCCAAATATTTCCGCAGGTTTCAGGTTGGCCACAAAGGCTACGTGGCGCCCGATCAGATCCCAGGGTTCATATTCCCGGGCAAGTCCAGCGACAACCTGTCGGAGCTCCTCTCCCAGGGATACCTGTAACTTGAGTAGGTTATCACTGCCTTCAACAGGTTCCACCTTTTCAATACGAGCCACCCGCAGGTCAATTTCCTTGAACCTGGTGAAATCAACCTGGGAGAACTTTTGCTCTTGCTTTTTCTTATCCCCTGTTTTTTGCTCTTCTTTACTTTTTTTCTCTCCACTCCCCTTTAAGCCCCAGTCCTCATAGTCTGCAAGCTCCAGGCGGGGAAAAAGAGGCTTTCCTTTTCTGACCCTGGTTCCGGGGGGTAGTTCTCCCCATTTTTTAGCCGCTTCCCAGGGCAGTTTGGCCAGGTCTTTTTTCAAGCCCAGTTGCTGCCAGATCCCATGGGGGGTGTCCGGCATAAAGGGGCGCAGGGCCAGGGCAATTATCCGCAGGGCTTCAGCAAGATTATAAAGAACGGTGCCCAGCCTTTCTTTATTGGCTTCATCCCGGGCCAGAATCCAGGGCTGAGTTTCATCAATATACTTGTTGCTGCGGCGGATAAATTTCCACAGCCCCTCCAGGCTGTTCTGGAAGTAAAGCCGGTCGAGATTGGTCTCCACCTCCTGGAGGGCGTTTTTTGCCTCGGCCTTGAGAGAACCATCGGGGTCGGTTTCCGGGCCGGGTTTGGGTATCTTCCCGCCAAAGTATTTATCAATCATGGTCACCGTGCGGTGCAGGAGGTTGCCGAGGTCATTGGCCAGATCATAGTTTATCCTTTTTATCAGAGCGGGAAGGGAATAATTGCCGTCGGAACCGAAGACCCCCTCTCGCAGCAGGTAATAGCGGATAGCATCAACACCAAACTCCTCTCCCAGGGCAAAGGGATCAACAACGTTCCCCCTGGATTTAGACATTTTTTCCTGGTCTAAAATGAGCCAGCCGTGGCCGAATACCTGCTTGGGCAGAGGAAGATCCAAGGCCAGCAGCATGATGGGCCAGATAATTGTATGGAAGCGCATAATCTCCTTACCCACCAGGTGCAAGTCGGCGGGCCAGAATTTGTCAAACTTTTTCCCTGCCGGGAAATTAATCCCGGTCAGGTAATTGCTTAAAGCATCAATCCAGACGTAAGCAACATGACCCGGTGCTCCAGGAATTGGGACTCCCCAGTTAATTGAAGTTCTTGAAATACAGAGATCTTCCAGGCCCTGTTTTATGAAATTAACCATTTCATTCCGCCTGGTATCAGGCTGGATGAATTCCGGATTGTTTTCAATATATTTTAGCAGGCGGTCAGCATAGTTAGAGAGTCGGAAGAAATAACTTTCTTCCTCCATCCATTCTACCTTGCGGTTGCAGTCAGGACAGGTTTTATCCTCCAGCTGCCTTTCCAGCCAGAAGGTTTCACAGGGAACACAGTACCAGCCCGCGTATTTATCCTTGTAAATGTCACCTTTCTTCTCCAGCCTGCGGAAGATTTCCTGAACACCCTTTTTATGTTCCTCCTCAGTGGTCCGAATAAAGCGGTCATAGGAAATCCCGTAGTATTTCCAGAGATCCTTGATCCAGAAAACAATTTCATCCACGTAATCTTTTGGATTTTTCCCTTCTTTTTTTGCTTTCCGTTCAATTTTTTGACCGTGTTCATCCGTCCCCGTGAGGAAAAACACATCATACCCCTGCAGGCGTTTATAGCGGGCAATTGTATCTGCCGCCACTGTGGTATAGGTATGGCCAATATGCAGTTTACCGCTGGGGTAATAAATAGGCGTGGTTAAATAGTATACCCCTTTTTTCATCTTCAAAACCTCCTTCAAAAATTATAAAATCCCTCAACCCGGCAAGGGGCGAGGGATCGCGGTACCACCCTTATTCAACCAGGCAAAAAGCCTGATTCTCTTCCAGGTTTTACAGAAATCCTGTAAAACCCTGACCCTTTAACGGAGGTTAACCCGCTGCAACCTACTCCAATTTCAACTGCAGAGCTCCGGGACCATCTTCAACTCCCTTCGCAGACACCGCTTTTCAGCTCCCGCGGCTCTCTGTTGGTCCTTCCAGGGGTCTACTCTTCCCTTCACTGCTTTTTAGCTTTTAATTTAATATACTCGATATCAGGGCGTTTGTCAAGAATTGTAATGGGATTTCCACTATTGACTTTTTGTGGAAATTCAAGTATAATTTTGATAAAAGAGCTGTCGAATTTTGCTATTTAAGGAGGGACTTTTATGAAATCAACCGGCATCGTTCGCAAAGTGGACGAACTGGGACGGGTTGTAATTCCTGTCGAACTCCGCCGGACACTCCGCATCGCGCAGAAGGATGCTCTTGAGATTTACGTTGACGATGAAAAAATTATTCTGAAAAAATACGAACCCGCCTGTATCTTCTGTAGTAATGCAGGCAACACCATCGTTTTTAAAAATAAAAACGTATGTCCTGACTGCATCGACCTGATGAAAGAAGGCTAAGGAGAGTTCTCTCTCCTTATTTTTTTTTGTGCACAAATTCATAGATTTTGTTACGGGGTAAGCTTAAAACCTCCTGCAGAATTTTAACTGCGTCCTTTCTGCTAACCCCTGCCTGGAGAAGTTTTTCCAGCAGTTTTTCTTTATCGAAAGAAACTGCTTCGTCTGGGTGGGGTTTTTCCTTTTTTTCTCCACCACGGATTACAAGCGTTATCTCCCCCTTGATTTTCTCTCTATCTTTAAGGCGGGAAATGATCTCACCTACTTCTCCCAGGAGCGTTTCCTGGTGAATTTTTGTTATTTCTCGGGCCAAGAAAACCTGGCGACCACTCCCCATTATTTCCTGAATTTCTTCCAGTGTGGCCATAATCCTGTGGGGAGATTCAAAAATTACTGCAGGGCAGGTGAGGCCAGTCAGAAAATTCAGGATTTCTTCCCTCTTTTTTCCCTGTCTTGCCAGAAAACCAGCAAAATGAAATTCGCCTCCCCCCCAGCCGGAAAGAGCCAGGGCGGCAGTAACAGCACTGGGGCCGGGTATAACTTCTACTGCCAACCCTGCCTGCAAAACTCTCTCAACCAGGATATTACCCGGGTCAGAAACTCCGGGCATGCCAGCACTGGTTATTAAAGCAATGCTTTCCCCTTCCTGCAGGCGCTCCAGGATCCAATCGGCTCTCTGCAGTTCATTATGGACAAAACAGCTGAAAGGCTGTTTTTTTATTCCATAGTGGTCGAGAAGCTTCCGGCTCCAGCGCGTATCTTCTGCCCCGATATAATCAACTTCCTTTAAAACCCTTATGGCCCGCAGGGTAATGTCTTCTAAATTCCCGATGGGGGTTGCACAGAGATAAAGAATTCCTTCCGCCATGATCTCACCTCAATAATTTCAGCTTGCTGGAACGGTCCATACCTTTTATTTCCATCTCTCTCTTCTGAGCAGAACCTCGATCGGGGAAGGATTCCTCAAATACCAGCTCCAGAGGACCCCGGCCCCTTGTGTAGCGGGCTCCTTCTCCATTGCGGTGTTGTTCAATCCTTTTTTCAAGGTCCCTGGTCACACCTGTATAAAGAGAATCATCTCCACAGCGAAGGATATAGACTTTCCAGCTCACTTTTTTTCCTCCCCCCGGTAGATTGCCTTCATTTCCTGGGAATAATCATTGCCCCGATATACCAAAAGGGGAGGTTTTAACTGCAAACCGGTTTTCCCTCCCCGCCGACAGCACAGCAAAACAATATTTGCTTCTTCTCCTTCCCGGGGTTGGACCGGTTGCAAAATCTTGGGCTCAAGCCTTGCTTGCCGGCAGCCGCCAAGGATATCCACCAGGCGATCCGGGCGGTGGGCGAGGTAAAAATCCCCACCTTCTTTCAGGAGGTGACTTGCGGCAGAAATAACATCCTCAAGGGTGCAGGCCAGCTCATGGCGGGCCAGGGCAATTTCCTTTTTAGAGCTGATCCTGCCCTCATCCGGAGAAAAAAAAGGAGGATTCGCAGTAACCAGATCAAAAGTACCCCCCCGAATATCCCGGGGTATTTCCCGGATATCCTGCTGCTTGATTTCCACCATGTCAGCAAGATTATTCAGGGCACAACTCTTTCGAGCCATTTCTACCAGCGAACTTTGAATTTCAAAACCGGTTACCCGAATTCTCTTTTTATAGGCTAAAAGCAGTGGGATCACTCCATCCCCACTGCCCAGATCAGCAGCCCTCAAACCGGGCCTGCCTCCAACCATATTGGCCAGGAGCACAGCTTCCAGACCGAACCTGTACTGCCCTGGTTTTTGAATAATTCTTAAATCCTCACCCACAAGGGGGTGAATTTCTTCATTCAAGACTCTTCACCCCGGTAGGCCTTCTCCAGAAATTCCCGGCAGAAAAGACAATCTCCCTTTCTCCTGTCACCGAAGTTTAACGGGCAAATGTGATAATTTTCCTGATAAAGGCTGGTTAGATTTTCATAACCGGCCTGGCCTTATTGGATCTCGTCTTACCGCCCCCGGATTATATTTTTCAATTCTTCATTTTCATTTTTTAGTTCCTGGTTTTCCAGGTAAAGATTGCCGGCCATTTCTTTTAACTTTTTCCACTTCTTTTCCCACCGGGTAAAGGCATCCTGGCATTCAGCCAGGCGAGCCCAGAAATCCTTTTCCATGTTAACCCCTCCCGGGTTATTCATCTTCTTCTATTTCCTCCTGGCAGGAACAACTGCCAGAATTCGGGCTTTCCCCATTCTCATAGGCCTCGGATTCATAGCGGAGACAGCACATTAACCGCCCGCAAATACCGGAAATTTTTGCGGGGTTTAAGGCCAGGTCCTGCGCTTTTGCCATCCGGATAGAAACAGGCTCAAAATTTCGCAAAAAGCTCTGGCAACAGAGTTCGCGACCACAGGGGCCCATGCCTCCAATCATCTTTGCTTCATCTCGAACTCCAATCTGGCGGAGTTCAATCCTGGTCCGGAATACCCGGGCCAGATCTTTAACCAGTTCCCTGAAATCAACCCGACCTTCTGCGGTGAAATAAAAGATTATTTTTTTCCGGTCAAAGGTATACTCCACGTCAACCAGTTTCATCGGCAGACCGTGTTCATTGATTTTTTCCTGGCAGATTTTTAAAGCTTCTTTTTCCTGTTTTTTGTTTTCACCCAGCTGGGCAAGGTCATCAACAGTTGCGGGGCGTAAAACGGGTTTCAAAGGTTGAACCACATCTTCCTCCTTGATCTCCCGGGCTGAAATAACTACCTGGCCAATTTCCAATCCCCGCGAAGTCTCAACAATTACCCAGTTTCCAAAACCAAGTGAGTGTTCACTTGGATCAAAATAATAGACCTTTCCTGCAGATTTAAAAGTAACTCCAACTACTGTTGGCATTTATCATCATTGCCTCCAACCATTTATTTTCAAAAGCGTTGCCTCAAGAGCCAAACGCCGATTGATCTTTCTATCAAATCCTCTTTGCAAATCATCGAGGAGATTTAAGGCCTTTTCCAGATCTTCCGTTTTCCAGAGGGGACCTTCCTCCTGCAATAAATCAGCACAATCTCGGTTTAAAATTACCTGCTTCTGCCCGTTCTTCCAGTAAAAAAGGTCCCGCAGCCAGTACTGCAGCAGCTGAAAAAACTGGACATAATCTCCATTCCACTCCTTTTCCACCCACTGAACCAGGTTAAAAACTTCAAGGAAAGACTTCCGGTCCATTTTGGACCAGAGGGAAATTAGTTCCTTTCTCTGCTCCAGGAAATTATCGTCCTCGGCCAGCTGACAGGCAAAACCCAGGCTGCCCCCGGAAATCTCAGAAAGGACCTTTCTTTTTTGCCGGTCCTCTATTTTACTTTCGAGGTAACTCTCAATTATATTTTTTCCCAGGTAATTAAAAGCAACAGGGAAGGAGCGAGAAATAATTGTGGGCAGAAGAAGTTTTCGATTATCACTGGTCAAAATAAAAATCACATAAGAAGGGGGTTCCTCCAAAGACTTTAAAAAACTGTTTGCAGCTTCCCGGGTAAATTTTTCAGCCTGGCGGATAACGAATATCCGGTACAAGCTTTTAAAAGGTTTTAAGGTCAGAGATCGCCGTAGTTCCCTGATTACATCAATCTTGATAGTTCGGTCTTCAACCTCGATCTCCTGGTAGTCGGGATGATTACCGGTTAAAAACTGGTGGCAGGAAACACATTTCCCGCAATACCCTTGACTTATTTCCTCACAAAAAATCGAATGGGCAAATTCCCGGGCGGCGGTACTCTTGCCCACCCCTGCAGGACCATGAAAAAGGTAGGCATGGTGATAGCGAGCCTTTTCCAGGTGGCCCTTTAGTATTTTACGGGCCCTGTCCTGGCCCAGAAGTTTTTCCAGGGCCATGGCCTATAATTTCTCCCATCTTTCCACATCAATAACAAATACTGTTGCGCCACCAACCTGCACTTCAGTGGGATAGGCCATACTAACATCAAGAGAATTGCCAACAGGAGCTACGGGAGTAACGGTTTTCTTCCTTGACTTGCAGTTGTTGCGGATAATTTCCATTGCTTTATCCACCTGCTCTGATTTGGTCCCAATCATCATAGTTGTGTTTCCCTCCCGCAAAAAGCCCCCCGTACTGGCCAGTTTTGTAACCTGTAATTCATTTTCCACCAGGTCATTCATCAAATTACCGGCGTCCTTATCATCCACCACAGCAATTACCAGTTTCAATTGTTCTCCCCCTTTCCCGTCTGCGCCCTGCTCTCCAGCAGGGATAAAACCTTTTTAAAAATTTTATCCTGTAAAATCTCCGGGTTCACTGTAGCCTGAAGGGTCCAGTAGTGATCATATTCACGGCTCATCTCCAGGTAACCATTTCTCACCCGCCGGTGAAAATCCAGATTTTCCTGTTCCAGGCGGTCAAATTCTTCCCTTTTACCCCTCTGCAAACCGACTTCAGGATCAAGATCCAGCAAAACTGTCAGATCCGGACGAAGGCCGGAACAGACCATCCTGTTAATCCTTTCAATTTCATCCCGGGGCAATCCCCGGCCATAACCCTGGTAGGCAACAGAAGAGTCAGCGTACCGATCGCTTATGATTACCCCTCCCTGTTCCAGGAAGGGGAGAATATTTTCATCGGTGTTTTGAGCCCGGGCAGCCTGGTAAAGAAGTAATTCAGTCAGCGGGACAATCTCTCTTCCTTTCCGCAGCAGGACCTGCCTGATTTCTTCTCCCACTGCAGTCCCTCCTGGTTCGCGGACCAGCCGAACGGAATAACCTTTATCCCGCAGGGTTTCTTCCAGTCTCCGAGCCTGGGTTGTTTTTCCTGCTCCTTCAGGGCCTTCAAAGGTTATGAAAAAGCCTTTCTCCATTGTCCAGCTCCCCTTTGCATTATTCGCTACTTAAATTTATTCTCCTTTTCCAACTCTATTACCTGTATTTAAGGAAGAGAAATTGGAAATTCATTTTTAAATTCCTCAAGAAAAAAGGACAGGAAGGGCCTGTCCTTTTAATCAACCATATAGTTTGGCGATTCCTTGGTAATAGTAACATCATGCGGATGGCTTTCCCTTAGACCTGCGTTGGTTATGCGCATAAACCTTGATTTTTCCTGGAGTTCTTTAATTGTTGCTGTGCCACAATAACCCATGCCTGCCCGGAGTCCTCCTACCAGCTGGTAAACGGTCTCGGAAAGGGGTCCTTTGTGGGGTACCCTGCCCTCGATCCCTTCAGGAACGAGTTTGTTGCTTTCTTCCTGGAAGTAACGGTCACTGCTGCCCTGTCGCATTGCTCCCAGGGAACCCATTCCCCGGTATACCTTGTAACTTCGTCCTTTATATATTTCCAGTTCTCCAGGGCTTTCTTCGGTCCCAGCAAGTAGACTGCCCAGCATAACAACTTCAGCGCCTGCAGCCAAGGCCTTGGTAATATCACCTGAGTGTTTAATTCCCCCATCAGCGATAATGGGAATATCGTGAGCCCGGGCCATTTTATAGCACTCATTAACTGCTGAAATCTGGGGAACTCCAATCCCGGCAATTACCCTGGTAGTGCAAATTGAACCGGGTCCGATGCCAACCTTTACGGCGTCTGCGCCGGCTTTTATCAGGGCTTCAGTTCCCTCTGCAGTTGCCACATTCCCGGCAATTAAATCCACGTCGGGGAAATCACTCTTTATTTTTTCCACAGTCGCTATAACGCCCCGGGAATGGCCATGGGCAGTATCAACAACAATTACATCTACTCCTGCCCTGACGAGAGCTTCTACCCTTTCCATTGTATCCCCCGAAGTACCTACCGCTGCACCAACCATTAATCTTGACCTGCTATCCTTGGCAGCCTCAGGATATCGGCGGGCTTTTTCAATATCTTTAATTGTGATAAGACCTTTTAAGGTCATATCTTCGCCAACCAGTGGTAATTTTTCAATCTTGTTTTCCCTGAGCAGGGTTTTGGCCTGTTCCAGTGTCGTTCCTACTGGAGCTGTTATCAGGTTTTTCCTGGTCATAACCGAGTGAACCGGCTGGCTGTAATCTTCTATAAAACGCAAATCCCGGTTGGTTAAAATTCCCACCAGTTTTTTCTCTTTATTTACAATGGGAACCCCGGAAATCCGGTACTTGGCCATCAATTCTTCTGCTTCTGAAATTAAATTGTCTGGATACAGATAGAAAGGATCAACGATTACCCCGCTCTCGGAACGTTTGACCCGGTCAACTTCTTCCGCCTGTCTCTGGGGAGAAAGGTTTTTGTGAATAATTCCCATACCACCTTCCCGGGCCAGGGCAATGGCCATACGGGATCCGGTTACGGTATCCATGGGCGAAGAGAGTAGGGGAATCCTTAGTTCAATATTTGCCGTAAGCCTGGTCCTTACACTTACCTCCCGGGGAGCTATTTCCGAATACCCCGGAACAAGCAGGACGTCATCAAAAGTAAGTCCAATCTCTGAAAATTTATCTTCCATAATCAAGCCCCACCCCCTATTTAAATTTTTATAATTCTATCAAAATCCCCACCTCCTGTCAAGAACAGGAAGGATTATGACTGAATTATAACGAAGGAGTTATTAAATTATAACACAGGAGGGACTAGTTTTGGCTGCAAAAGTTTATTTTTCCAGTTTAAAAGCAACGAAAAGGAAAGAAAACCATGTCAGTAAACTGGCAAATCTCGCTAAAGCAGGCGGATTGTGGGAAAAGTTTAAAGAAAAGGAATTAATTGCGATTAAAATTCACTTCGGAGAGCAGGGAAATACCGGATTTATTAACCCCATTTATACCCGGGAAATTATTGCTCGCCTAAAGGACAAGGGTTGCAAACCGTTCCTTACTGATACCAACACCCTTTACGTTGGAACCAGGGCAAATTCTGTTGACCACCTGGAAACCGCCCTTGCCCATGGTTTTGGCTATGCAACCACAGGAGCCCCTTTAATTATCGCTGATGGGCTTACAGGAAAAAACTACATTGAAGTGGGTATTAAAGGAGAACACCTCAGTTCAGTTAGAATTGCAGGGGATATTTACAGTGCCGATGGGCTGGTAACAATGTCCCACTTCAAAGGTCACGTGCTGACAAGTTTCGGGGGAGCCATAAAGAATCTGGGCATGGGTCTGGGAAGCCGCAGCGGGAAATATAAAATGCACCAGGGCGCAATCCCTACCATAGATGAAGAAGCCTGCATTAAATGCAGGTAGTGCGTGGAGTGGTGTCCAGTCGATGCAATTATCATAACCCCCCAGGAGAGCAGAATAAATCCAGACCTCTGTATTGGCTGCGGGGAATGCAAGGTTACCTGTAATTATGAAGCAGTTAAAGTTTCGGGGGGAAACACCAATACCCGCGCTGTCCAGGAAAAAATGGTTGAATATGCTCTGGGAGGAATTAAAGGAAAAGAAAAAAAGATGGGGTATTTTAATTTCCTGATGGATATTACCCCCGAATGCGACTGTTGTGGCTGGAGCGATCGGCCAATAGTACCGGACCAGGGCTTTCTTTATTCCGACGACCCTGTAGCCATTGACCAGGCTTCACTGGACCTGGTTAATAAAGCAAGGGGATTTGAGGACAGTGCCTTGAAAGAAAATCACGAACCCGGGCAGGATAAGTTCAGGGGAGTTCACTCCGATGTCGACCCCGAGGATCAGCTGCGGCATGCAGAAAAAATCGGCCTGGGAAGTAGAAAGTACAAGTTGATCAACATTGATTAAGGGGCTTTTGAGCCCCTTTTCTTTTTAACTTTAGAGCGAATAAAAAAAGGGGCCTTCCGGCCCCATTTTTTATTCTTCTCGAATTAATTTTATTGAGTTGTCCATTCTAATCTCCAGGACACTCTCTACTATCGGGTTCTTTTCACCCTGATCCATGTATACCTGCACCTTGTAATTCTGGCTGGTAACACTTCGAACCAGTCGTCCCAGCTCAGGAGAGTAATATAAGAAACCAAGACCTGAATGTTTTACTTCAACTTTATTATTGGCTTCCTCGCCCAGTGGGGTTGCACCCCAGTACTCAATCCGGGCTTCAATTTTATAACAATCGATCCCTTCCTCTTCAACTCTTTCCACAACGGTATACTTAACATCGGTATTTATGGACCGAATATTTCCGCCCTGGGGCAGGGTAAATTCCTGTTTGCTCTCCCAGGTAGTCCCAATATCCATCTCCTCCTCGGGAAAAGAAATAAATATCTGCTGGCCCAGGGAAGAAAGGTTAACATGACTAAAATTTCTCAGCTCTTCCTGGACCTCTTTCTCCAGGAGATTTCCCTTCCCATCAATCAAGAAACTAAGCAATTCCCTGCCCAGGATAGAGTTGAGCACCCCCTGGAATTCGTCTTTCTGGTTGATGGGGTAGCTCCTGTCAGAACTATTTTTGGTAGTCATTGTTTGCTTGAAAGCACGAGTTTCCAGGGAATCAAAAATAACAGCAAAACTTATATTGTCCTCCCCTACCTCCCGGATAACCTGGACTAACTCACCGAAGAGTTCCAGCTCAGAACCTACAATTAAATTATTCGTTTCCATTGTGCTGGAAATTTTGAAAATATTCTGGTAGCGAATTTCTTCTCCAGAATTAAAATTATACCGGAAGGAACCTGCTGCCGGAAGCGTAACCAATATGCTCATTACTAGAACAAATACTACAACCAAAAACCTGTTTTGCATCTTTCCGACCTCCCTCCGTCCTTACCAGAGAAATTCGGCAAGGACCGGTTAAAAACCTGCAAAAAAAGTATCAAGAGCAATTAAAAGTGGAACCAAAACGGGAACCATTGCTGAAAGCATTGCTCCACTAAAAAAAGCAGGCAGGACAACTTCTTCTCCCGCGACCTTTTTAATCAGGGGCAGGGTCACGTCCATTGCAGTTGCCCCTCCCGGTGCAATTGCGGTCAGCGAACCAAGATATTTTGCCACAAGAGGCAGGGAGAGAATTGCCAAAACTTCTCGAAAAACATTGGATAAAAAGGCAAGGGTCCCCAGTTCAACACTATGTAATCCTGTTAATAATACTCCCGAAAGACTGTACCACCCAAAACCCGCTCCCACAG
>PWGV01000103.1 GCA_003554585.1 Halobacteroidaceae bacterium | reverse complement strand
CTTCCAGTTTTGTTTCCCGGAATATGCTGATCAATTGATCTTTAAGGCGGAGTTCAACCTGCCTGAATCTTTCTTTTTCCTGGGGTGAATCGAGGGTTAGCTTGAGGAGTTCCTGGCCCAGCCCCCGACGTTCCAGCACTGATTTGTGGAATTCTTTCAATAAAAGGTTGATCTTTTCCCGGGGGGTAGAAAGGTCTTCTATCAGCCCGTTGATCCTGCTAAAAACCTCCTCCCAACCTCGCTCAAAAACCGCAAAAAAAAGAACCCGCTTGCTGGGGAAATAGTTGTAAAGAGTTCCAACAGCAATATCTGCCCTACGGGCAATGGTCCGCATATCAACCCCATCAAAGCCCTCCTCCAGGAAAAGGGGGGCAGATATTTCCAAAATTTTATCTTTAAGTTCAGTCCGGCATTTTTTCATGGGATCACTCTCCTGGGTCCACTCAATATAGTTTAATGAACAATGTTCACCCTGTCAAGGAAAGATTGCCCCATATTTGTTTTAGCCCTGGGTTTCTCTTAGTTGATTTTATGGATACCTTTCTTTAGGATTGTTTGTTTAGGCTGAAGTGTAATAAAACTGAGGAGGTGCAAACATAAAGATGAAAAAATCAAAACCTTGCCCAATTTACTGGAAAAGGAAATTAAAAATCATTAAATTTAATTTATTTAGGTGTTTTTATTAAAATAAATTATTTATTTCAGTTTTATTGGTTAATTTCAGTTTTTTTGACCCAAAAACGAAGTATAGAAGCTTTCTTTAATAATTTGAATTGACAAAATTCACTGGATGCTTTATACTTAAAAAAATAATGGAACGCCGGTCCGCTCAATGGAACGAAAAATTATCTGGGCAAGGAGGCTGGATGTTGTGCAAGCAATAAAAAGGGTGGCTCAAATCCTTGACCTTTTTTCCCTGGAAAAAGATGAGCTGGGAGTCTCTGAGATTAGTAGAGAAACAGGGCTTCCAAAAGGAACAACTCATCGAATCCTCAGGAGTTTAACGGAAGAAAATTTCCTTGAACAGGGCGAAGATGGGAATTATCGGCCTGGGGTTATGTTATTTAACCTCGGAAAAATTGTGGAAAACAATATCAGCATAATTAAAGTTGCCTCGCCTGTTTTAAAAGAATTAAGCAAAAAACACGTCTGTGCTTCCCACCTTGCTTTTCTTGATGGAAAAGATGTAGTTTATATTGACAAGCATGTTTCCAACCATTTTTTTGAGTTTGCTTCAAAAATTGGAATGAGGGTTCCTGCCTATGCAACTGCTCTGGGTAAAATAATGCTGGCTTATTTAGATGAAGAGAAGGTAAGAAAACTGTTTGAAGGTTTTCACTTCCAATCTTTTACTCCCAATACTATTAGTAACATAAATTCGCTCCTCCAGGAATTGAGGATCTGTCGGGAGAGGGGTTATGCCATTGACAATGAAGAGATCTGCCAGGGTTTAAAATGTTATGCGGTTCCGGTATTTAACCTTTATGGAGAGGTGGAGGCTGGTATGAGTCTTTCTAAACCAACTTCCCTGGTGGAAGAAGAGGAAGAAGAGAGAATAATTTCTTCCCTGGTCAAAGGGGGCCAGATTGTCTCTAATAGGATGTCAGGACAGACTACAGATGATATTTAGGCTCATCTGTAGTTTTATTTTCGGTTCAGAAAAACAAAAAAATCATCGAAAAAATTGGGATAATTGTCCCGTTTTACTCGGCTTTTCTTCCTGACAGGGGAAATGAAATCCTGGGGGGCTTAATTTGTTTGGGAGAAAAAACTCAATTGGCTGAATGGAATAAGTGAGAGGGAAAACTCCCAGGAAGGAGGGATGTAATCAGCAGAAAAAGCTAAGCACCACAGCAACCAGGAATGATGTGCAGGGGAGGAGATTCTTTGAAAGTATTTATTTCCGCTGATATTGAGGGTGCAACAGGAATTACTTCTTACAAGCAAGTGGTTGCTGGACGGAAAGAATTTGAGAAAGCTAGGTTGTTCTGGATTGAAGATTTAAATAAATTAACTGAAGGTGCTGTAGAAGCTGGCGCAGATGTGGTGGTAATTAATGAAGCGCATGCCTCCATGGATAATATCCTTGCTGATAAGCTTCATCCCCGGGCAGAATTTGTTTCCGGATACATCAAGCCCATGAACCAGATGCAGGGGTTGGATGATTCTTTCAATATTGCCTTTTTATTCAATCATGCCCGGGCGGGTAGCATGGGTGTCCTGAGTCATAGTTTTGTAATGCCAGATGTATATCTTCTAGAACTGAACGGGGAACCAATAGGGGAACTGGGTTTAAATGCCCTATGGGCCGGGACTATGGGTGTTCCAATAGGGCTGATAATTGGAGATGATGCAGCAGCAGAGGAGGGCAGGGATTTCATCCCCGGGGTAAAAACAGCAGTAACCAAAAAATGCATTGATCAATTTACTGCTCAATGTTTAACTCCCGAAGAAACAGGAAAAGAACTTAAACAAAAGGCTTACCAGGTAGTTAAAAAAGCTACTTCTTTCCAACCCGTCAGGCCAAAGGAAGAAAACACTCTGGAAATAACTTTTACGATGCCTGCAATGGCAACAGTAGTTTCCTATGTTCCTGGCGTAGACAGAGTCAGTGAAAGGACAGTTTCCTTTACCAGCAGGGATTATCAGGAGGTTCAGCATTTCAGGATTGTTGCCACAAATCTTGCAAAAAATATTGGTGATCAATTGAGGCAGGCTAAATCCTGAGCAAGAAAAAATCGGAAATAGGGTTTTAATAAAAGAAAGGGGCGAAAATGAAATGAAAGGAAAGGGAAATTGGATTGGTTTGTTTTTAGCCATGGCCCTTTTATTGACTGGTTTTTTTGGGCCTCAAGCAATGGCGGATGATAGTGAAGTAACTATCAATTTTGCGACCTGGACCTATGACCTTTCAAAAGTTCGGGATAATGTAGCCCAGTTTGAGGAATGGACCAGAACTCAAGATCATATCCCCAACACCAATGTGGATATTTCTGATTTTGGATTTGCTGCCTTTCGCGGGGCCCTAACCACTCGTTTTATGGCAGGAGCTGAAATTGATGTCCTCTACGGTTCTGATGCCTGGCTGAGTGGTTGGGCTCTTGCTGGATTTGTTGAGCCATGGGGCCAACATGCTCCAGATATTTCACTCTACAAAGAAGATATGATTAGTTTTGTATGGGACAGCCTGACCTATGAAGGGGAATTGTACGGGTTGCCGTATTATGCTGATCATATGCAATTTGTGTACAATGAAAGGATGCTGGAAGAGGCGGGCATTGACGGACCCCCAACAACCTGGGATGAAGTGGTTGAGCAATGCGAAATCCTGATGGATCAGGGTATAACCAGCGAACCTTTATTCATCCCGATTAGCCTCACTCCCTGGTTGGAAGAGGTCTTTTTCAGTATGGTCTATTCAGAAGGGGGAGAGTTTTTTGATGATGAAGGTTCCCCAACTTTTGGTCATGGACCATCTGGTGTTGTTTATGAAATTCTTTCCTGGATTGTCGATGTTTATAAAGAGGGTATTATTGCGGAAAGAGCTATCGATATGCAGGTTGTAGATATCCAGGAAATCTTTAAAGATGGTGTTCCTGCATTTGTTGTAGTGCCCAGTTATATGCTTGCAGAGTTTCAGCACGAAGCAACTTCAGAGGTGGCTGGAGACGCCAAGCTGGCAATGATGCCCGGAAGCACTCATGGTACTGGTGGGTTCATGCGGTCTGTCCTGTTAGGATCAAGTGCAGTCCAAAAGGGAGGAGCAGCCCTGGAAGCCTCAGTAGCTATGGTTGAGTTCCTGGGGGGCAAAGTTGATGTAACCGGTGATGGTGTCAAAGAGTATCATATACCCAAAAGATGGTCAACTGAAAACCTTCTGGGCTTTGGTTATCATTCAATGTGGGAAGATACTGATGTGATTGAAGCCATGTCAGAAGCTGGCGATCTTTCCATTATGCAAAAGCAGAGAGAATTGGCAAAAACCAAAGAAGGAATGGACTATCCCTGGTACTCAGAGTGGATTGAATATTTGAGAAGTGATATTCAAAATGCTCTGCTAGGTATTCAAACCCCGGAGAGGGCCCTGGAAAACATTGCAAATAGGTGGAATTCACTGAAGTTTGAGTTTACTGGCTGGTAAATAAGTGAAGAAAGCTATTATTGGGGGCCTGGCCCCCAATAATAGCTTTCCCCAAACCATTAAGTGAGCCTTCTCTTAGAGTTTTGGGAACAATGGGGGCAAAAAAGGAAAATTCCTTTGCTATAAAAAGAATAATTGCAAAAAATACAAGGGGGGTCTTTTTTGGAAGAGATAATTTTTCATAACAGAAGGGAGGGGCAAAGAGGTGAATATAATCAATAGGTTAAAGTCTATGCTGAACGTTATCAGAACTAAATCAAAATCTCGTTACGCTTTCTGGGCTATTATCCCGACGGTAATAATCATTTTTTCGGTGATAATTTACCCTCTTCTGTATGCAGTGAATTTAAGTTTAAGAGATGTTCGACTGGGGGCAGATGATCGGTTTATTGGATTAAATAATTATATTTCCCTGTTAACCAATCCCCATTTTCAAGAAGCAGCAGTTGTAACTCTGGTTTTTGTTGTGGTTAGCGTTATTCTGGTAGTAGGTATTTCCTTTGGGATTGCCTATTTGATTCACCAGAAACTGCCAGGGAATAACCTTTTGAAGTTTGCTTTGCTTCTTCCCTATGCGCTTCCGGGAACTTTAAATGCTGTTATGTGGCAGTGGATGTTTGATTCCAGCTACGGGATCATCAACTTTGTTTTGAAAGAATTGGGGTTTATTACCTCCTATATAACATTTTCATCCCATCCTGACTATGCACTTCCGGCAATTATTGTTGCTTATGTCTGGAAGTTTGCTCCTTATAGCGCATTCCTGTTTTTGGCTGGCCTTACTACAATCCCCAGAGATGTTTATGAAGCCTCGGTTATTGACGGATCCGTGGGCTGGCGCCAGTTTAGAAAAATAACTCTACCTCTATTAAAGCCGGTATTTCAGTTGGTCTTGGTAGTTCAAACCACCTTCGCCTTGCTGATGCACTTTGGGTTAGTTTATGTTATTACCGGGGGAGGACCGGGGATGGCTACAACTACTATTCCCTGGTTTGTTTACAAAGATACCTTTGATTTCATGCGTTTTGGAAGGGGCTCTGCTGGAGCGGTTATTCTGGCTATCATGATGCTGGGTTTTATTTACCTTTACCTGGTTGTTTTGAAGCCTAAGCGAAGGGGAGCTTATTATTAATTCTATAGAAAGGGGTGATGTTATGCCCGGTAATGCAAGTATTGCGGCCAGGGAAAGACGAAGAAAAATAATTGTATATATCTTTACTGCTCTGGTATTAATATATATTCTTTTGCCCATGCTCTGGATGGGAATAAGCAGTTTTCAAACTGAACGGACTCTGCAGTCCACACCGCCAACTTTTGCAATTACTTCTGAAACTGGGACTTTGAATCATTATAATTTTATTTTTACGGGAGAAATCCCTCCTGATGCTTCCATTATGCTACAGGCCATGTATACCAT
Organism: Halobacteroidaceae bacterium; assembly: GCA_003554585.1. Lineage (GTDB taxonomy): Bacteria > Bacillota > Halanaerobiia > B1SED10-174 > B1SED10-174 > T1SED10-26. Next base: position 7,585 of record PWGV01000103.1, on the reverse strand, counting down.
GGAGGGCACACATGTCCTGCCGGCAATAAGGAATAGCTTAATAATTGCGGTTGTGGTTACCATTCTGAACCTGGTTATTGGTGTTCCAGCAGCCCATGCTTTTGCCAGGATCAGATTCAGGGGATCAGAAGCTCTTTTCCTATCTATTTTTGCTACTCGTATGCTGCCTGCGATCTCCCTGGTAATTCCCATGTTTATAATTTTCCGCACCTTTGGAATTCTTGATACTCTGCAGGGCTTGATCATAATAAATCTGGCTATTACTTTGCCTTTTACCCTCTGGCTTTTGCGTAGTTATTTTTCAGCTTTACCGGTAGAGGTTGAAGAGGCTGCTTTAATTGATAAGGCCAGTCGCTTGAAAATTCTTCTCCGAATCATTCTGCCCATGGCAAAGCCGGGAATGATAGCCTCAGCCGCTTTTGTTTTTATGATTACCTTCGGGGAGTTTATTTTTGCTCTCAACCTAACTCAAACCATTCAATCAAAAACAATGCCCGTTGTAATTGCTGCGCTGGCAACAGGTATGAGTGGCAGCAAGGGATTGATTGCAGCGGCTTCGATAATGAGCTTCATCCCTGCTTTAATAATAGCCGTAATTTTTAGGAAGCAATTAATTGATGGTTTAACCCGGCGATTCCAATAAAAAGGAAGGTGATAATACGTGAGCAATATTCGGGTAAAAAACCTCACCAAAAAATTCGGGGAAGTAATTGCTACAGATAATGTTTCTTTTAAGGTTGATGATGGTGATTTTCTCGTTCTTTTAGGGCCTTCGGGTTGTGGTAAAACAACAATGCTAAGGATGCTGGCGGGGCTGGAATTTCCTACCTCCGGAGAAATATTTTTCGAAGAGGAAGAGGTAACTGATCAGCCTCCAGACAAACGGGATATTGCAATGGTTTTCCAGAATCTGGCCCTTTATCCCCATATGAATGTGTTTCAGAATGTGGCTTTTTGCTTGATAAATCAGAAAAAGAACAGGGAATATATTGAAAAAAAAGTTATGGAAGCTCTGGAAATAGTTGGTATTGCCAGCTTAAGAAATCGGATGCCTTATGAATTGAGCGGAGGGCAGAAGCAAAGGGTTGCTCTGGCCCGCTCTATCGTTAGAGAACCAAAGCTTTTCCTTCTTGATGAACCCCTGGCTGCGCTGGATGCCAAGATCAGAACCACAATGAGGAGTGAATTGAAGCAGCTTCACAAAAAACTAAAGGCCACCTTTATTTATGTAACCCATGATCAAATAGAGGCTATGAGTCTGGGAACTCGAGTTGCGGTGATGAATGAGGGTGTAATCGAGCAGGTTGGACATCCTCTGGACCTTTATGACAGGCCCGCAAATAGGTTTATTGCTTCATTTATTGGGTCACCATCGATGAATATTTTTGAAGGGATGATTAAAAAGGATAATGGGGAATATCTATTCCAGAATGTAGATTTTGTTCTGCCTCTTTCCGAAGAACTGGTTAAGAATAATAATCTATCAGAACAGGAAAAGGTCACTCTTGGAATCAGGCCAGAAGATACGGACATTACTGTTGAGGCCCAAGAAGGGGGGGTACCCAAGGGATCTGTTTTAACCTGTGAACCTCTGGGGCAGTATAATCAGATAACCCTTTCTACCGGGGAACAGGAATGGGTTTGTTTAACTGATACAACCATATTACCCGATCCAGGCCAGGAGTTTCAAATTACTCCATTGATGAATAAAATTCACCTTTTTGATTCCCAGGGAAATAATTTGCGGAAGGTATTGGATTAAGGACAAATTTGCTGCTAGCCCCGCCCCGCCCGTTAAAAACGGAGAAAGAGGAATCTGGCAATAATTGTCTAAAATTGGGATAGGGGTTGCCTCTGTCAAAAAAAAATGAGAGGTGATATGAATGGTAGTCCGAGTTGGAGTTATAGGAGCTGGTGTTTGGGGTGCCCACCATATGAATGCTGCTCGCCAGTTGGAAGAAGTAGGGCTGGTTAAGCTGGTATCTATGGCTGCAAGCTCCCAGGGAACCGTAGACAGGGTTACTTCTGAATATAATATTTCTGGATATACTGACTACAGGGAGATGATCCAAAAAGAAAACCTGGATACTGTAACTATAGTTACACCGGATCATCTCCACCGGGAAATGACCATTTATGCAATTAAACATGGTCTCCATGTCCTGGTAGAAAAGCCCATGGATGTAAGTGTTGAAGGATGTAAAGAAATGATTGAAGCAGCAGAAAATTCTGGGGTTTTGCTGGAGGTTGATTTCCACAAAAGATTTGATCCCTATGTTCTGCGAATGAAGCAGTTAATTAAGCAGGGAAGAATCGGGGATCCCCAGTACGCATATGCTTATATGGAAGACCGGATTGATATTCCCGCAGGAACCAAGTGGGCTTCGGAAAGTTCACCTTTTTGGTTCCTGGGAACACATAAAGTAGACCTTCTAAGATTTGTTTTAGGGGATGAAGTGGAAAGTGTGTTTGCCCGGGGGCATGAAGGAAAGCTAAAAGGAATGGGTATCGATACTTTAGATTCAACCGTTGTGATGATAGAGTTTTCCAGGGGAACAACCGCTACAATAAACGTATGCTGGATTCTCCCCGAATCTTTTGAAACACCAGTTAATCAAGGCATCAGAATAATTGGGACTGAAGGAGCACTGGAAGTGGATACCCAGGATAGGGGTTTTCGGCTCTGGGGGGAGAAAAAACCTGAAACCCACAACTTGTTTGCCCATTTTGCCCTTCAAACTGCGAGAGGGAGAAAAATTGAGAGTGGGTATTATGTAGATGGAGTTCTGGACTTTTTCCAGAATGTTCACTTTCTAAAAAAGGGCGGTTCCCTATCTGATATGGACTGGGAAGCAATCCCCTCGGGATTTGATGGTCTTAAAGCAACTGAAATTGCCTTTGCAGTGGAAGAAAGCTTGAAAAAAGGTGAGATTATAAGGCTGTAAAAACCAATTTTTTCTCCAAAGGGGTGTTTAAAAATGAAGAACATGGTTAGAGGGATCGATTATAATGAAACAAATGACCTTCCCTATCCCTATAAAAGGCCCATTGAGGAAATGGTGGAAGGTTTTGAATCTCTATATACTGGGGCGGTAATAGATGTCCTTCAGGAAATGAATATTCACCATCGCTGGTTGGGTCCAGAAATTAAATGTCTGACCAAAGATCTCTCCCGGAAAAGTGTTGCAGGCTATGCTTTTACCGTTCAGTGGATTTTGGATCCCCGCCCCGATGAAAGAGAAAGACCTGCTGCCAGCATGGTGGATTCTTACCCCGAATACAGTATTATAATAGTGGATACCGGGAACGATAATGTCTCTGGTTTCTGGGGTGAGCTGGCAACTACGGTATGCATGAAAAGAGGAGTTCGCGGTGCTGTGATCAATGGAGGGGCTAAGGATACTGGTTTTGTTAAGCAGATGGACTTTCCCATTTTCGCCCGGTTTTCTTCTCCGGTTGATGGTTTTTACCGGTCCCGGCTCCGGGGTTGGCAGGTTCCCATCTGGATTAATGATATTAGAATTGACCCCTGGGATTTTCTGATTGGAGATTGTGATGGAGTCCTGACTCTGTCTTCAGATTGGGCAGAACAGGTTCTGGAAAAAGCTCTAAAAAGGTCTCAGGATGAGGATAAAACCAGAGATATGTTAAAGCAGGGGATTACTTCACAAGAAGCTTCTAAAAAAACCGGACGCAAGGACCTGTAAAGCAAATTAGAAATGAAAAAAGTTTCCCGATGAAAATGCTGCAAAAAAACCCCTGAGAATAAGAAAAAATACGAGTTTTCCTGGTTTTAACTAAATAAACAAGTTGTACTGTAGCACCGAGTTAACAGTAGAAAAAGAATATGAATTTAAGAGAAAGCTTTTAAAAAAGGAGGATGCTTTATGGTTTTAAAGTTGTCCGGTGTAATTCCCCCAATGATTACCCCCCTTGATGAAAATGAAAGATTGGATAAAGAGGGAACAAAAAGACTGGTTGAACACCTCCTGGAAGGTGGGGTTAACGGGATTTTTCTTTTGGGGTCTTCAGGCGAATTTGTTGCTCTAAAAACAGAAGTGAAAATAGAATTGATGGAGGAGGTAAAAAGGGAAGTAGGTAAAGAAGTCCTTCTTTTAGCCGGGGTTTCGGAACCAGGAACGGAATTAACCCTGGAAGCTATAAAAACTGCTGGTGAAATTGGGATGGATGGAGTTGTGGTTACCCCTCCTTACTATTTTCCTCTGTGCAAGGATGGTGTATTGGAACATTACCGATTTCTCGGAAAAAATGGCCATGTCCCGGTGGTTTTATATAATATTCCCCTTACAACCGGGGTGTCTATAGACCTGGATACAATTCAAACTCTGGCGGAAGAAAATTTAATTTCAGGAATAAAGGATAGTTCAGGGGACTTTATTCATTTCCGGAAACTGGTTCGAGCAATAACCAAATACCCGAACTGCAATGTAATGCAGGGGCATGAAGCCCTGGTTGCACCAAGTCTTATGGTTGGTGCTGATGGAATGGTTCCTGCCTATGCAAATGTTTTTCCTCAAATGTATGTTGATCTGATAAAGGCTTTTGGGAATGGAGATGTAGAAAAAGTATTATCCCTCCAGGATCAGATTGATAAGTGTATTGCCACATATTCCTATGGTTCAGTTTATGGAAGCATTAAATTTGCCCTGAAAAAACAGGGCATTTGTCAAGAATTTTTAACTAAGCCATTGCAAAATCCAAATCTTGAACAGAAGGAAAAAATTACCATGGTGTTAAAAGAAATAATGAAGAAATAATTAAATTAGGTGTGGGAAAGCAATACTAACAGAATAAAGGACTTGCTATGAACTGGATTTGAAAAAACAGGTTTATTTTTTAGAAATAAATTACTTTCCTTGCTCGTTATTGGGATAGTGAAAACCATTTAACCGTTTTTTATTTATTTTCCAAAGTGTAAACTGCAAGATTTTTTGGGGATAAAAAACAAGAAACTTATAATGCTGTGATTTGAAAACAAAATTTTGAGGAGAGGTTGTAAATGAATGGGAATAAGTTGTTGAGAGTTAATTTAAGTGAAATGAAAGCTACCCCGGAAGAAATTCCAGAGGAAAAGTTTAAGAAATATCTTGGTGGTTCTGGCCTGGCTTCAAGCTATCTCTGGGAAGAAGTAGCTCCCAAAACTGATCCCTTATCTCCCGAAAATAAAATCATTTTTGCTGCAGGTCCTTTGCAAGGGTATCCTGTCCCGGGGGCTGCAAAGTGGGCAGTTGTATCCCGTTCCCCGCTTACCAATACTTTTGCGGTGTCAACCGCTGGAGCAGAATGGGGTTATCAATTGGGTAGAGCTGGTTATCAGATGATAATTATTGAAGGAAGGGCAGAAAACCCGGTATACCTGAATGTCGTAGATGATTGGGTAGAAATTAGACCCGCTGGGGAAATGTGGGGCAAGGATGCAATTGAAACCTGTGAAATAATCCGGGGAAAAGATCCGGATGGTGGACGAACCAGTGTAGCTGCCATAGGACCTGCTGGAGAAAGAAAAGTGGGTATTGCCTGTATTGTTGTTGATGACCACAGTTTTGCCGGTCGCTGTGGTTTGGGAGCTGTCCTTGGAGCAAAAAACTTGAAAGCTATAGCTGTAAAAGGGTCAGGAAACTTAGCATATTATGATGAAGCAGGTTTTAAAGAACTCAACAAAGAGCTCTTTAAGAGACTGAACGAAAATGCAGCGGATGGTTTTAAACCACATGGGACCGCTATTGACGTTATGGGTGCGGAAAAAATGGGGGATTTACCGGTAAAATACTGGAATGAAGCCAGCTGGTCAGAAGGTGCAAAGAAGATTGGGGCTCCCAACTTTACGCGAGAAGTAAAAGCCCGCCCCTGGCCCTGTCAATTTTGCCCTGTAGCCTGTCACAGTCATGTGGACTTTGAGTATAACGGGGAAAAAATAGAGGGGGCAGGAGCAGAATATGAAACCCTGGGGATGCTGGGTTCCAACTGCCTGGTTGACAACCCCAAAGCAATATCCAAGGCTAATGATTTATGTAACCGGTTGGGCATTGATACTATCTCTGCTGGCGCGTTTATTGCCTTTACAATGGAATGTTATGAGAAGGGGCTGATCAATTCAGAGGATCTTTCTGGAATGGAAGCTGAGTGGGGGAATGAAGAATTCGTTATTGATATGGTAGAAAAAATTGCTTTAAAAGAGGGATTTGGGTCCATTTTTTCTGGGGGCATCAGGAGAGCCGCCCAAAAAATTGGACCAGAAGCCAAAGAATTAATTGTTGAAGTAAAAAATTTGGATTTTCCTGCTCACGATCCCCGTTCCTTTTTCTCCCTGGCAATAAATTACGCCACCAGCACCCGAGGCGCCTGTCACCTGCGGGGCTTCTCCCATGTTGGCGAGGTAGGACTAATGGTTCTTCCGGAGATGGGATATAAAGAAAAGCCTGAGAGGTTTTCCATGGAGAAAAAGGCCTGGATAGCAAAACTTTATCAGGATCTTGCTGCCCTTTATGATTCACTTGTTATCTGTATTTTCATTCCTATCCATGGGATGTCTCTTACCGAAATTGCTCAACAGCTGAATAATATTAAAGGGAGCGATTATGGTCCCGAAGAGTTAATGGAAATCGGGGAACGAATTGTGAACTTGCAGAGGTTAATAAATGTCAAAGACGGTATTTCTCGTAAGGATGACAGACTGCCGGCAAAGATGTTTCATCCTTCCCAAAAGAATTTCCGGTCTGGCCAGGTTCCAGAACCTTTTGAAACAAGTCTGCTTCAGTTTTATAAACTTAGGGGATGGGATCAGAATGGATTTCCTCAAAAAGAAAAACTCGATGAGTTGGGGATAAAAAAATGAAAATTAAAGTCCGTTATTTGCCTCCCCTGAGTATAAAACTGGGTTGGGAAGAAGAAACATTGCAATTCAACCAGGAAAAAATAACTGTAAACCAGGTTTTGCAACAACTTGAAGGCAGATACGGGGAAAAATTTAGGAAAATGATATATATGGATCCCTTTATTCCTCAAACGGGTTGGAAAGCTACTTTTCTCAAAAATGGTTCCCTGGCCCAAGCAGAAGATGAACTGGAAGATGAAGATGTCCTTATTTTAATGATGGGCTTTGTTGGGGGCTAAATTATGGGTGAGTGAAGTTCCCTTTTTGTTAATGGAAAAACGGGTGGAAATTTGATAAATAAAAACAGATAAAGAAATGAAAAAGGTCAGGTTTTCTGGCCTTTTTTTTCCCCTGAAGCTGAAAACCACCTTAAAGACTATGTCACTCTCCTGAGTCAACTTAGTATAGTTTAATGAACAATGTTCACCCTTCCAAGGAAAGATTGCCCCATATTTCTTTTCCCAGGACAGTAATCAGGAGGCAGGGAGGGAGTTTTTTCGAAAAAAATCCGCACCTGATGTATTTTAAAATTTCAGCCTGTATAAAATAAAGAAATAGGAAAGAAAGATTGTATAAATATAAGTTTTTGGGTTATAATTAAGATAAATTAAGAGGGGAAGAAACTCAATAAATGGGATAATGGCAGAGCGGGGAGGATCTGGGTGCAGGATATCCTGAGAGAGCAAAGGT
>PWGV01000043.1 GCA_003554585.1 Halobacteroidaceae bacterium | reverse complement strand
CAGATTGCCCGAAAAATATATCACTCTGAAGAAGCTGTGGACGCCTATTTAAAAACCTTTGACAGGTTACTGGTGCTCCGTTACTATGAAATGCCTTTGGTGGCGATCAGAAAGGTGTTAGGGCACGGTTTAAAGCTGGTAGAAGAACATCTGAAGCTGGCTGATAAGCATTTCCCAACCAGGGAAGACCTGGAAGCTCATCTCAAAACCAGGGGAATTGTTTTAAAGGAATCAGGTTAGGGGCATAAACAGTTATTTTTGTGCTATGTACTGTCGAACGCGAGTCTGGCCAAAACAATAGGGTCGAAATGCCTCAAAAAAAATAAGCGGGTTTTAGCCCGCTTAATTACAATAATTATATTTTCAGCATATAATAAGTTTTTCCCCAAGAAACATATCCCCACTTTAATAAAAACCCCAATTAAATTTTACCCCCAAGGAAATTGGAACCATTAATAAACTTTAATCATACTTGGGTTCCCTTAAGAGGATTCTTTTCATTTCACTTATTGGAGGCTTGGGTCAAAAACATCCCGAAGGGCATTCCCTAAAAGGTTAAAACCAAAAACGCTTATCATTATTGCCACCCCCGGAAAGTTAATCAACCATGGAGCAAGGAAGAAATAATCACGAGCGGAAACCATAAGTCTTCCCCATTCCAGAACAGGGGGTTGAGCTCCCAATCCGATGAAACCAAGGCCAGCAAGCATTAAGATTACTCTTGGAAGTTCCAGCGTTGCCATTACAGTAATTGAAGGGATAATATTGGGGAGAATATGCCTAAAAACCAACCTGAATTTTGAAGCTCCGAGGGCAAAGCTCCCCTCAACATAACCAACCTCTTTTTGGACCATTACTTCTCCCCGGATAAACCTTGCAAATATTGGGATCCCCTGGAAACCTACGGCTAATACAGCATTATTTAATCCCGGGCCCAAAATTGAAACAACAATTAAAGCCAGAATCAATGTAGGAAAACTTAACAAAAAATCAATGACCGCGCTTATAAATAAATCGAGGCGCCCACCGTGGAACCCTGCAATTATACCAATAATCACACCAAGTACCATAGAAATTAAAACACTTGCAAGACCAGCAACCAAGGTAATACGGGAACCATATATTACCTGACTAAAGAGGTCTCTACCCTGCATATCAGTTCCAAACCAGTGCTCCCCTGAGGGTGCTTCGAGCATCCTTGGTACATTTCTTTCATATGGGTTTCGGGGAGCAATATAAGGAGCAAAAATAGCCATTATTACTATTATTAACACCAATATTCCGCCCACCAAACCCTGTTTGTGTTTTATAACTTTTCTAAGACTGTAAAGCCAGCCCCGGGTTAGCGGTTCTTCTTTGGTTTGTCTTTCTTTGCTTTCATTATTCAAAGCTCCACCCTCCCCTATTACCTAAATCTTATTTTGGGGTTTAAAAAACCATAAATAATATCAACCCCAGTATTAATAAGAACATATCCAGTAGCTACCGTAAGAACCACTCCCTGAACTACAGGGAAATCCCGGGCCTGAATTGCCATTACCCCTAATTCCCCTATTCCGTGCCAGGCAAAAACCGTTTCGGTAATAAAGGCACTACCGAGCAAATTTCCAAATCTCAATCCCATTACTGTTATAATGGGGATGAAAGCATTCTTTAAGGCATGTCCAAGCAAAACAACCCTTTCTATTAAACCTTTTGCTCTGGCTGTCCGGATATAATCCTTTCTCAATTCTTCAAGCATAGTACTTCGAGAGATACGTGCAACAACCGCTGCATTAATAAACCCCAGAGTCATTGCAGGCATAACCAAATGCCTCCAGGTTCCGCTCCCGAAAACAGGAAACCACCCCAACCGAACTCCAAATATATCAATTAAAAGCATACCTAACCAAAAAATTGGCATGGACAGCCCGATAAGAGCAAAGCCCATTGAAAACAGATCAAAAAAACTATCTTTTTTGTAGGCAGCCGTAACTCCCATACTAATCCCCAAAACACCAGAGATCCCTATTGAAACTATAGCAAGCTGTAGGGTTCTGGGAAAACGAGCGGCAATTTCAACGGTTACTGGTTGGCGGCTCCTATAAGATGTTCCCAAATCCCCCTCAAAAATCCCTCCGAGAAAAGAAAAAAATTGTGCATATACAGGTCGATCCAAACCCATTTCTGCCCTAATTCGGGCAACCAGTTCAGGAGAGGGCTCTTCTCCAAAAAACATAATCTCTATAGGGTCTCCAGGAACAAGAACTTGAATGGAAAAAACCACCATACTAATAAAAAACAATAAAACAGGTAAAACTATTAATTTCTTTAAAATATATTGAGTCAAAACTATCCCTCCTAATTCCCAACGCCTCAAATGCTGGTTGTTTTTTCCAGTTGATAAAACAAGCAAAAGAGAATATTGTTTTAATAATGATTTTTTAAAATAGTCTATAAAACAGCAAATGATCGAGGGAGGGATTACAAATTTTTTCCCCTTCCACCAAAGTTTTCCCATTTTCTTTTTACCAGAAAAATCAATAAAAAGAAAACTAAATTACTGGGATAACCTGTTAACTAAGACCTTTTCTACCAAAAGAGGGAAGGCCCCCTCTCTCAAAAGCCTTCCGGGTTATTCGCCTTTTTTGATTTCTGGAAAGGGGGCCTTTAAATACTTAATTTATCGGTCAAAGGTTAAATTAGTCTATAACCCTAATATCGTTGAGCACCATAAAGTTCTGTGAATCAACTCGGTACCCTTCAACCGACTCTCGAGCATAGAAAATAACCTCGTTAGAGAAAACAGGTACAGAATAAGCATTTTCAAGCAAATACTTATTAATTTCATCAAGTAGAACCTGTCTTTCCTCAAAGTCCATTATTGAAGCTGCTTCATTCAACATATCATTTAGCTCAGGATCATCAAAGCTTTCAAAGGTACCACCATCGAGGAAAATTCTGCTTAAAATAATAGGTTCTGCCCAAGTTGTTCGGATAAAATAAAGTTGGTTTGTATCTGGTTCACTTCCCCGAGCTAAGAAAGTTCCAACATCCATAAGCTCGATATTGACATCAACTCCAACATCAGCAAGTTGTCCCTGAATTCCCTCAGCAGTTTGTTCAGTAAAGTGTGCATAATGGGTCAGAAGATCAATCTGAAGCTGTTGACCATCTTTCATTAACCTTCCATCCACATACTCATATCCTGCTTCTTCAAAAAGTTCAAGGGCTCTTTCCGGATCATGGAAATATCCGTATTCAAACCCAATAGCAGGATTATAGCCCATTACACCAGTTGGAATAAAGGTGTAGTTGGGTGTGTGATAATCAAAGAAAGCCAATTGTCCTAATTCTTCAATATCAAGGGCATAGGCAATGGCTTTTCTCATGGTAACATCATCAAAAGGTTCTCTCCGCTGATTAAAACCAACCCGGGTAATATTAACTGGAAGGCTATCTACTTGATAGATCATGGGCATTCCTTCCAAACGGCGGGCGGTTACTGCTCCAGTTTCTATGATATCAACTTCTCCGGTTAAGAGGGCAGAGCCTCTTGTTCCTTCTTCGGGAATTGCATAGTAAACAAGCCTATCCACATGTGGAGGCCCTGGGTTTTCAATGTCATCTCGGAAATTTCGATAATCAGAAAAACTGGAGAAAACTATTTCATTCCCAATATCGTGATATTCAAATTTAAAGGGACCGCTTCCTACCGGATTCATAAAAAAGTCATCACCGTACTCTTCAACAGCTGTGGGAGAGACAATTCCACCAAATGGACTGGCAAGGCTGTGGAAAAATGGAGCGTAAGTGTCCTCCAGGTGGAATCTTATTGTGTATTCGTCTATAACCTCAGTTGTCATATCTGGAAACTGGTCGGCTGCGGTTCCGTCAATATCCAAAAGCCTGTCAAAGTTGAATTTAACTGCTTCAGCATTTAAAGGAGTCCCATCGTGGAAGGTAACGCCCTCATGGAGGTAAAAGGTAATCTCGGTAAAATCATCAGAAATATCCCAGGTTTCAGCAAGCCAGGGATGAATTCCTCCCTCTTCATCTACATACACCAGTCTATCATATAAAATGGTAAAGACTTCCCTGGCAACCCTTCCGATAATGGTATGAGGATCATAACCTTCTGGCTCGGTTATTCTTCCAATCCTTAATACCATTTCATCGTCTGCTTGAACCATTCCACCGATACTGACCACCAGAAAAATACTCAGCAATAGGATCTGGGTAATTCTTTTCAAAACAAACCCTCCTATTAGTTTTGTTTTCTGCCCCAACAGTTACCAGAATAAATTTCTCGGTCAAAGTCCTTTTTCCATTTCCTTCATAATACTTTGAGACAAAAAGGTTCGGTTGGGTTTTCCGATTAACACCCCCTTTTTACTTTTCAGACTTCGTCTGGTTTTGACCCCAATGTGAAAACTCAGAATGAAAAGGAAAAAAGTAAAGTCAGGCTGAAATGAACGGTTAAAAAAACAGGAGACCCCTGGTTTTTAATTTTGGAAAAATCCCTTAAAATCCCCGGAAATATCCTGAATTGTAGGAAATTTAAATTTAATTAAATAAAGTGTTGTTAAATCACTTCAACAAATTACTTGAGAATCCTTCCCAGAATTTGATTTTTTACAAACCAAGCAGGGTTTAAACAAAAAACCAGAGCCCAAAAGGGTTTCTGGCAAAAACAGGCTTGTTTAATTTCTTCTTTTTCTTTTTCTTGTTCTTCAAAAAACATAATGTTCTTATAAAAATCCCTGCAATCTAAATTAGAAAATACTTGCTTAATTTTCCAAGGAGGTTTAACTTAAAAATACTTCAAATTTTTTATCCTCAAAACCAATTGCTGGAAATCAGTTGCCAGCTTTTTTTATTTATTTAAATAAGTCACCGTCAACTGCAATACGGTGGCAAAACCAACCCACAGCAGGTAAGGAATATTAATATATGCTACCCACGGAACTTGGGGCCAAATTGCAACGATTGACCAGATGAGAGTCGTTAAAACCATAAGAATATCTATTGATGCCAAAAAATTGTTTCTAAGACCAAACTGTAAAGGAGTAAAAGCAAAGTTAAATACTAGGTTAAGCGCAAAAGGCAGAACAATCTGCCAGGGTAGTTCCCCCTGTGCAAATAAAATGAAAACATTCCCAAAAGAGACTGCAATCAAAATGTAAAGAACAGTCCAGACAGGCCCAAAAATCCAGCCTGGAGGCGCCCATCCGGGTTTTTTCAGTTTTGAGTACCAACTTGCAGAATCCATAATTTCTGCCCCTTTTTTAAAAATCTCTCGAGCCAGGGTAACTCTTCCAGGAAAATAACACCACTGGTTTTCGGAATGTTTTTTCTATCCCCTGCTCTAATTAGTTGCACCTTTCTTTATACTCAAGAACCTGGTTATGATCATCACGGTTAGAATGAACAATATGGCAAACATAACTACAAAGCCCCAATCCCCGCTTTGGGCATAATAACCGGAACTGTTGATTACCGTATAAAGCAGCATTCCAACTGAGATTAAATAGATTTTTTCTCCCAGCAAATGCTTCCGGTAGACCATTATTCCCCCAATAATCAATAAGAATGCAGTGAAAATTTCTGCTACCAGGTGAAAAGCAATACTAAAAGGGCTGGTTTCTAATTCTGGCACCTGACTGGTTAAAAGTAACATAGTCCATAGCCCTATCATGGAGATGCCCACAAAAATTGCAAAACCCGCGGAAAATTTCCTGACCACTTTATACACCCCGCTAAAGTTTAAGATTTAAAAAGACTTATAAACGTTGCTACAGCAAGAACCAAGCTTATAAGGCCAAGAACCATATGACCGCTCACTGCATCCTTGAATTGCTCTCCCCCGTAGCGGATTGCAAAACCGCAACCAGCAGAGAGAATTATGAAGATCAAGGTGAGTCCCCATAGAATTTTCGGAATCAAAGGCATTGTTCCTCCCTCCATAAAAAAAATTATTTGACTTTAACCCCTGTTTTATTTTCCCCAGTATTGGAGGGAAAAAATCACCTACCTCCTCTTTTAAAGAATTCAAGATAAAAGTGATCCTTTATATTTTCAAAAAAGGATTTCAAGGGAACCCATTTACTTAAGGAAATTATAACTCATTTTGGAAGAAAAAGGTTAAAAATTTTTTTAACTTTAAGTCTTTTTTCTCTTTTCCCCGGTTAATCTTCAAAAATCAAAATTGACAAAATAAGGACTGAAAACACAAGGGCCATACCTTGGTAAAATCATCTTAACTAATTGTGTTTTCCCCGGGATCGTAAAACAATCAGAGATAAGTTATCCTTGAACAATTCTTTTTATTTAAGGTACAGTAAACCAAACCACTGTTAGGGTAAAAAAAGGGTAGAAAAGAAAGGAATGGCTCCTTGTGCTATGTTATCCTTTCATTGACAAAAGTAACTATCCGTGGTAACATCGCTTTGAGAACAAAAACACATATTAAGCTCCGAGTCTATTTTCCTACGGGAAACTATGGAAATTAGACCGATAGGGTTCAGCGGGAAACGGCTGAGCCTCCCGATTTGGAAAGGAGTCTTAGGTGCAATGTTACTTTTGTAATATTGTTGGCCGGGGCACTTTTGCAAGTGCCTTTTTCATTGACTCTTTTCAAAGAGTCTTTTTTTGTTTTGGAAAAGTTTTAGAAAAGGGGGGAAGTGGAGAGAATATTTTTGATTTTTACAACCGAGATTAATTAAAGGCTTTAATAATTAGGATAATTTTAATCCCTGTGGGTACACCCCTCAACGACAAAAAAAGGAGTTGACTATGTTGAAAAGAAAAAATCCCCGGTTCTATTTGTTTGGAATTGTATTCCTTTTAGCTATACTTTTTTCTGCCTCAGTTAACGCAGATTATCCAGGAGAAGAGGATTTCATAACCATCGTTTGTGACCTGGATGGAGAATTTGTATTTCCCGTTGAAACCTTAATGAATGATTTTGAGCCAGTTACCGAGCAAATTATCAGGCGGGATAATGAAGGACAAATCTATGATGAATATCCCATTAAAGGAGTCCTGTTTGCAGATGTTCTTTCTTCTATCGGCAGGGAAAAAGGAGAATTAAACAGCATCCGCCTTAGGGCCGGTGATGGTTATTCAGTTGAAGTACCAGGACCCATTTTATTGAACAGAGAAATTATCCTTGCTTATGAGATTGATGAAGAACCTCTTTTTGAAGGAACAAGACCGATCCGCGTATTTATTCCCGAAGAAGAAGCTATGTACTGGGTAAGGAATACTGTTGAAATCAGCCTGAATTCAAAGGAGGAGGTAAAAGAAGCTCATGCCAGGGAAACCACCGCCCAGGAAGATGGCCTGGAAAAGATTTATTTCTTTGAAACCATGTTCTCGGTATTAGAGGAAATAGATTATCCCGAAGGAGAAAACCAGAAAGCAGTAAGGGCTGAAGACCTCCTGGCAGATATAGAGCCATCTGAAACTGTTTATATGCTGGCAACAGACGATTTTGAGAAAAATGAAGAATATGAAACAGTCCTGGGAGCATATTTCCTAACCCAGGGCGAGAACACTCCTGCATTCCGCAGCCCCGATCTACCCCGGGGTATGCACATAAGGGACCTGGCCTATATTTCTCTAGGCAATACCGGAATTGTCTGCGTTGAGAATGCTATTGAAATGTTCCCACCCCAAGAGATTAACGAAAATGTGGGCGTTGGGTTTATGGTATTTTTTGAAATATTTGGACTGAAAAAAGCCGATAGCTACCATCTGGAAGCAATTGATGGTTTTTCTGCTGAAGTCAGTTATGAAGACCTAATAAAGGGGATTGTCCACATAAGGGAAAGCGGCCAGATCGCTTCCTTATTTGAAGACCTCCCCAGGAATACTGCAATCCGGGACCTCCTTTTTATAAAACCTATCGAAAAATAGCCGAGAAAACCTCCTGGTCCTAAAAAGGGCGAAGGGTCTGTCTTTTTAAATCTCCAATGGTGAACGGGCCAACCCTTCCTAAAATCCTTAACTTCAAGGTCTGGGGAAGAGTTACTCATCAGCTGGAGAAATGAACATTCCCCACCAGTAACAGGTTCTTTGCCCGGAAAAAACGGGGGGGCAACTTTTTGCCCTCCCTTTTTCCCTGATTAAATGTATTGGCGTTTTATTTTTTTTAGGGTAAAGGAAATATTACGACCGGGTAGGAGGTTTAATTTAACTCCCCATAACTCCCGTAGAAGAGTGGTGATTGATTGATGAAAGAAAAAAGATGGTTATCCATTTTTCTGTTTTTTTTATTAGCCATGTCCCTTGTTGGATTTTCGGGTTGCGAGGAAGAAACACAGGAACAAGTCCAAAACTCCGCCTTTCCTTTAGAAATTATTGGTGACGTGGAAAATCCTATAACCATCAGAGCCTTTGATGATGCTCCAGAAATTTATGAAATTGAGCATCGGGAAGAAACAAAGCAGGTAATTTCCTTGTCAGAATTGATCTCTATGACAATCCCCAGGGGCAATGATTTTGAAGTTCTTTTTAAAGCCCACGATGGGTTCAGTGTTTTAATTTCGGGGGAGGACCTTGAAGAAAACTACCTTGCCCTGGATCAAGACCTCAGGTGGGAAGCTATTAACTTTAAGCATCCCCGCAGCAGCAACATCAAAAATATTAAAAACATCGTCATTCTATCGAAAGATTTACCAATTGGTGGTGGGTTTAATATTACAGAACCAGGGGAAAATATTGCCCAGTTATCCATTGGAAGGTTTTATAAAGATGGGTATTCTGTTTTCTCTACCGTTCGGGGAACAGCCATGCAAACCCATGATGGAGAAGATTATTCCGCCACCTCCTATTACAGGTACCAGGAAGTTTCTCTCCAAAATTATGTAGAAATACCGGATACAGCTTTCGGAATAGTGTTTGGAAATAAAGGTGAAGAAGAACCCCTTGCAGAGGACGGCCGCTTTATTCTCAGAAGTAATCACCTCTCCTACATGCAGGGTGATCAAATTTTAATTCCTGAAACCAGGGGGATTGTCCTCAATCCGCCGGAAAAAAGAATTACACACGTTTATGATGAAACCAAAACTCTCCTGGATGAAGGAGAAAAGGTTTTACTGATTCTTGTGGATGGATTGGGGTACCATCAGTTTGAATACGCCAGAGCAAATGGCTATATTCCCTTCCTTGATGATTTGCCTGAACCGGAAATGGCCATGGTAACCTACCCTCCTGTCACAGTAGTCAATGTAGCTTCCTCCCTAACCGGTGAAATACCTGCAGTTCATGGAGTCTACAGAAGGGGCATCCGCAGGGCTGAGGTTCCCACAATATTTAGTTATACTGAAGAGCAGGGCAAATCAGCGACTGCAATCATTGGTCCCATGACCATCATCGAATTGGAAATTGACCCGGTGTTTACTGTCAGAACAGATGATGAAGGGCGGAATGATCATATTAAGACTGAAAATGCCCTGGAAAGGATCCACCAGGGGTATGACCTTTTCCATATTCACCTTAAAGATGTAGACCGGGCCGGCCATAATTATGGAGACCTTTCCCAAAAGACTTTGGAAGAAATCCAGAGAACAGATGGTTACATTGAAAGATTGGTAGCGGAATGGGATGGGAAAGTGCTGATTTATGCCGACCACGGTATGCATAGTACCGAAGACGGAGGAGATCACAGGCATTTAATCTATGAAGACATGTTCATTCCCTACTGGCTATTTGATGGAGGTATGTTCAATGACTAAGAAAATTCTCCTTGCCGCGCTCATTCTGTTGGTTTTAGGAGGCATTGCCTTTTTTTATCCCGGGGAAAGCGACGAAACCTTTACACTTCAAAAAGAAGCCGAACTGCTCGTCATATTTGAGGAACAGAGGATAAGTGTAAGTTTTGATGATATCCTGGCTTTAGAGCAATATGAAGTTCAGCAAGAAGGAGAGGGTCTTGACCCCGATTATGCTGGTGTAACCCATAGAGGGGTTAAATTGGTTGATCTATTCACCTCTCTTGATATTCCCCTTGATGAAATCAATCAAGTCATTACCAGGTCTTTGGACGGCTACACAGTAGCTTTTTTCCCCGATGAAGTCCTTGATGAAGAGAAGGTTTATCTTGTCTATGCCATCAATGGTGAACCTTTGTCCCCCAGGGAAGAAGGGGGAGCAGGGCCTTACAGAATTGCAGTTAGTGATGACATTTTCCGGCAGCGCTGGAATAAGAATATTGCAGAGTTAGAGATCCGATAAGCTGTCCATCCAATATTTTAGTTCAGGGTCTTTTGGATAAGGTTTTTTCTTTTTAAACTAGCTTATCCATTCCCCTGTTCTTTCTGAAATAATAATGTCCAGGGTTTCCCGTGCTGGGAAGTTAAACCCTGGACATTTTCTTCATATTACCAATTTTTTATGGTTTAGGCTGGGGTTGACTAAAAAATTTGTGCTTTTAGCCTTTCCGAAAAAAAAGAGGTAAGTTTGTTAAGTAAGGACCCCAAAAAAAATTAAAGACCTAATTATCATTTCCTTTTTTTCTATATTCCCTATCCAAAATACAATAAAATAGTTGATTGTCCCAACGGTCAGGCCAGGGCAATTCTTCCCTGAAAATTCCCTCTAGGGTCATGCCCATTTTTTCCATTAAGGTTTTTGATGCCCTGTTATTTTCATTGCACATCCCAACAACTTTATGGGCATTCCATTCTTCAAAAGCAAATTTTAATACCATCTTTGCTGCTTCCAAACCGTACCCCTGTCTTTGATAATCCGGGAAAATACAGAATCCAATTTCCCAGCTTTCTCTTTCTTTAATATACCAATGCAGGTGAATTAATCCCACCGGGGTTCTTTCTGAATTATTCCTTTGAATAATATATTGTTTATACCAATCGCTGTTAATTCTTTCAACTACCTTCTGGCGAACTTCATCCTTAACGGCAGTTACAACGTCTTCTTCATATGGCCAAAAGGATGGATTGGTTTTTCCTTCAACAATAAAATCTACATCTTCCAGAGTAGCTGGAGACAAAATTATCCGGGTTTTCATAGATTTCCTCCCTCCCACTTTAAGTAAATTTAAAAAAATTTTTCCTTCCTTGCTTTTTCTTTTCTAATAAAATTATAACTCATTTTGGAAGGTTAAGGTGAAAAAACATTTAATCTTATAGCCCCTTTTCCAAAGACAATAACCTAAACAATATTCCCCCAACCCATATTTAAACCATAATTAATTTTCGGAAAATTTTAAATTTTTTCTTTTTTTTGCAGGATGTTTTCTCGCATTGGTGTATTGCTTTATTAAACTAATAAATCAACCTATCGGTTCTGATTATCGATACGTTCTATAAACCCCATTTCAGGCATTATTGAATACCAAAAGTATTTAATAATGCCTTTATTTTTTTAATCTGGTCTTAAAGAAAAATAACCGACCTTTTCAAAAAAAATTGATTGAAGGAGGAGAAGAAAGGGAGGATAGGAGGATTTCATGTAAATAAGTTCTGTCTTGTTTTGCTGGTTCTTTTCTTTGGGTTCGGAATTACTTTTTCCGGGTGCGGAACGACAGATATTTCTGATGTCGTAGGGACAGATTATTTCAATCTTTCGGGAGTTGTTTTGGATAATGATGACGAAGGAATTGAAGGTGTAACGATCAAATTTACCGGTGATTTCGGGTCTAAGGAAACCGAAACAGATGAAGATGGTGCCTGGGAGAAAGAAGATTTAGAAGGAGTTGTTACTGTTACACCAGAAAAGGATGGGTTAATTTTTGACCCCGAAAATAAAGTGGTTGATGAGGAAAGCATACTTCTTTTTACTGCTGCTGAGGAAGAAATAAAAATTGAGATTAATCCTTCCGATATTAATTTTGGAGATGTGGATGGTAATGAGGAAAAAACCGAAGAAATAACGATTTTAAACTCAGCTGATTCCAATAATAATTTAACCGGAAGTCTGGCTCTGAGCGGGAGTGATAATTTTTCCATAGCCGATGGTGATGAGGCTTTTGATTTACCTCCGGGAGAATCCCATAATGCCGGAATTATTTTTTCTCCGGATGCCCCTAAGGGTTTAAAGGTAGGGATAGTTGAGATTTCTCACAACGCAACAAATGTTGACTCGTCCATTGAAGTGGAGGTTCAAGGGGTATCCATTTATAATTTTATACAAATAACCCCCTCTTCAGTACAATTTGGCAAGGTAGATGCTGGTGATACCGATAACAAAAATATCATTATTGAAAACCTATTTACTTCCAGCGATGATATCAGCGGGAATGTAAATATTGAAGGCTCCTCTGATTTTTCAGTTACAAATAACGAAGGGCCTTTCTCCCTATCTCCTGGACAACAAATCAGGGTAGAAATCGAGTTTTCTCCATCGGAACTCGGCTTAAAAGAGGCAAAATTGATTATCAACCATGATGCCTCAAATGAAAAATCTCCCATTGTACTTCCTGTGGGCGGGGAGGGTGTTCCCATAGTTATAGACGAAGATGCATCTAAAGATGCGTATGTTGATCTAAACAAACCGGATGAAGAATTTGGTGATTCAGAGTTTCTATTATTGGAAATGATTAACCATTTTCCATATAAGGATATCTACATGAGTTTTGAGGGATTGGAAGCAATTCCAGAATCCGCAACTATTCTTGAAGCATATATCCAGTTAGATGTAATTGACACATCATATACTCCTTTTGATATCAAACTTGGATATATAACATCTTATTGGGCAGAAAGTACTATTACTGGGAAAAATAAACCTTCTTCGACTTTTCTGGAAGGGGTGGGCTATACAGTTGAGGAAAGCCTGGAGGGCTCTATCTGGCAAATACCAATTACAAATGAGCTACAAGATATTGTCAACATATTAAGTGATATTGAGCCAAACCTCCACGGGTTTCTTTTTCAGATTGTTTCTTCTATTAATTGCCAGGTTTATTTTGCCTCCCGCCATCATGAAACTCGAGCTGCTCCAAGATTGTATGTTGAATATGTCCCCTTTAAAATTGACCCATAATAACTAATTTCCCTAAGAATTTTAATTTCCAAAAGATAGGCTGATGGCAGTACGCATCAGCCTTTTTTATTTCCGGGAGACGTTCTTGATTTCAAGGCAGGAAGTGGGAGAATATAATAATTTTTTGGTTGATTCACAAAACTATAATTTCCCTCACAATTATTTGTGCCCACCCTTGGATTTTCCTGGAACCCTTATTCAGAAAACCCTGTCTCCCTTTTAGCGAT
>PWGV01000202.1 GCA_003554585.1 Halobacteroidaceae bacterium | reverse complement strand
TTTCCAGTGGGGCATGGGAAGAGAAGCAGAATGCTTTACTCTCAGAGAAGGCAATCCGTTTATCTGCTCCAACTGAGTGCGAGACATCATGATTTCGTAAATATGGGGGATAAGGAAAACTGGTGCGCCCAAACCGAGGGCATCAATAATCAGCTGAGCGCGGCTTTCAAGGGGGATGGTTTTACTAACAACAATCCCGTTGGCCTGATGGTTCTTGTAGGCCTGGTATAAATTCCGGTACGACCCTGCTACAGGAAAACCCTCTAATTCCTCTATAGATGTTCCTTCTTCCAGAATTAGACCTGTTACCGTGGACATTTTTCCATCAGGATCATCTAATCTTCTGGCCAGATCCACCGCCTGGTTGGAAGAGGTTGCAATCAGGAGTTTCATTGGTCCCAGGCGCTTCAAGGTCCATTTCCATTCCCAGTACCTCCACAGGCTCATAAAAATGAGCAGCAGGGGAAAGGAGATAATAAAAACAAGACGGGGAAAAGCAAATTGATGAAAAAAGTAGGAAATTGCAACTGAAGAAATAGATAAAATAATAACAGCACAGATCAGGGAGTAAAAGATTTCTTCCCAGCGCTTTCGCGGTCGGCTATATAGGCCGTATACGAAACAGAGAAGGAAGGCTAACAGGGTTATCCAGGGCATAACCCTGACATATGCTTCCCAGTTCTCCGGGGGAATACTTCCCTGGAATCTAAGCAGAAAGGCTGCAATGAAACTCAGGTTGACCACCAGTAGATCTCCAGAAATCTTAATTAATGTCCAGCCCATTGTCAGTTCGCCCTCTCTGGCAATTGCCTTTCTTCTTTTCTGATTATAGCATATAGTTTTTCCCGCTCCAAAAAAAATTTCCAGAGAAAAGCTGGAAAAAGAAAATAATGAAAGGGAGTTTGTTATGCAAAAACTGTTAATAACCGGAGGTGCAGGCTATGTGGGCCGCCACCTGGTTAAGTTTCTGGGAAAAAAGGGTTTTGAAATAATGGTTTATGACAATTTGATCACTGGTTTTCCAGACTCTTTACTATACGGGGAGCTTGTGGTAGGAGATCTCCGGGATGAAGAAAACATGAGCCTGCTACTAAAAAGATGGCAGCCAGATATAGTTATTCATCTGGCCTCCTGGTCGGGAGTGGGGGAATCTTTTGATGAACCCCTGGAGTACTATCAGAATAATGTGCAGGGCTCTTTAACTCTCCTTACCTGCATGAAAAAAACGGGAGTAAGGAAACTAATTTTTTCCTCCAGCGCTTCGGTTTATGGGGAGCCGGAAAAAGCGATGGTTGACGAAGAAACCGAGTTAAGTCCCATCAGCCCTTATGGAAAGAGCAAGGTAATGGTGGAGAAAATTTTGGAGGATATGAAACTAGCGGGAGAAATAAGCTACCTGTCCTTAAGGTACTTTAATGTGGCTGGAGCTGACGAAGAAGGGCTTCTGGGAGAAGAGCGAGAAAATGATAATCATTTGATTACTCGATGTGTTCGAACCGCCCTGATGAAAGAGAAGAAGATAAGTATTTTTGGGACCGATTATCCTACAGAAGACGGAACCTGTGTAAGAGACTACATCCACGTTGAAGATCTGGCCCGAAGCCATTTGCCCGCTTTAAATTTTTTAAATGAAGGAGGGTGGGGAATATTTAATTGTGGTAGCGGCCAGGGCTACTCGGTGAAGGAAGTTATTGAAATGACAAGTCGGGTTACCGGTGTGGATATTGGGCAGGAACATAAAGAAAGAAGGAGTGGTGATCCCCCGGTTTTAGTGGCTGACATTTCCAGTATTAAAGAAAAGCTGGGCTGGAAACCCCAGGAGGGATGTCTGGAAAGGATTATCTCTTCGGCTTGGAATTGGGAGCAGAAAAGAATGAGTTTTATTAATCCTTGACTACCTGTTGGTTTTAGCGATTTTACCTTGATTACCCAAGACATATGGGAATAGACGAATTTAAAAAGCATTGCTGAGAAAAGGGATTAAATTCAGCAATCACCGAGTGGACAGGCTTATGCGGGAAAATGGAATGTTCAGTCGCCAAAAGCAGAAATTTAGGGCAACAACCAATTCCAAACACAACTTTCCTGTAGCCCCCAATTTATTAAAAAAAGGTTTTCAAGCAAAAACAAGAAATAAAAAATGGGTTGGAGATATAACTTATATTCCTACAGATGAGGGTTGGCTTTATATAGCAGCTATAGAGGATTTATTTACAAGAAAAATAGTTGGCTGGACCATGGATAGTCGCATGACCAAGCAATTAACCCTCGATGCTATTGAACAGGGGTTAAAAAGGGAAAGACCCTCTGAAGGACTTATAATTCATTCTGATAGGTGCCCTATGCCCATCAGGATAAGCGCGAAACATCGGGTATCAGACAAAGCATGGGGGCAAAAGGGGATTGTTATGATAATGCCAGCATGGAATCATCCATGGGGGCCATTATAAATCCCGACTTGAAGCCCGTTTGGCCATCATAGATTACATTGAAACCTGATATAATTCCCGGCGCTTGCACAGCTCTTTAGGTTATATTATCTCCCATCGGTTTGAAAAGGCACAGGTTCACTTCTCAGGATGCCTGAGAGGGCAATTAATGCAAAGAAAATCCATTTACATTTGGGTTGGTATCCAATTGAATGAAATTTTCCATTCCGGGCAGAAATAATACTTTCTTGGTTTCCAGTTAGCCTATAGCAATCCATTTTGAAAAGAAATATCAGCAATGGGCCGATTGAAGGGATCAATAATAAGATAAAGCTGCTCAGAAGCACGCCTTATGGTCGTGCAAAAATTGAGCTCATAAGTGCAGTTCCAGTATTTTCTTCAATTGATAGATTCAGGTATGCAGATTATAGTGTTGTTAAGCATCGCTGTTTAGCCATACTCCCGAATAATAATTCTTAAAGGATAGCTAGATAGATAATTGGAATTCAGCATACACTAACATGCACAAGTA
>PWGV01000046.1 GCA_003554585.1 Halobacteroidaceae bacterium | reverse complement strand
TCATGATAGTGTTACAGAAAAGGCATCGCCCCCAAGAGCTCCAGCAGACTGCCGATCTATCGGCGGACCGGTATAGGGCTGATTGTCCGTGTCTGTAACACTATCATGAGGACGACGGGCATAGACATCGTGACCCATGAGTTCGGATCCAAAAATGTTTGGCTGCCCTGGGTGAGACAGGAAGTCAGGATCCTGATCAACCTGTCCCGGCGTTTCAGGACCGTCAGGGGGGGGTGTAGCCTGAGCTTGCGCAAAGTCTGGAAAACCCAGCGCTACCACAAGGCTTGTTGTTGAAAGTAGTGTTTTCATACCAAATTCCTCCTTAGGGGCTTGACGCAGATTGTCCTTTGAGCGCTTTTCGCCCATACGGAAAAACAAATGATTCTCCATTTGGTTCCGACTTCGCACTTTGCAGCCATCGGTCCCGCCTTGCTTCAATCACAATCAGAACACTGGTTTTGCCAATTCGTAAGTGTGGCCCGGCTAATGCGTGCCGGGGAACTGACGCTGATCTGGGTTCCTGATGAAACGCATGAGGCTATGCGCGACCTGTTTCGTGACCGAGAAAGCGCAGCAGAGGACCAGCGGCACAAACGCCAGCTCGTTTCGGCGTTTATGTTGCGCCACGCGCTAGTCTATTATCGGACCAAGCCACAGACGATGCGATATTGTCGGTGACTACAAAGCCAGAGCTTCCATCATCCGGCAACACCAGATCGCGCTACAGGAGATTCTGCAGGCTGAACGAAATGCCACGGAACGCCCTGGCTGACTGACTGGACACATCGAAGCTCTGGTGCCGAAAGGGGGTCTCGTCCCCGCCGTGAATGCGCTTAAGGCCCTGCGTGGTGTGGCGCTCATAAGTGCAGTCACCTTTATGGCCGAGATCGGGGATGTGCGCCGTTTCGAGACCACGGTGAAATTGACGGCTTAATTGGGGCTCGTGCCAAGCGAATACTCGACCGGGAAAACGACCCAGAGTTGCGTGATTACTCGGATAGGCAACTCCCGCGTGCGACACAAGCTGATCGAAGGTGCTTGGACCTATCGTCCTGTCTTGTTGGCAGATATGAAATATTCGCGCGCTTCGACTTAAGCGGCGGTCACGGGCCTGACGACACAGATGATAAATAATAGCATTGTCTCGGCGAGTCGAGGAGGAAATGCTCTGGACATGATCAAGACATGCCAAACGGATGGCGGCGGGCGTCATCGGCAGTCGGCTTGCCGATGCCTGATCCCGCCCTTGAAGCCGAACGTTAGAATGAATGCGGGCGGACGGTTTGGCCCGAAGGTTTTTTACCAGTTCTTCCTCGCCGAGATCACCAGCCGTACAATCATCCGGGTTGTGACGGTTGGGTGATCAGGCGAGCGATTTTCACCAAGGCCTGGCGGCTGCCGCAGCGACCCCACCATGAGTGAAGGCGCTGTGGGGGGAGGAGGGGAGAGGTTCCTCGTTCAGAAGGCCACCCGCCCATGTAAGCCGATATCGGGCATGCTGCCGGTCACGTTGGCCTTGGCGATCTCGTAAAGATAGGCGGCGCCACCCTCAGTGGACCAAATCTCGCCATCATGGGGTGTAAACTTCACCAGCCGCACCGATGCGTCATCGCGGCCATCGGGGAACCAGGCGGCGGCCATAGACGACCAGAGCTCATCAAGTTTGGCCGAGTGGTTGGTTTCCTCGAGCTTGCCAAAGACGTTGGCGTAAAAGTTTGCCTTTGGGTCGGCCACGTAGAACGATGCCTCGCCGCCAGATTTTGCGGCCCGGTCAGCTGCCGAACCCGCAGCCGTGATGAACCAGATCGCCTTTGCCTCCTCGTCCGGCATGGGCGCCATCGGCACCGGACGTTCACCATCCGCGGCCAGAAGTCCCGCTTGCACGTCGTCAAGGCGGCTCCAGAATTCCTGCTTGATGTCTGAATCGCTCATGTAAGTTCTCCTTGTCTTGTTGCCGGGGGGCTTGAAGGCGGATCGGATTGTGCTTTTTAACGGAATTGCCCCAGAGATATGATGTCAATTATTGACTTCTTGGGAAGCAGGGTCAAGGAGCCGAGGTCGAACCTGGTGATACGGCCAGCTCACTTAGGACAATGTCATCATCGGTAAGGCTGCGTTCGAACTCTATCTTCGCGCCTTAGCGGTGACCGGGGCGCAAACGCTCAAGCCGCGCGAGCAGCGACGACTTTTTGCCCTTTTCGCGGTTTCCCGCTGTATCAGTGTCTGCCCTTATCGGCAGATGCATCGCTGGTTGATTTATCAGTCGCTGACCCTTTCTCTTCCAATTCGATACCGAAAGACGGAGAGGGCTTCTGCCAGAGCGTTTACTTCGGCCTCCAGCACCAGAATATCATTTTCCTTGATGTGGCGACCGCCATGCGGGACTGTCATCCTCACATCGTTGCGCAATAGGCCAACCATGACCGCATGATTATCCTCAAGCTCATTCTCGAAGCTGCGTAGCGTCAGGCCGCTGGCCTTGCTTTTTGCAGGGATCCGCACTTCGGTCACATAGGCATCGGGGTGAAAGCTTTCACCACGTGAGGCTTCGCGCGCAGGCACAAGCCGCCAGCCAATCACAGTTATGCCCTGGGTAGTGCGGGCTTGTGTTCAAGCAGTGCCCGTTGGCAAGGTGACAGGGTCTGGCATTGGCTTCCCCGTGTCGCTCTGGCTTCTGGTCCATCCCTTCGACTGACAATCCCCTAATCCCGCTCAGCCTCTCGCGCGCAACCCCGCGTCAGCCCGGGCCGTGTTGGCCGCCTGTGGCGGCCTCCCCGCGCCACCCCGGTCCTCTGGGGGTTTCCGGCGTCTATGCTGTCCACCGTGCACGCGTCACCCGACGGGCTTTTTTCGGGTCTTGTCGAAGGGACGGTCCCGAAGACAGGACACAGAAGGAAGCTACCCATGCAGAACATCGTCATCCTCGCCGGCAACATTGGCCAGAAACCCGAAGCCCGCACCACGCAAGGCGGTACCAAGATCACCAATTTCAGCCTCGCTACCT
>PWGV01000033.1 GCA_003554585.1 Halobacteroidaceae bacterium | reverse complement strand
ATCTAAGTGCCGCCAAGTTTTTTTCTTCGTATCATAAGGTTTACAATCACCTTCCCCACATACCGAACATGAAAATGTACTTCCTTTAGGAAAGTCTAAATAGAGATCTAACCTATTGTTTTCCACATTAAAATTACTTCCTACCACTTTCCAAGGGGGAGTTAACCCTAGTGCTTGTTGGAAAATATCAATATCTCTCACGGGCATCACCTCAATAATATCTTAACATACCCCCGAGAGATTACCCACACTAAATAGCGAGGAGCCGATCAAATAACTATTATTTTTCCAACCCATAAGCCTTTTTCACTCCCTTATTTTATTTTCTCAAACTTAAGCAAATTTCAAGTTTAAAAACCCTTTAAACATCAAACTTTTCGGCTAATATAAAAAGACTTCACCCCTCTCTGTCGAATTATAATGGTGAACCCCAAATAACCCAAAGAAAAGAGGTGAAGTCACCATTATTATTCGACAACAACCTTTGTTTACCTTTGAAGATTTGATGGAGCTTCAAGGAAAAACAAAATTAGAATTGATTCTGGATCAAATCGATGTTTCATCTCTATCTGAAAAAATGAAACATCGTAGCAAACGAGGCCCAAGAGGATATAATCCCATCCCTATTATTTATGCCTTGATTGCAAAGCAGATAGAGCAAATTCCTAAAGGGTTTGGCTTGATTACTATTTTTCCCGATTTCTCTTTCTCTTTGGATTTATAACTATTGTGTATACCCCCACGAAATCCATTGAACCCTCCGAAAATAATAATCCAGCGCGATTGCTCCCACTGGATTACCAGAAACTCTTTATTTATCAGGGTTGGTGCCGAAGGTGGGATTCGAACCCACACGAGGCGTAAACCTCAACGGATTTTGAGTCCGTCGCGTCTGCCAGTTCCACCACTTCGGCTCAACAACATCTTAACACAAATATTGAGAGATGGTCAACTATAAAATACACTGATCTTCGCAGGGACAGGGTCTTTTATTCCCAGGCAAGGGAGGTTCACCCTTAACCCCTTTGGCAAACTCCAGGGCATTTTCAAGTTCTTCACGGTCCCCTATAAGTAAGATTGTCTGGCTCCCTTCGCTACCTCCAATACCTCCTGCCCCTGCAGGGAAGGCCTCGATAAAAAAGAGGCTTTCCAGGGCATCCACTTCAGTAAATATTTCTCCGTAATTAACAGAGTTCATTCCAACCTTCATTCCCATTCCCTTCTGCAAAACATCAATCCCCATGAGTGATGCTGCTTCAGGTACTGAGGGAATCAGTTTTTCTAAACCAATGGGAAAAATCAGTTCAGCACCCCGGGCATTAACAATAGGAAGGGCTTTTCCAATTGTCCCACCTACAGGATTACCAATCATTACGCCGACGTTTCCCTCCAGGTCAAAGGCGTTTCCACCTTTAAAAAAGACATCTCCTGAAGTAAATTCTTCCAATACCTCGAGCCAATCTTTCTCTATTTCTTCTCCTTCAATAAACACTGCAGGGGAAATTCTTCCTTCAGCAGGCGATACACACATTCTTCCTCCGCAGGTTATTCCTGCAGTATAGCGTTCCTTTTGAATTTCCTTTCCTGTAATTTCTTCATAAATATAAGCGTTGGTCGTGCCACCGGCTACAATTACTTTCCCTTTGCGCAGGGCTTCCTGGACCTCAGGCAGTTGAATAACTGCTCTGGCAATTATCCGCTTGCTTTCAGCAACATCAAGCGTAATCAGAGCTCTTTCCACAACTATCAACCCCTTTTTAAAGTACTTTGGCTTCGCCCCTGTAAATTAATCCCCTCAGGCCATCAATTGTTACTATTTCCCCATCCTCAAGGCGATTAAGAGCATCTTCAACCCCAACAATAACCGGGATACCCAGGCTCAAACCCACAATCGCTCCGTGGGAAGTTAGCCCCGCTGCTTCAGTGATTAACCCGGAAATCTTCTCAATTGCAGGCATATAATCCCGGTCGGTTTCAAAAGCAACCAGGATATCTCCCTGGTCAACCTTTTCAATTGCCTCCTCAGCAGTTTGGGCGAGCTTTAATTTCCCAACTGCAGAAGTCCGGCCTACCCCAGTTCCACGGGCCCATACCTCGCCTACAGTATGGACTTTCATCAGGTTAGTTGTTCCCTGAATTCCTGCGGGAGCGCCAGTAGTAATAACAACCAGATCCCCCGAATTAATTAATCCCGCTCGCAGGGCTCCCTGAACTGAGCTTTCAATTATAGCATCTGTGTCCCCAGTTCCCTCTACGAATAGCGGATAGACTCCCCAGGATAACATTAACTGCCGCCGCACCTGGTGATTTGGTGTAGCAGCGATGATCTGGGCCTGGGGGCGGTACTTAGATACCATTCGGGCAGTGTGCCCCGAACGAGTTGAAGTTATAATCGCCGAAGCCTTTAAATCAGTTGCTGTAGCACATGTAGCATAACTGACGGCGTCGGTAACCGTTGAAGGCATCTTTTCTTTCTGGCTTTCAAAGACATTGATCTTGTAGGACAGGGAGCTTTCTGTTTCCCTGGCAATCCTGGCCATTGTTTCAACTGCCTCTACAGGATATTTACCCATTGCCGTTTCCCCAGAAAGCATGGTGGCATCAGTCCCATCCAGGATGGCATTGGCAACATCACTTGCTTCAGCGCGAGTCGGCCGGGGATTATTGACCATTGATTCCAGCATCTGGGTTGCTGTAATTACAGGCTTCCCGGCCCGATTACAGCTGTGAATTATCTGTTTCTGGATCATGGGGACTTTTTCAGCGGGTAATTCAACCCCCATGTCTCCCCGGGCAACCATTATCCCATCCCCAACTTCTATGATTTCATCAATATTATTTACCCCTTCTTGATTTTCAATCTTGGCAATAATCTGGGCCTGGGAGTTATTCTCCTCCAGAACCCGCCTGATTGCAATAATATCTTCTGCTTTGCGGATGAAAGATGCCGCGATAAAATCAACTTCCTGAGCAATCCCAAATTTAATGTCCTTTTCGTCTTTCGCTGTCATAGGGGGCAGGTTGAGCTTGGTCCCGGGTAAATTTACCCCCTTGCGGGAACCAATTTTCCCTCCATTAATGATTTTGCACCTGATCTCTTTTTCCGTAGTTTCAATTACCTTTAATTCAATCAACCCATCAGCCAGGAGAATTGTTTTTCCTTTTTCAACTTCCTGCGCTAAATTGGGATAGGATATTGAAATTTTCTCGGATGTCCCGGGAATCTCTTCCCCAGTAAGAATTAGCTCCTCTCCCTTTTTCAGTTCAACCTCACCTTCAACAAGCCCCGTCCTCACCTCTGGCCCCTGGGTATCCAGCATTATTGCAGCAGGAACTTCTGTTTTCTTTATACTTTCGATATGTTCATAATGTTCTTCGTGTGTCCCGTGGGAAAAATTCAAACGAAAAACGTTAACACCAGCCTTGCAGAGTTTTTCAATCTTTTCCGGCCCTTTGGAAGCAGGCCCAAGAGTTGCGACAATTTTGGTCTTTCTCAATTTCCCACCTCCTTTGCTAAACAAACTCTGGAAAAACCAGGCCCCTGACGGGGCCTGAATTTTTTCTATGCTTTTCTTACAACTGCAGCTATGCCCATGCCTCCGCCAATACATAATGTAGCCAGCCCTGTTTCTTTTCCCAGGCGCTTCATATGACCAAGCAGGGTAACAAGGATCCTTGACCCACTTGCCCCTATGGGGTGACCCAGAGCAATTGCTCCTCCACCTACATTCACCCGGTCATCTTTAAAGCCTAGTTCTTTTCCTACTGCGAGAGCCTGAACTGCAAAGGCTTCATTGGCCTCGATCAGGTCAATATCATCAATGGTTAAGTTGGCTTTATCTAAAGCTTTTTTGACTGCAGGAACTGGACCCATTCCCATGTAGAGGGGATCGACTCCAGCGGAGGCATAGCTTTCCAGATAAGCAATGGGCTCAAGTCCAAGTTCTTTCGCTTTGGATTCACTCATAATAACCAGGGCTGCTGCTCCATCATTGATTCCTGAAGCGTTCCCCGCGGTTACACTTCCATCCTTTTTAAAAGCAGGCCTCATCTTGGCTAATTTATCAGCAGTTGCCCCCGGGCGTGGATGCTCGTCCTGGTCAAAAATTATCGGGTCCTTTTTCCGCTGGGGTATTTCTACTGGAACAATTTCCTCCTTGAACCAGCCTTCTTCCAGGGCTTTTTGGGCTTTGGCCTGGCTTCCAGCTGCAAACTCATCCTGTTCTTCCCGGGAAATATTGTATTTTTCTGCAATAGCCTCGGCAGTATTACCCATGTGCTGGTCTGTTAGGGAGCACCAGAGGCCATCTTTAATCATTGCATCTTCAACTTTCCCGTGCCCCATTTTATAACCCCAGCGGGCCTGGGGTAAGTAATAAGGAGCCTGGCTCATGCTCTCCATTCCCCCGGCAACAATAATATCCCCTTCTCCCAGTTTAATGGATTGGGCAGCGAGGGCCACGGTTTTCAAGCCCGACCCGCAAACCTTGTTAACTGTCATAACCGGAACCTCGTTGGGAACATTAGCTGCAAGAGAAGCCTGCCGGGTGGGATGCATTCCCTGCCCTGCCTGCAAAATATTACCCATCAAAACTTCATCAACCTGGTTCCCCTCAATTTTGCTACGTTTTAAAGCTTCTGCAATTACTATCTTCCCCAGCTGCCAGGCAGCAAAATCCTTTAAGGTCCCCCCGTATCCACCAACAGCAGTTCTAACACCTTCAACAATTACAACTCTCTCCAAAGTTAACCCTCCTCTAAATTTTTACTTTAAAACTCCCACGTCATCGGGAATAATTAGTTCTGCTTCTGTTTTTTCCTGGACCTCTGCAATTGAAGAAGCTTCCGCGACTTCTCTGAGCAATAGTCCGGAAAGAGTAACTTCAATTACTGCCAGCTCGGTAACAATCAAATCCACCTCTTTGGTTGCAGTCAGGGGCAGTTTGCACTTGCGGAGTATTTTGGGTTCTCCTTTTTTATTACAGTGTTCAGTGGCAATAATTACTTTTTGGGCTCCCACAACCAGATCCATAGCTCCACCCATTCCCGGAACCAGTTTGCCTGGAATCATCCAGTTAGCCAGATTACCCTCTTCATCAACCTCCAGGGCGCCCAGGACAGTTGCGTCTACATGACCTCCCCTGATAATACCAAAAGAAGTGGCACTATCAAAGCAGGCTCCACCGGTAAGAATGGAAACCGGCTGTCCCCCTGCATTAACCACATCTGGATCTTCCTGACCCGGTTCAGGAGCAGGTCCTACTCCCAGAAAACCATTTTCCGACTGCAGAATTACTTTTTTATCACCATCAATAAAGTTGCCTACAAGAGTCGGCATTCCAATTCCCAGGTTAACAACGTCACCATCTTTAAATTCCCTGGCCACCCGTTGGGCTATCAGGTTGCGTTTCTGCTGCTTATCCATCAGGCTGCACCTCCCCTTTTCACCAGATAATCTACGAAAATCCCGGGAGTTACAACTTCGTCGGGATCAATTCCCCCTATTTCCAGGATCTCTTCAGCTTCTACAATAACCAGGTCGGCAGCAGTAGCCATGAGAGGATTGAAATTGCGGGCCGCCCTCCTGAACACGAGATTGCCGGCCAGGTCCGCTTTATGAGCCTTGAGCAAAGCAACATCGGCTCTAAGGGGTGTGGCCAGAATAAAGTCCTGCCCCTCAACGTTAATTACCCTTTTCCCTTCCTGGACTACAGTTCCAACTCCAGTTGGGGTAAGAACTCCCCCCAGCCCAGCACCGCCGGCCCTGATCTGCTCGGCAAGGGTTCCCTGGGGAACCAGTTCAACTTCAATTTCTTTATTATTCATTTTTTCCCCGGTTATTTTGTTGGTTCCGATATGAGATACAATAACCTTTTTGAGCTGATCTGCTGCAACCAGTTTACCTACCCCACTATCAGGAAAACCTGTATCATTCAAAATCAGGGACAAATCCTTCATTCCTTCTTCGACCAGGGCATCGATTATTGTATTAGGACTCCCGACAACCATAAACCCCCCAACCATAACCGACATACCATCTTTAACCTTTTTTGCAGCCTCCTTGGGACTGATTATTTCCGTCAATCTACACACCTCCGGTATTTAAAGGGATAGAATATGAGAAAGTTGTAACATTTCTTCGTTAATTTGAGGCTCCTGGGCCAGAGCTTCTCCCAGGGGTGTTGCCTTCATTTCTTCATGAACCATCCCGATCATTAAACCAGACTTCCCCTCGCATAATGAATCAACTGCAGAAGCCCCCATCCTGCTTGCCAGAATTCGGTCCCGGCCGGAAGGAGCCCCTCCTCTCTGCAGGTGACCGAGAACAATAACCCTGGTTTCGTGGCCAAGCCTATCGCTAATAGCTTCACTAAGAGCAAAAGCAGGGGTTTTTTTCAGGTCCCGATTGGTATAAAAATCACCGCCTACTCCCTCCGCTACCATGATTATGCTGTGTTTCTTGCCTCTTTTGAAACCGTGTTCCAATTTATCGCAAATATCCTTAAGAGGAGCAGGTCTTTCTGGAATTAGAATTGATTCCGCTCCGGCCGCAAGGCCTGCATAAAGAGCAAGAAAACCACGTTCTCTTCCCATTATTTCCACCACAAAAATCCTTTCATGGGAAGTGGCCGTATCCCGGATTTTATTCACAGCATCGATAACTGTATTTACTGCTGTGTCGAACCCAATACAGAAATCCGTTCCCCCAATATCATTATCAATAGTTGCCGGAACTCCCACAACTTCAATTCCGTGTTCCTTTTGTAATAATTCTCCGCCTCGAAAAGAACCATCTCCTCCAATTATTACAAGGCCCGAAATGCCCAGTTCTTTCAAATTTTCGGCGGCTTTGGTTCTTCCTTCTTTGGTTTTAAATTCCTCGCAACGGGCAGTTTGCAATATTGTTCCTCCCCGCTGGATGATATCAGCAACACTGCCTCTCTGCATGGGGCTAAATTTTTTATTTATTAAACCCTGGAAACCATGCTGGAAAGCATAAACGCCGATGCCTTTGTAGATTCCATTCCTGACAATAGCCCGCAGGGCTGCGTTCATTCCCGGCGCATCTCCCCCGCTGGTTATTACCCCAATCTTTCTCATTACTTGTGTCCCCCTTCCTCCACATTGTAAACCCGACCCTTTGCTCAACTCTACCTGTTGAATAGTTTTTTCTTTTATTAATTTCTCCAGCTCAACCTACCATAAAAAAATTGGATATAAAACCAAAGGTAATTAAGGTGACCAGGGTACCCGCTAAAATTACTCCGGTAAGAATCGCAAAAAAGGAAGGCCAGAATGGAAGTTTAAATAAAACCGCAGCGAGAGAAGCAGTCCAGGCCCCGGTTGTTGGCAGGGGAATCGCTGTTAAAATAATCAGGCCAATTATTCCATACTTCTCCACCCGGCTGCTCCGCCTGAATGTCCTTCTATCCAGCCAGTTAAAAAAGGATTTGAAGTTAGGAACGTTTGCTTCCAGAAATTCCCGGACAACCCTTAAAAATAATAGCAGGGGAATTATTGGAAAGAGATTTCCCAGTACCGCGAGTAAAAACGCTGCCCCCGGATCAAAACCAAACTGCCAGGCCAGGGGAATGGCTCCCCGCAACTCAAAAATGGGTGCCGCTCCAGTTAGGACAACCCAAATAGCCGGGGGGATTTCAGATAGAAATCCCATCATCTATCACTTCCCTGTTCATCGCTAAGCCTTCTCAGTAACTCTCCTCCTGCTATTCCCGGTTCTGTCATTTCCATGGGATCGAGGATTATGTCAAGTTCTTCGCTGGTTAACATCCCTTCTTCCAGCAAAATCTGCCGAAGAGACTTCCCCGTATCAAGAGCCTTCTTGGCCACCCTAGAAGCAGCTTCATAACCTATGTGGGGGCTAATTGCCGTTATTATCCCCAAACTTTCTTCCACCATTTGTTGGCACCGTTCCCGGTTAGGAGTTATCCCCTGCACACATTTTTCGTTAAATATTTTCGCGCCATATACCATTATATCAAGGGATTGATAAAGGTTAAAGACCAAGACCGGCATCATGACGTTTAGTTCGAGCTGCCCGGCCTGCCCGGCCAGGGCCACGGTGTGATCGTTGCCCTGCACCTGGAAAGAAATCTGGTTAATTACTTCCGGAATTACAGGGTTTACTTTCCCGGGCATTATCGATGATCCGGGCTGAACCGCAGGCAGGTTAATCTCCCCAAAACCTGCCCGGGGACCAGAAGCCAGAAGGCGAAGATCATTGGACATTTTACATAAATTCACCGCGGCGGTTCTCAAACAACCCGAAAGCTGAATCAGTTCATCCTGGTTCTGGGTAGCGTCGACCAGGTCCGAAGCCTGCTTCATATCAAGTTCGGTAAGTTCTCGCAATTTGCGAGTAACAATCTTTACATATTCCTGGTGAGCGTTTAACCCAGTACCAATGGCAGTTGCCCCCAAGTTGACAGTCATCAGGTCCCGGCGGGCGACAGTCATCCTTTCCACGTCTCTTCCCAAGGCGGCGGAATAAGCTTTTAACTCCTGCCCCAGCCGGATAGGAATGGCATCCTGGAGGTGAGTCCTCCCCATTTTAATTACACTATCAAATTCCTCGCTTTTTCCTTTAAGGGAATGAATCAATTCCCGAAATTCATTCATTAATTTATCAAGAAGCTTTATTGCTCCCAGTCGGATAGCCGTTGGCACAACATCATTTGTTGATTGGCCCATGTTGACATGATTATTGGGGTGAATAACCCGGTAATTTCCCCGGGGTTCTTCCAGGATTTCCAGAGCCCGATTGGCCAGAACCTCATTCATGTTCATGTTAAATGAGGTTCCCGCTCCCCCCTGGATTGTATCGACAATAAACTGATCCTGAAATTCTCCGTCAATAACCTCCTGGGAGGCCTGAAGGAGCGCTCTACCTTTCTTTTCTTCGATCATGCCCAGCTCCATATTTACAGCCAGTGCTGCTTTTTTTACCACCCCGAGGGCTTTTATCAGGGCCCCGTGGACAGGGTAGCCAGTAATAGGGAAATTATCAGCTGCTCTCTTGGTCTGAACACCGTAATAGGCGTCCTCCGGGATTTTTAATTCTCCCAGGGCATCAAATTCCGTTCTTTCCTCCATGATTGCTCCGCTCCTTTTCAGGAAATATCGTCTTCAATTTCGCCTGTTTCCCTGGTATGGGCAATTCTTGCGGCTGCTGCGGCAGCGATACCTGCCACAATATCATCCATAAAAGTATGAATTAATTGGCTTTCCTTTTTATCGAGTCTACCCATTATCCCCGGTTTGGCCTTATCCAGATACCCGAAGGAAGTTACTCCTATAGTTCCATAAATTGTGGCAATACCCATGGCCAGAGTTTCATCAACCCCGTAAAGGGGCTCATCATTGGCGATTATTGAGAGTAAAGGTTCTTCGATTTTTTTCTCTTCGGTCAATTTATCTAAGGTAACCCCCGTAAGGATAACGTGCTGGACTTCTCTTTTTTCAATAACCATCTGAACACTCCAGAGGCATTCATCAAAACTTAAACCTTCGTTATAGGGGCCCTGCATATCCAGAACGATTTCGGCAATTTCCTCCAGGTTAACCCCTCTTTTTTTTAGCATGTCAATTATTTTTTCTTTCATTTTTACCTGCTCCCTCTCCTTTATTCCCCCCGAGAAGTTTTTTAATATCTGCCTGTAATTTTTTTCTTTCCCCTTCATCGGTCGGTGCCCTGAAAGCATTTCCGAGGGCAATAGTAATTTTCTCATTTCCCCTTTTCAGTTCCAGGTAAATCGGACAGGACCCCGAATATGCAAACAAAACTTCCTTGAGTTCTCTCCAGAATCCCGGGGGAATCTTTTCAATATCCATCTCTACCCGGAAAGGAACCTCTAACTTTTTAATTTCTTCAGCAAGTATTTTGGGACCTTCTTCTTCCTGCTGGTCAATCTTCCCGTCAATTATTAACGCCTGCCCAACTTCGATAAGTTCCCGGTTATTGCTGAAAATATCCGGGAAAACAATAATCTCTACCTGGGCCACTCTATCTTCCAGCAAAATAAAAGCCATTTGCTGACCTCGCTTGGTTTGGTGGGGTGTTATCCTGGCAATCAATCCTCCGATTCTCACCCTGCTCTGGTCATCTTTTGCGCCTAAATGCTCCAGGGGAGTTACCCCCTCCCTTTCCAAAAGTTTATAATAGGGGTCCAGGGGATGACCGGAAATATAAAAACCCAGGGTTTCTCTTTCCATTCTCAGTAATTCCTGTGCTGAGTATTCTTCGATGTCGGAAATTTCAATATCCCCGGAGAAAATCTGTTCTTCCATCCCCCCAAAAAGCGATTTCTGTCCCTGGTCCCTGGCCTTTCTCTGGCTCAGTGCCCTTTGAAAAGTTTGTTCCATAATCGCCATTAGCTGCGAACGCTTGAAACCCAGCGAAGCAAAGGCTCCTGCTTTAATCAGGCTTTCTAAAACCCTGTGGTTGACTCGACCCAGGTCAGTTCGGCGACAGAAATCGTATAGAGAGGTGAATTCCCCTTCCTTACGGGCTTCGACAATGGTTTCAATTGCGCTCTGTCCAACATTTTTTATTGCCCCCAGGCCGAACCGCAAAGAATCACCAGCAGGGGTAAAATCATAGCCGCTCTGGTTAATATCCGGTGGTAAAACCTCGATATCCATGTCCCGACATTCCTGCAGATACAGGGCTACTTTATCGGTATTATCCTTAACCGAATTCAGGAGAGCAACCATGAATTGCAGGGGATAATTGGCTTTCAGGTATGCTGTCCTGTAGGATAAAAGGGCATAAGCGGCCGAATGGGATTTATTAAACCCATAACCCCCGAAATATTCCATGAGTTCGAAAATTTCCTCCGCCTTTTCCCTGCTCAAACCCTTTGCCATTGAATTTTCAATAAACTTCCCCTTGTACTGCTGAATTAAATCTTCCTTCTTCTTCCCCATTCCCCTTCGCAGGTTATCCGCTTCCCCCATGGTAAGATCACCCAGGTGACTTGCAATCTGCATTACCTGCTCCTGGTAGAGAATTACCCCGTAGGTTTCTTCAAGGATTTCTTTTAACAGGGGGTGGGGATAGTTAATTTCCTGGCGACCATGTCTTGATTGGATAAAATCATGAAAACGATCACTGCCCATGGGGCCAGGTCGACCCAGGGCAATTATGGCAATAATATCTTCAAAAGAATCGGGTTGATAATCCCGGGTTAGCCTTTGATAGAGGGCGGATTCCATCTGGAAAACGCCCAGGGTTCGACCAGTTTGCAGTAATTCATAGGTTTTTTGATCTTCCAGTCCAACCCGTTCCAGATCCACCTCAACTTTCAACTGCTCTTTAATCTTTCTGGTCGCATGGTCAATTACCGTTAGAGTCCTCAAGCCCAGGAAATCAACTTTCAAAAGCCCTATATCTTCGATCGAGCCCATATCATACTGGGTTGTTATATCCTCTTTATTTTTCTGCAGGGGAGTAAATTTGGTGATCCTGTCCGGAGCAATAACAACCCCTGCAGCATGGACAGAGGGGTGCCGGGGAGAACCCTCAACTTTAAGCGCCAGGTCCAGGAGCCTCTTTATTGCCGGTTCTTCCTCATAGCGCTTTTTCAGGGTTGGAGAATACTGCAAGGCTTCCTTGAGGTTAATCCCAGGGGCAGCAGGAATTTCCTTGGCAACCCGGTCCACGTCCCCGTAGGGAAACCCAAGAACCCTTCCTACATCCCTGATAACTCCACGGGCAGCCATTGTTCCAAATGTAATTATCTGGGCTACCCGGTCCTGGCCGTACTTTTCGGTTACATATTCCACTACCTCTTCCCGGCGTTCAAAACAAAAATCAATATCAATATCGGGCATGGTAACCCTTTCCGGATTCAGAAAACGTTCAAAAATCAATCCGTATTTCAGGGGGTTTATGCCCGTTATCCCCAAAAGGTAAGCCACCAGACTCCCTGCCACAGAGCCCCGGCCCGGACCAACGGCAATGTTTTCCCGCCGGGCGAATTCAATAAAATCGTTGACG
The DNA here is from genome assembly GCA_003554585.1 of Halobacteroidaceae bacterium. GTDB lineage: Bacteria > Bacillota > Halanaerobiia > B1SED10-174 > B1SED10-174 > T1SED10-26. The sequence continues at coordinate 33,514 of PWGV01000033.1, read as the reverse complement.
ATCAAAAAATATGAGGCAAAACCCATTTTCTTGATTATATCCAGTTCATAATCCATTCTCTTTCTGATCTCAGGGGAATCCATTTTCAACCTATTTAAACCCTCAAGACATTTTTCTTCCAGTTCAAGTTCGGGAGTTTTTTCCGAAGAACCGGGATATTCCGGCAGAAAAAATTTGTCAAAGGCTAATTCCACCTGACACCGTTGAGCAATTTTCACAGTATTGGCCAGGGCTTCTTTTTCTTCCGGAAAAAGTTCGGCCATTTCTTCCGGTGAGCGGAGGTAAAAATTACTGTTGGGAAAACGCATCCTTTCTTCTTCGTCAAGCGTTTTTCCCGTTTGAATGCATAAAAGCACATCGTGTGCTTCAGCATCGTCGCGGGAAAGGTAATGGACATCATTGCTGGCGACAAGACCCAGACCTTTTTTTCTGGCCCTATCCCGCAAAAATTTATTTACCTGAACCTGGTCTTTTAATTCGTGTTCCTGTAATTCTAAAAAGAAATGGTCTTTGCCGAAAATTTGCAGATATTCTTCCAGGGCCTGGTCAGCCTGTTCTTCCTGCCCCTGAATTACAAGGGTAGGCAGTTCGCCGCTTAAACAGGCAGTAAGACCAATTAAACCTCGCCGATAGCGATACAGGGTGTCCTTGTCAATGCGGGGTTTATAATAAAAACCTTCGGTATTAGCAATACTGACCAGTTCCATCAGGTTGCGATAACCTTCCAGGTTTTCCGCCAGTAAAACCAGGTGATAAAGGCTTTCTTCCTTGCGTTTTTTTTCTTTATAGGACCCGGGGGTCAGGTAAACCTCGCACCCTATTATGGGGTGAATACCTGCCTGCTTGGCCTGCTGATAAAAAGGAATCGCAGCATAAAGAACCCCGTGATCGGTAATGGCCACTGCTGACATGTTTTTTTCGGGCAGGGCTTTAAAAAGGCCTTTCAGACTTACCGCCCCATCCAACAGGCTGTATTGAGTATGCAGGTGCAGGTGAACAAAATCCGACATTCCCAACCCCTCCTTCTCTTTAATTATTTCGTTTTTCCCCCTCTTATTCCTTCCAAGCCCCCGCTTTATTCGTTCTGTTAAAAAAAGAAATGCCTGCAGGATTTTTTCTCCCGCAGGCTCTTTTATTTCTTAACCCCCCAGGACTTTAACCCAAGCGGTCGCTTTGGCAACAAGTTCTTCCCCGGGTTGATTATAAGCCCTCATTTCAACAAGGCCCCCGTGGCGACCTGCTTCCAGTAATTCGCCTTCAATGAGGAAACTACTTCCCAGGGGCAGGGGTTTGATTGAATAAAAATTATAATTTTCCATTTCTCCCCGCTCTTTATTTTCCGACTGCATCACCTCGGCAGCCAGGTTGGCAAAAAGCAGGTTCATAATCCCGGTGCTCATTACTCCCAATCTGTTCAGCATGTAACCTGTTACTCTCCCGGAAAGAATAAACCTCTTATCCTGGCGGTAAATACTGATTGACCTTAAAACATTATCCTCAAGCCCTTCTCCCATCTGGGGCTGTTTTTCCATTTGATGCAGCGCCTGCATTACATCCTGTCGGGTGGCTATTCCCAGGAGTTTTTGATTTTCCCCTACCACCGGTAATAGTTCAATTCCCCTCCAGACCATTATATGGGAAACAGTTGCCACGGAAGTTTTGGGGCTTACCGTAATGGGGTCGGTTGTCATGACCCGGGAAATACTCTTTTTTTCCGAGGCCTCCGCTACATCTTTTCCAGTAACCACCCCTACTACCCGCCCGCTCTTGTTAATTACAGGAAACCGGGTGTGGTGGGTATTTCTAAGAAGCTGGTACCAGTCGGAAACCGTTGAATCAGGACTTAGAGAAAATACATCGGTAACCATTATATCCTCCACCAGCAGGATCCTTTTCTGAACCCTTCTCTCGAAAAGAGCCCTGTTAATTAAGGCTGCGGTAGAAAAAGTATCATAGGAGGATGAAATAACCGGCAATCCTTTTTTTTCAGCAAGTTTAAGAATATCTTTATGGACGCCGAAACCCCCGGTAACAAGAACTGGAGCCCCGTGATTTAAAGCATATTTCTGGATATCGTGGCGATTCCCTACAATAACAAGGTTCCCTTCCTCTATGTATGAGGCTGCGGCGGGAAGTTCCATGGCGCCGATAAGAAATTTTTTCAGGTTTTCCTGACTCCCCCGTTCTCCGGCAAGAAGCTCCCCTTCAACTATTCTTGCTACTTCCTTATAAGTAAGCTCCTGGGTTTTTTGGCGGGGGTCTCCGTGAACCCTTATTGTTCCAACTCTCTCAATAGTGCTCACGATACCCTGATTTTCAGCTTCTTTGATCGCCCGGTAAGCTGTACCCTGGCTAACTTCATGTTCCCGGGCAAGTTTGCGAACTGAAATTTTTTCCCCTTCTTCCAGGGATTCAATATATCTTATCAATTCCAGGTATTTTGGAGCCAAGCAAATCACCTTCTTTTTTTAATCCGGGTAAAATAAACTAGAGGAAATAATGTTTTTATCGCGAAGGAAAATCAGGAAAAGGTATTTGAGGTTCGAGGAGGTGGAAACATGGAAGAAAAAGTAAAAACTGCATTGGAAAAAATCCGCCCCGCTCTCCAGGCTGATGGCGGGGATGTGGAACTGGTTGAAGTTAAGGAGGGCGTTGTTAGGGTTCGCCTTACCGGAGCCTGCAAGGGCTGCCCGATGGCCTCCATGACTCTAGCCAATGGTATTGAGAGAATTCTAAAGGAAGAAATTCCTGAAGTAAAGAAAGTTGAAGAAGCATAGAGAAAAAGGGGGGAGCTTTGACTCCCCCTTTTTTTATTACTATATCCTTAGAACTTCACCCGGCTTCAAAATAATAACTTCGGTCTTATCCTCAACCTGTTTTTTAAAATGATCAGGATCCTGGAAGATAAGGGGGAAAGTGTCATAGTGCACGGGGATTACCCGTCGCGGAGCTAGAAAATCAACTGCCCGGGCAGCGTCATCGGGCCCCATAACAAAGTTATCTCCAATGGGAAGAATAGCTAGATCCAGTCCCCCTTCAGGAACAATTAACCGCATATCCGAGAAAAGGCCTGTATCTCCCGCGTGGTAAATGGAGCGGCCTTCTATCTGGAGGAGAAAACCACAGGGGCTTCCAGTATAAATAATCTGATCACCTTCTATAACTGCCGAACCATGTAGCGCAGGAGTCATTTTTACCCGGCCAAAGGGAAAAACGTGGGCCCCTCCAATATGCATCGGATGAACCTGGCACCCTTTTTTCTCACAATAAGTTGCCAGCTCAAAGGGCGCAATTATAGTTGCCCCGCTTTCCTTGGCCATTGTGAGAGCATCCCCCAGGTGATCGCCGTGTCCATGGGTCAGGAGAATCCAGTCAGGTTTTAATTCCAAATACTCGTCCTCAGCCTGGGGATTACCGCTAATAAAAGGATCAATAATCAGTTTATAATCCCCCTCATCAATCCAGAAACCAGAATGACCAAGAAACCGAATTTCCATGGGTAAACCTCCTCACAGAAGAAATATTTGTTCCAGTAATTCTGCCAGGCCATCTTCATCATTACTCCCACAAACCATATCCGCTGCCTCTTTTAAGCCTGGAACCCCATTGCTCATGGCAACTCCAAGCCCCGCCCATTTAATCATTTCGATATCATTGGTTTCATCGCCAACTGCTAAAACTTCTTCCGGCTTAACTCCAAGATTTTCCGCGACAAATTTAAGTCCACTGGCCTTGGTAGCCTGTGGGTGGAGAAACTCAAGAATATCCATTTCATGATACTCAGATGTAAAGTGGATGTAACGACAGGAACCATTTATGCTTTCCTTACTCTCCTGCAAAAAACCACTTATCTGTTCTTTTGATCCCACTGCCATTACGCGGTGAAAGGGGCGATTGGGAAAACTGGCAAATTCGAACCACTCGACAAAATCCTTATTTTTTTCCAGGTGCTTGGCTCCCCATTCCATACGGGGTTCCCGGTAAAGCCAGATATTATCCAGAGAGTGCAGATAATGGTCCAGTTTTTTTTCATCCATTTCCGAAAGCACTCCTGGAAGCCATCCTGCATCGAGAGGGCGACTGTGGAGAACCTCCTGCCCACAGGAACTTAAAACCAAAGCCCCGTTATGGGTTACCACGGGGAGGTTAATTGCAAGCTCATTAATTAATTCCCAACAGGAGAAATATCTCCTCCCTGTTGCCAGAACAACATTTACCCCCATATCCTTTATTCTCTTAACTGCTTTTGCAGTTCTGGGAGTAAGCTTTCCTTCCTTGTCAACAAGGGTCCCATCAATATCCAGGGCCACCATCTTTTTCTTCATTTATCCGTCTTCCTCCTCACTGTCCTGCAACAAACCAAGGTCCAGGTCTTCAAATATTATTTTCTGGATATCCTGAAGTATTATACTTATCCTGGATTCAACTTCCAGATATTTTCTGGCCTTATTATTCAGTTGAACCAGCTCTTCCAGTTTCTTCAGCTTCTTTTGATCCTCTTCTTTTACTTCCTGGCCCCAGGCTTTAGCTGAATTTACCCGGAAACTAATATTCTGGTAATCCTCGACCATCTTCCTGGTTTCCTCATCTTTAAGTAATTCCTGACGATACTTTTGATATTCTTCATATTCTTCTGATTTTTTTAGCTGCTCTCCCAGCTTATGGGCAAGATCGTAAACTGCCATTTTAAAAACCCCCCTTTAAGCTCAAAAACTAATTATTTTCCCCTTGACTCCATCTTTTTCAATATATAAAAAACCATAAGAAAAATAGGGAACCCATCTTTTATCAGTCGGTGAACCCGGGTTGAAAAAAAGGCACCCTCGGTGGATTTCATTGTAGGGGTGATGGGAATGGCCGAAAACCACCACATCGAGGTTACGGGAACCAAACTCAACCTGGGCTTTCTGCAGAGCATTGCCTCCCATCCCGTGACCGTGTAAAAGCCCGATCCGAATATTTCCCGCTTTAATTTCTTTTTTTTCCGGTAACTTTTGTTGCAGGGCAGGACCGTCCATATTCCCCCGCACAGTGTGGCAGGGAGCTAATTCCTCTAATTTTTTTAATACTGCTTCTGTAACCAGATCCCCTGCATGTAGAATCATATCAACTCCAGCAAAATCCCTCAAGAGGGGATCAGGTAGCCGGGAAGCCCGGTGGGGAATATGGGTATCGGAAAGCACACCAATTCTCAAATCTATCACCTCAAAAGAAAGGAAGGTTAAAATGTTTTTATCTAATGCTCTAAAATTCAGCCATGAATTAATGGAGCGGATCCTCCAGCCTGGAGACAGGGCTCTGGACGCCACCGCAGGCAATGGAAAGGATACCCGGCATTTAGCCAACCTGGTTGGCCCCGAGGGCCAGGTTGTAGCAATCGATATCCAGGAGGAAGCGGTAAAAAAGACTGCAAACCTTCTACAGGAAGAAGGCATTTCGGAGCGGGTGGATCTAATTAAAGGGGATCACCGCCACCTTGATGAGTTAACCCGGGGACCCTTTAAGGCAATTGTTTTTAACCTGGGCTACCTGCCAGGAAGTAACCACGAAATTGTAACCAATCCCGATAGTACCATAACAGCTATCCGCAAAGCTTTGCAAATCCTCTCCCCCGGGGGTATAATTACCATTGTAGCCTATCACGGACACACCGAGGGCAAGGGAGAACTGGCTGCTTTGGAAAAATTCCTGCCCACCCTCAACCAGGAGGAAGTTATTGTTCTCCAGTACAGCTTTATCAACCAGGCCAACAATCCCCCTATCCTTTTTGCCTTGGAGGCACCAGAGGATGATCATTATCCCGCCCGCTAATGGGGAGGGAATAAGGTCCATGGGGACAAACTGCAAGACAAATGCCGCAAACCCTTTTTCCGAAATGGTCCCGGACCAGGTTTTTATAATCGTGGCAGGCCTGGGGGTCAAAGCGTTTTTCCTGGGGGTCCTCAGGGCTAAATTCCGGACCCTTAATTGCCCCGGGTGGGCAGGCCTCAACGCAGGCCCGACAATCACCGCAACCATTTTTTATTGGTTCTCCCTGGGACAGGGGTAAATCCGTTAAAACTGTTCCCAGTCTCACCCTTGGACCTCGAGCTTTCGTAACTAGGTGGCTGCTGCGGCCGATCCACCCTAACCCTGCTGCTCGAGCGGAAGTCCTGTGAGGAAAAATGCTCTGAAATTTATTGCCAATGCGCTGGGAAGCGGGTATGGGAAAGGTTTGCCCTCCCGCTTCTTCCAGAAAGGTGCTAACCTCGAGCATTAAACGGTCCAGCTGGGTATTAACAACCCGGTAATGATAGAGATAGGTCAAGGACGGGCCTTCCCGCAACTGGTTGATGACGACTGCCGGAAAAGGAGCAATTATTGAAACAACGTAAGGAAGCCCGGAAAAATCAATTCCTCCGCGGGATTTTGCATCACCCATTTCCCCGGGAGAAAGGCAGGCAGTTCCCAGAAAACAGCCAGCTTCCTGGGCCAATGATTCAATTCCTTGCAAAATTTTTCTGGCCATTGTTAGGAGTTCTCCCTGATGAAAGCGGCGAAAGAACGGTCATAGGTTTTTTCAGTTTCCGCAGAGAAAAAGCAAGCCGGGAGTTGATTTGACCTGCGGTGAAAGGCGATACATTCACAACATTTTCCCTTGCGGGGACAGGGTTCATAAGTACAGTTGCAAATTTCCATGTTTTTTTCAATCTGTGGACATTCCATTTAACCATTCACTCCTTTTTACAGGCTATTAACATTATAACGAAAACCGACCTTTATGGCAAAACCTTTAAACCTATAAAAATGGAGGGACAGCAATGTTAAAACCCGAGCAGAGGTTAGGGATACAGGTAATAGCATCAGCCTGGCTGGCTGTTTTTTGCCTTTTTGGCTACCGGGCAACTTTTTCTGTTCTCCTTGATCCCATGCAGGAAGACCTGGGCTGGACAGTTGGCCAGGTTTCCCTTGGTTACTCGCTTATGATGACCATTTATGCACTTACCGCCTTTGGCAGCGGCATAATTATCGATCGCTGGGGACCCCGGCCAGCTTATGCGATAGGAGCAGTATTCGGAGCTCTCGGTTTTTTTCTAACCAGTCAGGTCCAGACTTATCCCGCTTACCTTGCTTCTTATGCCATATTTGCTGGCATAGGCACGGGAATGCTCTGGGTATCCTCAACGGTGTCAGTTCGGAAATGGTTTGTTGGACCAAACTACGCCCGAATGTGGGGGTGGGCATTCATGGGAGCCCCTGTTTCCCAGGTAATATTGAGCCTGGGGGTAGAAAATATCCTTACCACAGTAGACTGGCGGGCGGCAATGCAGGCTCTCAGTCTGGTTATTCTCGGGGCTCTTCTCCTGGCAACCCTGCTCAGTAAAAGGGCCCCGGAATTTTATGGTATTCAACCGGGAGGTCAGCAAAAAACCGCCTCTGCTACCACCTGGACACTGAAACAGGCCTTCTCTTCCTTTGCCATCTGGGGAGCAATACTGGCTTTTTTCTTTAGCCTGGTAGGAGAATTTTTAATCTGGACTCAGGTGGTTATGTTCTGGGTCCGGGAAATCGGCCTTTCCTTAAGCACCGCAACCAGTCTTTATGTCTTAATTGGTTTAAGCGGGATAGTGCTTATGCCTCTAATGGGTGTTTGCGCAGACCGAATTGTTGCCCGCAAGGAAAAAGAAGCCCGGGGACGAAAAATAATGCTTATCATGGCCCCCCTTTCCGGAGTCCTGGCCTGTTTACTTCTTTTTACTACCCGGGTTTCCCTGCTTGGTGGGGCCATCTCTGCCATCCTTTTTACAATTTACTGGGCAATTGAGCCCGGAGGAGTTGCCGGATATGCCGGGGCAATCTTCGGCAGAGCTTCCCTGGGAAAAATCTGGGGGCTCGCAACCCTTATCTGCATGGGTTTGGGTCCCGCACTGGGCACCTTTATGGGCGGCTTCTTATACGATATCTCCGGGACTTACTTCTATTCAATCCTATTTGCCCTCGTTTCATTCCTGCTTTCAGCGTTTTTTGCCACCCTGCTCCCTCTCTCGGCTAAAAAAACTTAGAATATTAATGGTAATTATTATTAAAAAGAGTTATAATATAAACACCAACAATTTAGGGGGGGAAAAATAATGTTAAAAATTACCCTTTTTGGTGCTTTTATTATTGCCCTGCTTTTCCTGGCTTTTCCCCTGGAGGTGAATGAAGTGCAGGCAGAAATACCACCTATTGACAACAAATCACCAGAAAATTATGAACTTGCCACATTTGCCCTGGGCTGATTCTGGGGTCCCGATGCCCGGTTCGGGCAATTAAATGGTGTCATCAGCACTGTAGTTGGTTACGCTGGCGGGACAACTCCCAACCCCACTTACCGGAATATGGGCGATCACACTGAAACACTGCAAATTAAATTTAATCCCGAGCAGATTTCCTATTCCACTCTCCTCGAAATATTCTGGAGTGACCACAACCCTTCTTCCTACCCTTATTCCCGGCAGTACAGGGCTGTAGTATTTTACCACAACTCTGAACAAAAAGAGCTTGCTGAAAAAACACGGGAAGAAATTGCTGAAAAAACGGGAAGAAATGTTTATACAGCCATTGAAGCCTACACCAATTTTTATGCGGCTGAAGATTACCACCAAAAATATTACCTGCAGGCCAATCGAAGACTAATCGGGGAATTGAACGAAATTTATCCCGACTTTCCTGACCTGATTCATTCTACTGCTGCAGCCAGGATAAATGGCTATATCATGGGTTATGGCACCACGGAAGAACTGGAGAGAGATCTCCCAGAACTGGGATTGAGCCAAAGAGCTCAATCAGATTTAATATCGGCTTTCCAGCGCCGCAATTGACCCCAAAAAAATAGGCCCCCCGGGCCTATTTTTTTAATGCTTCCTTAACTTCTCGTAATTGTTCAATTATATCGATATTCTGCGGACATTTATCCATGCATTCTCCACATTCAACACAATGTTCCGCGGTTTTCCCCTGGGGAGCAAATCGTTCTCCGGCTTCCATTTTTTGATATATCTCGCTGGCATAATCCTTCAGGTCATAAACCCGATAATAATTCATCAACTGGAAGTTAGCTGGAATATTAACATCATGGGGGCAGGGCATGCAATACCCACAGCTCGTGCAGTACAGTTCAGCCAGGGCCTTGAGTTCCTCTGTAGTCGCCTTGATTTTTTCATGTTCTTCCTTGCTTAAAGGTTCCGGGCGAGAACCCGTTGCAATGTTTTCTTCCACCATTGTAATATTCTCCATCCCCGAAACAGCAGTGCTCACGTCTGAATTAGCGAGGTCAAAGCGCAGGGCAAGCTCCGCGGAGGTGCTGACCCCTTTTGGCAGCATCTTTTCAATAACTTTAGAAGGCCTGGCCAGGCGCCCACCGGCCACAGGTCCCATTACTGCAACACCGAGGCCTTTTTCCCGGGCCAGGGCAATCGCTTCTTCATTCTCCCGGTTAAGGATGTTGTACTGGACCAGCATCGTTGCAAAATGGCCATCCTGGATAATTTGTTTTAGGTCTTCAACTTCCCCGTGGAAAGAAAAACTGATATTTTTGATCAATCCCTTTTCCCTGGCCTTTACCGCTTTTTCCAAAAATCCTCCTGGAGTCAGCACTTTTTCCCGGTATTTCTCCCCATTCAAACTCCAGAGGTGGTAAAAATCGATATAATCGGTTTTTAATCTTTTTAGCGACTGATGCAAAAATTCATCCAGGTCATATTCATCTTTCATTCCCACCGGGCATTTGGTAGATATATATACTTTTTCCCGATAACCATCCTGCAGGGCCTTACCAACAAGGTCCTCACTTTTGCTGTCGCAGTAAAAGGGGGCGGTATCAATATAGTTGATCCCCATGTCTATGGCTCTGCGGATAATCGGAGTAGCTTTTTCTGCTTCGTGGGGAATCCTCATTGCCCCAAAAGACAGGGGAGTTATTTTTGTTCCATCGGGACCAAAACTACGTTTTTGCATGTTTTTCCTCCTCTATGAAATAAACTCAAGCTCAAGGTTAACAATTTCGCATTCGCGCTCGATAATTGAAGTAACCTGCTGAATAGTTCGCTCGATGTGGCGGCGGTCATTGGATACGTGGGCAGCAACAATAACCGCGCTCTGCCAGGTATCCTGGTCTCCTACCTCGGCGATAGAAACATTATAGCGGCATCGGATCCGGTCCAGGAAACTGCGCATTATTTTCCTTTTTTCTTTAAGAGAAGTTACTCCTAAAAAACGTAAATTCCAGGTGCAAATTCCAGTCATCGGATCTCGCCTCCGTTTTTTCAATTCAGGTTTAGAAACTGTAGCCTCCACCCACCTGAAGCCGGGGGAAATCAAGGTTTCTACTGATTACTCCCCCTCGAAGATCCCAGTTTGGATTTACCTTATACCTCACTCCCACTTGATATTCTACCGAAAAATCCCTGCCATCCGTAATCAACACTGCTTCAGCAATCCCCAGAAAGTCCGTATTTAGCAAGCGGGCAGCGTTTAACCCCAAATAAAATTTCTGGCCACGGGCAACTCCACCAATAACAGCGAGAGCAGGTCGGGCCTGCACTTTTATCCCCAGCCGGCTGAAGGGTCCTCCTACCCGACCCGAAATTGCCAGGTTGGTTGTAAATCCATATTCTCCTCCAAGAACCAGCCCCATATCACCAACAACCATTAAACCAACTTCGCCACCATGTGTAGATACCCAGGGTGGCTGCAGGGCCAGAACAGGACTGGAACTAAAAAACAACAGCAAGAGGAAGGCTGTAAATATCAATGCCGATTTTCTCATATTTTCCTCCTTTTTTTAGCTTTATTTTATAAAATTTCGCGAGCCAGTTCAGTTATCCTCCAAAATATTAAACTCATCGGCCAGGGAATGGTAAAAATTATCCGGCTCCAAACCCTCTCCCCAGAACCCAAATAGTTTCATGGATACCTCTTCCCTCGGCCCCAGAGTTTTCAATCCCTGATAAGAAAGGCTAAAAATGTACTGGTAGGGGTGGGGAATTTCACTAAAGTTAATTCCCTGCTCGGGGCCAGCAGCAAGAACCATCTTCTCCTTACCCTTAAGGCTGCACCAGTCAAGTTTGCCTGCGGCCCCTTCAAGTTCCCCTAAAACCCTGGTCCTGGTTACATCTCCCCTGCCCGTTTTTAGAACTGAACCCTCCGGGATAAAATCGGTCCGGGGGAATATAATCAGTCGGGGGTTAATTCCAAAACTATATCGGGTTTCATTCTTCAGGGTAAATTTTACTAATAAAACAGGAATCCGGGGCAGAGTAAGATAATTAAGGGAAAGCTTTAACCCCTTGAATTCTTCTCTTTCCGGGTCAATATCCAGAGCAAGCCCTTGCCAGTGCAAACCACTGGGAGTTTTTCTTTCCACCCAGCGGGGGTTGAATTTTTCCTTGCACAAATGTCCTGGATATCTGCTTCTTTCTTTTAAAGCCAGGGTGGCTCCGATACCCCCAAACCAGGGGTACATCCATTCCATAACATCAACTTCGGGGTGGGGGGAGTTTAAAACTTCCTGACCTCTATACTGCAGGGAATAAAGTGTTCCACCAAACTCGGGATTAATCTTGAACTGGAGACCTCCATTTTTAATCTCCCAGCAGGAGCCTTCCCGGTTGGAAGTTAAAGTGTCTTCTGAAGAAGTTACAATAACCGGCAAATATTTTTCTTTTTGCCATCCCCGCAGGCGGTAGTAAGTTTGCAGGCCGTAAATCCCTGATTTTACCTGAACATCATTCCAGTCCAGCTGCAACCGGTAACCCCGCCGTTCTTCCAGGAATACTCTTGCAGAATCCTGCTGGGGTTCAAGCCCTTTAGGAGCCTTTAAACCCAGGTTTAAAAAGGATTTCCTCCGGCCTGGGTAGGGTGTTTTTATTATCCCCGAACCTTTACCATCCTGGATTACAGGGATTTTCCCCTCCCATTCCGGTTCACCCATATTCTTAACCGGCCCGTCTACTTTCGGCCATTCCAGCTTCTCAGACAGGCGGGCAACTTTTTGCCAGTTCCCTCCTCCAACGTAAAAAGCAGGACCAGGAAAGGTTTTTTGGGATAAACCCTCGATTTCATGGGTTTGTTTCTGTTGGAGCATATAATTTACCCACACCTCAACTTCGCCTTGCCCGGAAGGCAAACAAATCCCAACAACCCGGTCCTCGGTTTCAAAGGCCTGCCAAAGAGCATCAAAAAAATCTGCAGGGCCGGAAAGATCAGCAAAACCAGGAAGAACCTGCGGATCATAATCTTCTCGCAATAAACCTTCCCGCAGCGGTATTACCACTTTTTGATGGTCTTCCCCTAAAACACTATTTTCCGGGGAAAGTTTAACAGTTTCCCGTGAATCCGAAAGGTTTTCCAGTTCGTAATCGGTATAAATTTCTGATCCCGCCAGAAAAATTTTCTTGGTCAGGCGCATTCGAGATGGCTGAGACCTCTCCAGGGAAATACAAACTCTTTCTCCCTCAACTCTGTGCTGGAAATTTTGCTGAAAGAAAAGAGATGAATTATAGGGCGGTCCCCACTGCATCATTTCCATATTCATTACAGCGCCTTTTCTTGCTTTATCAAATACCTCTATTTTGCCGCCATTTATTTTGAGAGCAAGGTAATCATTTACCATCCAGGTTTTATTATTGATTTCTCTGGCAACCATTTCGCCACCGGATCTAACCAGAACATCTCCCTTCCAGGGAGTTGCCTGAAAATATTCTTCGTTCCAGCGGTAAGTAAGGACCATATCCAGGCGGGCAATTCCCTTCTCTTTACCCTTAAAAAATACCCTTATTCCCGCCTTGCCCCTGGGGGAAATTTCAATACCCGATTCGGGCAGGGTTATTTCCAGGTGGGAAGAACTGATAAAATGTATTTCTCCAATTAATTCCTGGTCAAGTTTGTTTTCCAGGTTGAACCAGACTTCGGTTTTTTCCCCGGGTCTTATCTCGATTAATTCTTCCGGGGGCGAAACCTTTAAAACCTGGTTAAGGTCAAGGCCGATACCCATATCCAGCTGGTGATTATGCCAGAGAACCTGGGCATTTAGAACCGAAGTTTTACTTCCTTCTGCAGGCATCTCCAGCTCTGGCGAAGGTTTAAATTCTTCTTCTTCCTCCCATTCCCTGGCAAGAATAGGAATTTTTCCGCTGGGCCAGAACGGGTCATCTCCCCGGAAACTGATAAAAACAGGAGTTTCTTCCCGGTCTTTGGATATTTTCCAGAACAGTGAATTTTCCTGATTCAGCTGATTTATCTGTCTTTCAAGAAATAGACCGATGGAAAAATCCGGTGTTTCTATGCTAACAATTTTTTCCGACTTGCGATCCACCCGGACCAGCAAATATTCATCATCCCAGGTCCAGCGGTAATTAAATACTTCAATCCCTTCCCAGGTTTCCTCGTCTTCGGAAAGGTTGAAGGAGCGCTGGAGAAAACCGTACCATTCCCGGGAATCAATATACTCCCGGACAAGGGGATTCTGTAAAATCAGGGGTAGATAATTTACCATGTGGACAGAAGTTTCTGGGTTCCAGAAGAAACCCATTTTTTTGTACAGGGGAATGGCCTTCCTGTTGGATGGCCAGGTGTGTAAATCCAGTCGATTATATCTGTCTTCAATAGCCCTCTGGACACATTTAAAAAGCAATCTGCGCCCAATTCCTGCCCCGTGGAAATCCGGGTGAACATTTAAAAGGGGTATGTAGGCAGTTTTCTTTTTCCCATCAATACAGGTCAGGGAAGAAAAACCCGCAATTTCACCTTGATCCCAGGCCAGAAAAACTTCCCAGTCGACTTCTTCCATCCATTTTTTTACAAAATCAGCCGTAAAGGGAACACCGTGAGTAAATCCGCTTCCTGGCCAGGCCAGATCGCTTCCATTAATATGCTCAGCCATTTTCTGAGCATCTTCTTTTTGGTACCTCTTAATTTCCAAATAAAAGCCCTCCTTCCAATGGTACAGTAAAAATGTTTTTCGCCGAGGTGGGGGAAGAATCCTCTTATTATCTTTGCAATCATGCAAACCTTTATGATATATTCTTAGGTAGCATAACCCGGAAAGGAGAGTAATAGCAATGGAAAAACTAAAAAAGATCCTAAACCGAATTGACAACAAGGGCTACAAGGCTTACAAGGATTTGCAGGGCCAAACTTTCAATTTTCCGGATTTCGACCTTGATTTTTATTATATCCAGGGGGATCCCTTCGCTGGCCCTTCCCAGATAGCAGTTAAGTTAGATCAAAAAGGGGCACGCTTCCCTGCAGCAACATTCAGCAACAGGGTGAGGAGTATCGCCCTGAATGACTATCTAACCCGGATCCTGGACCAGAAAATAAAGAAAATTTGCCGGGGCCGCAGAGGCACCGGCAAAAGCGGGATGGTTGCCGTTGATGCACCCGGGCAGGAAATCCTGGAAAGAAGTAGTGTCCGGGTTACTCCCGCCCAGGTAGAAGCCAGACTTTTTTTAGGACTTCCTGCGAGAGGACGCAAAATTTTAGGCAGGCAGGCTGAAGAGATGCTGCTAGAAGAAATTCCCAGCCTGGTTAAATCCGCTTTGTTTTTCCAATCCCTGGAACGAAGCCCCCTGGTAAACCACATTCAAACAGCTGAAGACCAGGTTTTTATGCGGAATGAACTGGAAGAAAAAGATTTAATTGCCTTTATTGCCAATGATTCCATACTTCCACGCCGAAGCGGCATTGACCAGAGACCGCTTTCCCGCAGGGAAGCAATGCCATTTCATTCTCCACCTTCCCTGGAAGTTGAACTCAATCCCCCCCATGCCGGGACAGTCAAAGGAATGGGTGTCCCCAGGGGGATCACCCTTATTGTAGGAGGAGGATACCACGGAAAATCAACCCTTTTACGGGCCCTGGAGAGAAGCGTATACAACCACATCCCCGGCGACGGCAGGGAACAGGTTGTTACCAATCCAGAATCCCTGAAAATCCGGGCAGAAGACGGCCGCCGGGTGGAAAAGGTTAATATTACCCCTTTTATCAATAACCTGCCCTATGGCCAGGATACAAGCTCCTTTTGTTCCGACGAAGCCAGCGGAAGCACTTCCCAGGCTGCCAATATTCTCGAAGGACTGGAAGCCGGAGCTAAGGTCCTCCTTATGGACGAGGATACCTCCGCTACCAATTTCATGATTCGAGATATGCGGATGCAAAAGCTCGTTGCGAAAAATAAAGAACCGATAACCCCTTTTATTGATAAAGTCCAGCAGCTTTATTCTGATCTTGGAGTATCAACAATCCTGGTTATCGGTGGTTCTGGCGACTATTTTGACGTTGCAGATACAGTAATAATGATGGATGAATACAAGCCCCGTGATGTTTCCCAAGAAGCCAGGTCAATTGCCAGCGATTACAAAACCCTTCGGCAAAAAGAAGGAGGAGAAGCTTTTGGGGAGGTTTTAAAGAGAAAACCCCAGCCCCGAAGTTTTAACCCCCGCAAGGGAAAAAAGGTAAAAATCAAGTCGCGCTCGGATGAAGCTATTCAATTCGGCAGGGAAAACATCAACCTGCATAATGTTGAACAGATAGTTGATCCCAGCCAGACCCGGGCCATCGGGGACCTTATATTCTTTGCCCTGAAGGAAAACATCATCGACGGCAATAAACCTCTGGCCGAAATCCTTAAAACCATTGAAAAAGAACTGGAAGAAAAAGGCCTGGAAATGGCCTCTCCCTTTCCCAATCAACCCCAGGGAAATTACGCCAGACCCCGGCCCCTTGAAATAGCTGCTGCTTTGAACAGACTTAGAACCCTGCAGGTCAGGGTTTAACTCTCTCTTCTCCCGTATAAAGGTTAAAACGGGGACCCCGACAGAACCCTATTAAAGTAAGGTTAAACTCCCGGGCCCTTTCGACACCCTGGCTGGTGGGAGCGGAGCGGGAAACAACAGCCGGAACTTTATTAACAAGGGCCTTTGTAACCATTTCCGAAGAAATTCTACCGCTACAAATTAAAACTTTATCATCCAGTTGATAACCATTTTTTGCAGCCCAGCCAAAAACCTTGTCCACAGCATTGTGCCGCCCAATATCCTCGCAGGCGAATAATAATTTTCCGCTTTTATCCCCCAGCGCTGCAGAATGGGTTCCTCCTGTTCTGGAAAAAATCTCCCCTTCTTTTTCCATTGTATTCATTAATTCGAAGAATATTTTGGCGGGAAATACAGGACCTGCAGGAAGAGTATTTATCTTTTCTCGCTGCTTTTTACTACTGAAAGAAAAGCCCCTGCCACAACCGCTGGACATTATCCGCTTTCCCATCCGGGAAAGGTCGGGTTTTTTTTCATTTTTCGTTTCCACATCTATAACGCTGCGGTCGGAGGTTAATTTAAAACCTTTGATCTCCTCAACAGATTCAAGGAAACCCTCGCCCAGCAAAAAACCAGTAGCCAGTTCTTCCTGGTACTGTGGCGTTATCTGCAGGGTTAGGATTTCAAAGCCGTTAAGCATTATGGTCAAAGGGCTTTCAATAACGACACTATCCTCTTCAGGGTCCAGGGAGTCCTTTTTAAATTTTTTAATATTAAAATGTTTCCAGAGAGATTTGTCCATTTTCCTCCCTCCAATTAAAAAAAATAGTCCCTGCAGGGCAGGAACTAGGCTGATTTATCTTTTGCTTTTCCTTTTGTTTCACCATTTTTGTTCCCAGAGTAGTCGGTGGAATAAAAGCCAGAACCATTAAAAATAACGGCGGGCTTACTGATCAATCGTTTAACCGAGCTGCCGCATTCAGGGCATTCGGTAAGAGCGTCCTCCGCCATGGATTGAATTATTTCAAAATCCCCGCATTTCTTGCAACGGTAATCGTATGCTGGCATCTACTTTCCCTCCAAAGTTTTTATATCTATTTGCTCCCATACATAATATTTATATCTTAAAACGTTATTCTTGTCAAGTAAGGGCAGGTGGCTGTAAATTCAAAAAAATTTGATTTGAGTCGAAACTTTTTATTCAACGAAGTATGATAACTCAAATTCCAGGTTTTCTGCAATACCCCTTAACTCCAGAACCCATTCTCCCGGGCCATAGATGGGAACCTCAATATAACTGCTCCTGATCTTCATATTAAAACCTGAATGGCTTTCTTCCTTGATCGTTTCACCCCGGGGAGTAACCAAAACGAGGCTGAAATTCCCTCTCTCTACCTGGAAATTATACCGGAAGCTTAGGTTTTTTATTTCCCCAACTTCCAGGGACAGTTTTTCCAGGCCAACCCCCCCATCCATGGTTTCAGCAGAATAGGAAACGGTAACACCTGAGGGTTCAATTGGTCCTATGTTCGCAATGGAAAAAGCAGAAATTGCAAGCAGTAAAAAAACCCAGATCCCAAAAGAAATTTGGTTGGGGAATTTACCCCGGTTAGACTTGGAAGCAAAAGTTTCTTCGGTGCGCAACGTTTTTGCCAGGGCCAAAAAAGATATCCTGCGGAAAAATAAAACAACTATCAAGAAGAAAACAAATAAAGCAAAAAAACTAACCGCAAAAGGGTGAAAACCTGTGTGCTGGATAAATGCTACCACATCATCTCCCTGGAAGCCCCCTCGAAAAAAGTACAGGACGGGCAAAAAAATCCAGGCCAGGGCCTGGGAAACAAAAGAAAAAATCAATACGGCCAGAGAAATGCCAAATACTGGTTTAAAGTTCCGAATGGGAACCATTAAAATTCCTAAAAATCCTATTACTACCGGGATTAAAGCTCCTCCTAAAATCACAAGGGCCAGTTCCCAATACCCGAACATACTAAGATCCGAATAAGAAATATGAGGACTACCCATGAAAATTAATGGCTGGATATAGTTAATTTCTCCTCCAAAAAGCAGGACAAAAAGGCCATGTCCGGCCTCGTGGATAATTCCATTTACCACTATTGAAATTATCGCGATGGAAATAAAGATTAAGAAAATACTGATCCTTTTCATTTTTTCCGCTCCATTGTCTTGAGATTTTAAACCCTTTCCAAAGATTTAATTGCATTTTCCTGGGGAAAAATCCTGATCTATTTATGTTTCCCCTAATGGTTGGAGAAAAACCGAAACTCCCTATTTATTATTAAGGTTTTTTTAAAAAAACCCTCTTCTGCTTTTGAAAAACTATTTTGTTATCTAAAAGTAAATCGGGTCCGCATTTGCTAACTTTAATTTTTCTTCGCAGGCCATAAATACTCAAAATAAAAAATGTTTTGCACCCTACTATTATCTTCTTTCAATACGCCCGGCTTTACTGCTATTAATTTTTTTTGCAAAATGGGGGGATTTCGGTCTTAAATAAAAATATAAGGTCAGACACAATAATAAACTGGGGAAAACCCCCACGTTTTGCAGTAAATTTTCTTTGGCTATTCAGTTTTTTTGAAATTAAAATCAATTAAAATAAAACTGAACTTAAGGAAACCCCAATAAAAATGAAATATTTTTTATTTTTCGAAAATAATCAAAATAAATAATAAAAATTGACGGGATTTACAAAATAATAGTTTCCCCCTTTAAAATACTTAATAAAGTCTTTTATTATTTGATTGTTTAGTATATAATAGATTGGTATGATTAATCTTTTTTAAAGGAGTCACCATCATGAGAACTTTTTTCCGGCTAAAAGAATTTTTTCGAGAAAATAAAAAATATTACATCCTGGGTGTTCTTGCCCTCATTGCCACTAATTCGCTGCAGCTTATCATTCCCCAGCTCCTGGGCCGATTTGCCGACAATATTGCCGAACGGCAGATCGACCAGCGGGGAATTTTAGTTTTTATTCTTATTCTTTTGACTCTGGCTCTTTTAATCGCCTTCTTCAGGTTTCTCTGGAGAATATATGTAATGGGCAACGCCCGCCGGATGGAATATACCCTGCGCAATAT
This sequence comes from Halobacteroidaceae bacterium, assembly GCA_003554585.1. Classification (GTDB taxonomy): domain Bacteria; phylum Bacillota; class Halanaerobiia; order B1SED10-174; family B1SED10-174; genus T1SED10-26. The sequence continues at coordinate 14,634 of PWGV01000033.1, read as the reverse complement.
GCTATTTCGTCATTTACAGAGCCTCTCAACGGAATTTTTTAATCGGCATAAAACCGGAGATCTCATGGCCCATGCTACCAATGATATTCAGGCCGTTCGAATGGCCCTTGGGCCGGGAATAGTTCTTGCTATTGATTCCCTGTTTTTGACTTCTGTAATTATTGTAATGATGGTTACCACCATAGACTGGCAGCTTACATTAATCGCCCTGCTTCCACTTCCCTTTATGGTTGCAATTGTAACTCGCTTTGGCAAAATTATTCACGCCCGCTTTAAAAAAGTCCAGGAAGCTTTTTCCGACCTAACCGACCAGACCCAGGAAAACTTCTCTGGAATCCGGGTGGTTAAAGGTTTTGCTCAGGAAAATGAAGAAAAAGACAAGTTCCGCCAGGTCAACCAGAAAAATGTTGATGCCAACATGCACCTTGTTAGAGTCTGGGGGCTTTTCATGCCACTGGTTCAATTTATTTCAGCCCTCAGTTTTATAATTGTCCTGGGCTACGGAGGGATCCTGGTAATTAATGGGTCCATTTCTCTGGGTAACTTCGTAACTTTTAACAGTTATCTAGGAATGTTAACCTGGCCAATGATGGCGATTGGTTGGGTTTTCAATATGATCCAGCGCGGAAAAGCTTCAATGGACCGGTTGAACACCTTATTTGAAAACAAACCCGAAGTTACCGATCACCCTGATACCCTGCCTGTTGAGGAAATTAAAGGAGAGATTGGTTTCCGGAACCTTTCTTTCACCTATCCAGGAAGCGATGAACCTGTTCTAAAAAACATAACTTTTTCCATACCTGCGGGAAAAACTGTTGGTATTCTGGGGAGAACCGGGTCGGGTAAAACAACCCTGATGAACCTTCTTCTCCGTCTTTACAATCCTCCTCGGGGAACTGTTTTTATCGACGGAACCGATATTCATAAAATTCCCCTGGAAACTGTCAGGGAAAATATTGGTTATGTGCCCCAGGATAATTTCCTTTTCTCAACTACAATCAAAGAAAATGTTGACTTTGCTTACACCGGAAGGACCTTAAAAGAAATTGAAGATTACACAAAAATGGCCCAGGTTTACGATAATATTGTTGACTTCCCCAAAAAATATGAAACTCTGGTCGGCGAAAGAGGGGTCACCCTCTCCGGAGGGCAGAAACAACGAATTTCTCTGGCCCGGGCTTTGATCAAAGACCCCAGTATTCTAATTCTTGATGATAGCCTCTCTGCGGTTGATACCCAAACCGAAGAAGCAATACTGCAGAACCTCAAGCAGTTAATGGCAGATAGAACCTCCCTGATAATTGCCCACCGGATCTCCACCCTGAAAAATGCGGACAATATTATTGTGATAGAAGAAGGCGAAGTCACCCAGCAGGGCAGCCATGAGAAACTTGTCAAAGAAGACGGCCTCTACCGGGAGCTTTACCAGAAACAACTCCTTGAAGATAAAATCGATAGCGTTGGTTAATTGGGAGTGAAAAATAATGCAGTATTTTCATGAGGAAGAACAATTAGGAAAAGCCTATGATGCCAGGTTAATGAAGCGACTCCTCGCTTACGCCAAGCCCTACTGGGCCCTGGTTCTTTTTTCCATTTTCCTTTTACTTTTGATAACAGGAACCGAGCTGGCCCGGCCTCTTTTAATCCAGATGGCCATTGATGACCACATTAACGCCTATGATGTACCCTATGTTGCCCTTCCTGCTCACGAAGCTCCGGAAGAAGCAATTGAACTAAATGGCCGTTTTCTCTACCGGGAAGACTGGTTTGAAGAAGAACCACCAACGGGGGAACGTTTCCAGGTTATCAGGGCGGAAGGTGAATATTTCCTTATTCCCGGGGTAATCAGTAGGGATACCCAGCGGGAAGTTGAAGAAATAAACCGGATTTATAATATCACTACTCCAGAAGAAAACTTTACGGGATTTCTCCTGGAGGGTGAAGAACTCAGGCAATTCCGGAGCAGAGATATAAGCTCCGTTATCCGGCTGGGTTTAATCTTTCTTTTGATTATCTCCCTGGGTTTTGGCCTTAATTACGCCCAGGTCTATATGCTCCAGTATACAGGCCAAAAAATTGTCTATGATATCCGGCAGGAACTTTTTAACCACATGGAAAACCTGCCCCTTTCCTTTTTCGATGGGAATCCCGTGGGGCGACTTGTTACAAGGGTAACCAACGATACCCAGACCCTGCACGAAATGTACACTGCAGTTCTGGTCAACCTTTTCCGGGATATTTTCATGCTGGTGGGAATTATTATCGTAATGGTAAGTTTAAACTGGAGACTGGCCCTGATTTCTTTTGCTGTATTACCGTTAATTTTTGTTGTTACCGTTATCTTCAGAATTAAGGCCAGGGATGCTTACCGCCAGGTCCGGGTAAAACTGGCCCGGATTAACGCTTTCTTTTCCGAAAACATTTCTGGAATGAGAATAGTCCAGATTTTCAAACAGGAAGCCCGCAAGTTCAAGGAATTTGACCACATTAATACCGACCACTTCAAGGCTTCCATGCGCGAACTAAAAGTTTTTGCTATCTTCCGTCCCTCCATGGAGATTCTTTACGCCATGGGAGTAGCCCTTATTCTATGGTTCGGTGGAGGCAGCGTCCTGCAGAATGTTCTGGAGTTTGGAGTTCTTTACGCGTTTATCAATTACATGGAGCAATTTTTCCGCCCGATTAACGATCTAACCGAAAAATACAACATCCTCCAGTCAGCCATGGCGTCCGCTGAAAGAATTTTTATGATCAGGGATCGGGATCCGGTAATCAAGGATCCTGCTGAACCGAAGCCTTTAGCCTCAGCCCGAGGACATATAGAATTTAAAAACGTATGGTTTGCCTATCAGGATGATGAATGGGTGCTTCGAGATATAAGCTTTTCAATTGAGCCCGGGGAAACTGTTGCCCTGGTTGGGGCCACCGGAGCGGGAAAAAGTTCAATAATTAACCTCCTCAGTAGATTTTATGATATTCAAAAAGGAAGTATACTCCTTGACGGATATGATATTCGCAATTACTCAACCCATGACCTGAGGAGAAACATCGGTCTGGTCCTCCAGGATGTTTTCATTTTTTCCGGGACTGTTAAAGATAATATCCGTTTAAACAATAAAGAAATAAGCGACCAGAGGATTGAAAAAGTTTCTCGCCTGGTAAACGCCCACACCTTTATTGAAAAATTACCCGCAAGATACGACGAAGAGGTTATGGAACGCGGTTTAACTTTCTCCTCTGGACAGCGCCAGTTACTGGCCTTCGCCCGGGCCCTGGCCTTTGACCCCGCGGTGCTGGTCCTTGATGAGGCAACAGCCAACATTGATACTGAAACCGAAATCTTAATTCAGGATGCTCTACCCAGACTAATGGCCGGGCGAACCAATATTGTTGTGGCCCACCGCTTATCTACAATTCAGAACGCTGATAAAATTATAGTAATGCATAAAGGTAAGATCCGGGAGATGGGGAGCCATCAGGAGCTTTTAGATCAAAAAGGCCTCTACTACAAACTCTACCTGCTGCAGTATAAAGAAGATTTCGAGGGTGAACTAGGCAAAGTTTCTTCCTAAACTAAAAAACAGGCCCCAGTATGAAACTCGGGCCTGTTTTTATTTTGCCTTTACTAAACTTTTTAAATTTCCTCTATGGCCTCAGTGGGGCAGGCTTCAATCTGTTCGCGGGCACAATCTTCCTCTCCAGCAGGAACTTCTTCATTAATTACACGTGCCTTGCCTTCTTCATCCCATTCAAAAACTTCCGGGCAAGCATCAATGCACAAACCACAGCTAATACATTCTTCAGCATCCACTCTGATTTTCATGAAAACTCCCCCTTGTTCTTTTTCTGCTATATCCTTCTACCTTAATCTGGATATTCCTTCCTTGTAAAAAAGGACAATTTATTTTTTAAAGGAAAATATAAAATATAACAATTTAAGGGGGGGGATTGCCTCCTTGATGAAAGAAACTATTCTCCTGATTGAAGACGAAAAAAATATTTTTGAATTATTACAATACAATCTGCAGAAAGAGGGTTTTAAAATCATCTGGGCGCAAGACGGACAAAAAGGCCTGGATCTTTTCTCCGAGGAAAAACCCGACCTGGTCCTTTTAGACCTTATGCTACCGGGCATTGACGGGATCGAAGTTTGCCGTCGGCTCAGGGCCAGAGCAGGCTTTTCAACACCCATTATTATGCTTACCGCCCGCAGTGATGAAATTGATAAAATCCTCGGCCTGGAAATGGGTGCAGATGATTACATGACCAAACCCTTCAGCATCCGGGAATTGATCGCCAGGATTAAAGTTGCCCTCCGCAGAACGAAGCCCGAGGAGTCCGGCGAGAAAATTTCCCGGGGTTCCCTGGAACTGAAGCCCGATGAATTTTCGGCGACCTACCATGGCTTCGAGCTGTCTTTAACCCCCAAGGAATTTTCTCTCCTCTATTTTTTATGTAAGCATCCGGGCAAGGTTATTACCAGGGAAGATGCCCTGCAAAAAGTGTGGGGATACGAATATTACGGTGATACCAGAACTGTTGACGTCCATATCCGTCAGATCCGGCAAAAATTGGAGCAGATTGCTCCTGATACCAACCCTATTGAAACCCTGCGGGGAATAGGGTACCGCTGGAGGGGTTAACCCATGACCAACCTGCAGCAGAGGATTGGACTTGCTTATTCCATTTTAATTGGTCTTGCTCTCCTTTTACTCGGTTTTTTTCTAACTAACTACCTTGCAGACTTTTATATTGATTCCCTGGAAAGGAATCTCCAGGAAACCGCCCGCCTGCTTGCCCAGGAGGAAACATTAAACCGGCAGTGGAACCTTCCCCCCGATTCCGACACAAGACTTTCCGTTATTGATCTGCAGGGAAATGTGATCTTCGAAAGTGAAAAGCCCGAGGAAGAAATGGAAGACCACAGCGACCGGCCCGAAATTATTACCGCTTATGGAGGGGAAACGGGAAGCAATATTCGTTTTAGCACGACAACTCGCCAGGAAATGCTCTATATTGCTGTCCCTATTTTCAGTTCGGATGGAGAAATACTCGGAGTGGTCCGGGTGGCAAGGCCTCTTACTTTAATTAACCAGAGAACCAACCAGATTAGAGTTATTACTTTTTCTGCAATCCTTGTTATTCTTGTCCTTATCTGGGTTATTGGATTTTTCCTGCTCCGTCGCCTTACTGCCTCTTTGCGCCAGCTGGCCCAGAAAGCCCACTCCATTGGCGGCGGTGATTTTCCCCAGCCTTTTCCCATTTCTTCCCCCGATGAAATCGGCCAGCTTGAAATGGTTTTCAATGAAATGAGCCATAATCTCCAGAAGCTGGTGAAAAACCTGGAGGGAGAAAAGGAACGAACAATTAACATCATAAAAAATTTGCCGGTCGGCATAGCTGTTATTGGTCGAAAGGGAAATATCGAGGCCAGCAATCCCATTTTTTTCCGGCTTTTAAACATCAAAAAAACTCCCCCGGGAAAAACTTACCTCCTTAATTTAACCCACAACCCGGATTTAATTGAATTTATTAGAGGCCTCTGGGACAAAACTGAAGGCACCCAGGAAAAAGAGATTACACTGGAAAGCCCCTACCGCCACCTCCATTTCTCTGCTTCAGCCATTGGCCCCCGCAAAAATAGCATGGTAATTGTCCTGCAGGACATGACCAAAATCAAACGCCTGGAAAACACTCGAAAGGAATTTGTGGCCAATGTTTCTCATGAACTCCGGACCCCTCTAACAGCAATCCAGGGTTTTACCGAAACCCTTCGCAGCGGAGCCTGGTCTGAAGAGGATGCCACCCATTTTCTGGAGATTATCGAAAAAGAAACCAACCGCCTTTCCCGTTTAATTGATGACCTGCTTGTTCTTTCCCGCCTTGAAGCTACAGACAAAATTCCCGGCGGCCCCTCTGATCTTGGCCAGTGTACACAGGCCGCACTGGAAATATTATCGCAGCAGATTCAAGCCAAAGAAATAAAAATAAATATTTCTATTCCCGGAGAATTACTGGTTGACCTTAACGAGGATGATTTGATCCAGGTAATTATTAACCTCGCTGGAAACGCCATCACCCACGCCCCAGAGAATTCCCCTGTAGCTATTTCTGCTGGGAAACAGAAAAATAAAATTTACTGGTCTATTACTGACCGGGGGCCCGGCATTCCCCATGAAGATCAGCCCCGGATTTTTGAGAGATTCTACCGGGTGGATAAAGCCCGCAGCCGGTCTTCAGGTGGTACCGGTCTGGGTCTTGCTATAGTAAAACACATTGTCGAGCGAGCAAGAGGCAGGGTTACCCTTGAAAGCATCCCGGGAAAAGGCAGTACCTTTACCATCTTTTTACCCTCCTATGAATAATTTACACAAATTTTACAATCGACAAACCTGAAATTAACACCCCCCCTGTATAATAAAGTTAATTCACCGATACAGGGGGGTTTCCCATGGCCGAAAACGCATTCGATATCAGGAGTTTGAACCTCTGGTATGGAGATAAAAAAGTTCTTAAAGATATCAACCTTGCTATTCCTGCAACAGGGGTAACTGCAATAATTGGTCCTTCGGGTTGCGGGAAATCCAGTTTTTTAAAAACTTTAAATCGAATGATCGATCGAATTCCCATAGCCCGCTGGGAGGGGCAAATTTTTTTCAACGGAACCGACATATTAAAAAAAGATATTGACCTTGTGGCTCTTCGCACGGAAGTAGGCATGGTTTTCCAGCAGCCGAACCCCTTTCCCAAGACTATTTACGATAACGTGGCTTACGGACCTCGAATTCACGGTAAAAAGAAGAAAAACCAATTAAATGAATTAGTTGAGCAAAGCCTCCGGGACGCTGCATTATGGGATGAAGTAAAAGATAATCTGCGACATCCGGCCCTCTCTCTCTCAGGTGGGCAGCAGCAGAGACTATGTATTGCCAGGGCTCTGGCGGTAAAACCAAAAATTTTGCTGATGGATGAACCATGTTCGGCTCTGGACCCCGTTGCCACCACAAGAATAGAAGAATTGATTGCCGAACTTCAAGAAAAATACCCGATTCTGATTGTGACTCACAATATGCAGCAGGCTGCTCGTATATCAGAGCAAACCGCTTTCTTTCTCCAGGGGGAAATAATTGAATTTGCTAAAACCCAGACCCTTTTTACCAACCCCCAGGATCAAAAAACAGAAGATTATATAACCGGGCGGTTCGGTTAAAACTGGAGGTGAAATTAATGCGACAGACCTTTGAACATGAATTGGAAGAATTGTTTCAGGACATTCTCTACATGGGAGGCCTGGTAAAAAAAACAATCCAGAAAGCTGTCCATTCCCTGAAAAACCACGACCTTGAAGGAGCTCAGGAAGTAATTGAAAATGACGATATAATCGATGATCTTGAGTTGAAAATTGAAGAAAAATGTATGTCTCTTATAGCCCGCCAGCAACCAATGGCTAAAGACCTCCGCCGGATCGGGACTGCATTGAAAATAATTACGGATCTGGAGCGAATTGCCGATCATTCTTCGGATATAGCCAAGATAACTCTCCGCATTGGAGAAGAACGACATATTAAACCCCTGGTTGACGTCCCTCGTATGGCCAATATTGCCCAGGAGATGGTTAATAAAGCCCTCGAGGCCTTTATTGATGAAGATGTGGACCTTGCCTATGAAGTCTGTAATTTTGATGATGAAGTAGATCACCTGCACAACCAGATTTTCCGCGAACTGTTAACCTATATGCTGGAAGACACCAGAAATATCAAACAGGCCACCCACCTCCTCTTTGTCTCCAGTTCCCTGGAAAGAATCGGGGATCATGCCACAAACCTGGGTGAATGGCTCATTTACATGGTAACAGGCAATCGAAAAGAATTGAATGACTGAAAAATCAAGTATCCCGGGGTAAAAAGACAATAACTTTTTAAAATCCTGCAGTAAAACTTCCAATTTGCAGGATTTTATTATTTTTAAGGCGAAAATTTACTTTGGAGGTGAAGATATGGCCAGAACTATTTTTCTATTTTTGCTTTCATTATTCCTTTTAACCGCCTGTTCTTCGGGCCCGCAATATCAGGACGGGACATATAGTGCCTATTCTGAAGCTGACGATTACGGATATGCTCGGGCAGAAGTTACTATTTCCAATAATGAAATAACAGAGGTCAGGCTGGAGGAATTTACCGGTAAAGGAGAACCACTGGATTTTTCTACCTACCCCTATCAACCAACTGTTGAAGGGGTTCAGGTAATGAAAGAACGTTTTATCGAAGCCAACTCCGCTGATGTTGATACCTATTCTGGTTCTACGCATTCCAGCCAGAAATATATTGACGCTGTAGAAAAAGCACTGCAGTTGGCTTTGGAGGATCCAGAAGAAATCGAAAACGATTACTGGGATGGGACTTTTTTGGGCACCGCAAAAAATGAAAATATCCGGGCTGTAGCCTGGGTTTCTATAAAGGATGATCGCATTATTGACGTATTTTTTAACGAAGTTGACTTAGAAACAGGGCAGTTCTTTGACTGGGAGAACCGGGAATATGAAAAACTGCCCGAAGCCCGCAGGGAAATGCAGGAAAGAATTGTCCTGGAAGGGACCCTTGATGTAGATACCTTTAGCGGGGCTACTGAAAGCAGCGAACTTTGGCTGCAGGCAGCAGAGACTGCCAGGGAAAAAGCCAGGATAGAATAAATTCAAACTAAAGGCTGGTTATCCCAGCCTTTTTTATTTTTCCTTTGCCCCGGGCAATAAAAATAAAAAGGTGCGTAGGGGTCAACAATATGTTATAATAGGAAGATATTATAAAAACGAAAGAGGTTAGACATGAATAAAAACTTTACAGACCTGGGTATTGCTTCTCCCATTTTGCGAGCGATAGAACAAATGGGATTTGTAACACCCACAGAGGTTCAAAAGCAAGGCATTCCCCATATCCTGGGGAAAAAGGATTTGATTGTTCGTTCCAAAACAGGGAGTGGAAAAACAGCGGTTTTCGGTATCCCTCTCCTGCAGTTAATTGACGCCCGTAAGGAAGGACCTCAGGGTTTGATCCTGACACCAACGCGGGAACTGGCTGTCCAGGTAGATAGAGATCTAAAAAGCATGGCCAAGTATCTACCCCACCAAACAACAGCTGTATACGGACAGCACAGTATGAACGTCGAAATCCAGGCCCTGAAAAAGGGTCCTTCTATTGTTACAGGGACTCCCGGCAGAGTATTTGACCACATCCTTCGCAGAAAACTGATCACCAAAAATTTGCGCTACCTTGTTTTGGATGAAGCAGACCGGATGCTGGATATGGGCTTTATCGACCAGGTTGAAAAAATCATTAAAAAACTTCCTGCAAATCGGATTACCCTTCTTTTCTCCGCAACCATTCCTTCCGAAATAAAGAAAATCTGCCAGAAATACATGAACCAGCCTACAACAATCGAAATTGAATCCTCCACCAAAACAGTGGAGACCGTTGAGCAGGTCTATTACCGGATGCGAAGAAATGAAAAGCGGACCCAGCTTAACCATCTTTTAAAAAGCGAAAAACCTGAAAGCTGCGTAATCTTCTGCAATACAAGGAATACTGTAGATCGGGTTCAGAGGTTTTTAACTGAAAAAGGGTTTTCTTCCCGGGCCCTGCATGGAAATATTCCCCAAAACAGGCGAATGAAAACCATTGATCAATTTAAAAAAGGGGGTTCTTCCCTGCTTGTTGCAACCGACGTTGCTTCCAGGGGTATCCACGTTGACAGCCTTTCTCTGGTAATCAATTATGATGTCCCGCAGGAAAAAGACAGTTATGTGCATAGAATAGGCAGGACGGCCAGGAATGGGAACGGGGGCCGAGCAGTCACTTTTGTTACTGGCGATGAAATCATGAGCCTTTACGAAATTGAAGAACACATTGGAACCATGATCGCCGAAAAAGAATTACCCCCGAACAAAAAAGCCCAAAACAATCGCTATTCCCACCCAAGAAACTAGTCCCAAAAGATCCAAGCCCTTTTAAAAAAATCTGCCAAAGGGATAAAAGAAAAAATTCCACCGCCTTTTCCTCTCCAAATAAGGAGGATTGAGACGGTGGTTTTTAATTTTCTGTCCAAATTCTATTTATTCAGCCTAGTTTCCAGGTTAGTTTATCCGGACCCCAATTTTTTCCCTGGTTTAAAAATCAAAACCCAAGTTGCTCATTAATCAAAACAATTTCCATATCAATATCATTCATTTTCTTCAGGTGAATTACCATGCCATTACAAATCCGGTCGGGATTTGTACAATCATAACAGCGATCTCCCCTCTTCGCACAGGGTGTCTGCAAACCAAGTCTCATGGCGTTCTGAGGTGCTGCAATATTTCTTGCTCTCCAGATAGCATCTTCAAGCGTGGGAACCAACTTGTTAATTCCCACGACAAAATAAACCTTCTCATGACCGAATAGGGAGCCAGCCACACGATTACCGGTACCATCAATATTTACAATCTCCCCTGTTGCCGACAGGGCATTTACTGAGGTAAGGTAGATTTCCGTTGACAAGCATTTTTTTGCAATCACAATGAAATCCATTTCTTCTGAGCAGTTTTGCGGATCGAAAACTTCATTATGAGAAGAAAGTTTTTGAAACATCTCCATGCTCAATAAGGTAGCTGAATCTCCAAATCCAACTGTCTTGTTATCAATTTTTTCATTTAAATATTCCCCGGCATCTTCTGCCTTTTCAAAGTAAGAAGTTGAATAACCTTTATTTTTTAGCGCCTCCATGATTTTTTCTATCTCCATTTTTTACCCCCCGGAAAATAAAATTTGCAATCAAAACTCGAACCTCTGGAACAGGGCAATATTTTTTGAGATCCCTGCGAAACATCTGCTTCAGGTCACTGAAACCTTTAAGCAACAAACTTGTTTGAGAGGATAGCATTGAAATCTTCTGCTGATTTTTGACCTTCGCCAGCGCAAAAACATTCCAATAGGAAAATTATTTTTTCTTTTTCTGCTTCAATTCGCTCCATTTTTTTACAGGCATAATATCCACAGCAAAAAGGAAATCATAATTTTCCATTAATGGCTTGGCTGGAGCATTAAGGGACACATTTTTTTCTTAAGTAATTATCTAACATAAACCAACCAGCTATTACAATTAAATTTGTTCATAATATTTATAATCTTTTCATTGTAATACCTACCTTCAAGTGATAGAATAAAAATGTAATCATTACAATTTTTATTCTGCTTTTTTTTATTTGATTTATATTATCTTATTTTAGATGGGCAGTGATCGAATGAACCCAACGTATGCTTTCGTAACCAACCAACTTAAAAAGAACGATATACGGCTTTCAAATCGCAGATTAAAGGTTCTGGAAAGTTTGTGTTGCAACCTGGACCATCCAACAGTGGATCAAATTTATGTCAATTTGCATAAAGAGGTTCCTACTTTGTCTAAAACCACCGTCTACGATACCCTCCATACTCTGGCTGAATTGGGCTTAGTCAGAATCATAAATATAGAAGACAATAAAACCCGATATGACATTTTTACCGCAGACCACGGACATTTTAAATGCCAAACATGTGGAAGAATATTTAATTTCAATGTTGACCTGAAGTCCTTTACAACAGACGAATTATCCGGTTTCAAGATTATGGAAAGAAACTTATATTTTAAAGGTATTTGTCAAAAATGCCTTTTAAATAAAAATGATTAAAAGGAGGTTTTTTATTTATTATGGAAGAATCGAAATGTCCAGTGACAGGTAAAACAAAAAAAACTGTTTCTGGTGGTGGCACTTCGAACCAGGACTGGTGGCCAAACCAGTTGAACCTCAATATCCTCCATCAACACTCAGACTTGAGTAATCCGATGGACTCCGACTTCAACTATGCTGAAGAATTCAAGAAGCTTGACCTGGAAGCGGTGAAGAAGGACCTGTTTGCGTTGATGACTGACTCGCAGGATTGGTGGCCCGCCGATTATGGCCACTATGGACCATTCTTTATCCGGATGGCTTGGCATAGTGCAGGTACTTATCGTATGGGCGACGGCCGCGGTGGGGCAGGATCAGGGTCCCAACGTTTTCCACCCCTCAGCAGCTGGCCTGACAACATTAACCTTGACAAAGCACGCCGTCTGCTCTGGCCGATCAAGGAGAAATATGGCCGGAAAATTTCCTGGGCAGACCTGATGATTCTCGCCGGCAACTGCGCCATCGAGTCGATGGGGTTGAAACCTTTTGGTTTCGCAGGTGGGCGAGAGGACGTCTGGGAATCGGAAGACGATATTTATTGGGGGGCTGAGGACGAGTGGCTTGGTGACAATCGCTACTCCGGCGACCGTGATCTTGAAAACCCGCTGGCCGCCGTGCAGATGGGGCTTATTTACGTGAACCCGGAAGGACCAAACGGCAACCCGGATCCCGTTGCCTCCGGTATTGACGTTCGGGAGACTTTCGCCCGTATGGCCATGAACGACGAAGAGACAGTCGCTCTCGTCGCAGGGGGGCACACCTTTGGAAAATGCCACGGGGCCGGTCCTGCAACCCACGTGGGTCCGGAACCCGATGCCGCGGGCCTTGAGGAACAGGGCCTTGGCTGGAAAAGCAGCTTCGGCAAAGGCAAAGGAGGCGATACGATTGGCAGCGGCATCGAGGGCGCCTGGAAGCCTAACCCAACAAAATGGGACATGGGCTACCTGAAGGTACTCTTTAAATACGAGTGGGAGCTGACGAAGAGCCCGGCCGGAGCCCATCAGTGGTTAGCCAAGGATGTGGATGAAGAGGACATGGTGGTTGACGCCCATGACCCGTCTAAGAAAAACCGGCCGATGATGACCACCGCTGACCTTTCCCTTCGCTACGACCCAAAATATGAACCGATTGCGCGGCACTTCCAGCAAAATCCCGAGGAGTTTGCCGAAACCTTCGCCCGCGCCTGGTTTAAGCTGACCCATCGCGATATGGGACCAAAATCGCGTTATCTCGGCCCTGAGGTTCCTGAGGAAGAACTGATCTGGCAGGATCCGGTCCCGGCGGTTGACCATGAACTGATTGAGGAACAGGATATTGCTGATCTAAAGAATAAAATCCTTTCTTCCGGCCTATCCCTTTCACAACTGGTCTCAACAGCCTGGGCATCGGCGTCCACGTTCCGCGGCTCTGATAAACGCGGGGGGGCAAACGGTGCACACATACGTCTTGCCCCGCAGAGGGACTGGGAAGTCAACCAGCCGAAGCAACTGAATAGTGTTCTTCAGGTTCTCGAAAAAATCCAACAAGACTTCAACAATGCCCAGTCAGGTCAAAAGAAGGTTTCTCTTGCTGACTTGATTGTACTCGGCGGATGTGCTGGGATAGAGCAAGCTGCAAAGAATGCTGGTTACAATGTGTCCGTTCCTTTTACACCGGGGCGCACAGATGCAACCGAGGAGCAGACCGACGTTGCTTCATTCTCAGTACTCGAACCAAAGGCAGATGGGTTCCGCAACTACCAGAAAGCAAAATTTGCCGTATCCGCAGAGGAACTTTTAATCGATCGTTCCCAACTGCTGACACTGACTGCTCCAGAAATGACGGTTCTGCTTGGTGGTATGCGCGTATTGGATACCAATTACGGGAATACTCAGCACGGTGTTTTAACCAAGAATCCCGGGTCTCTCACAAATGACTTCTTTGTGAATTTGCTCGATATGGGCACCACCTGGAAGCCGACAACTGAAGATGAAGACTTGTTCGAGGGTTATGACCACGAGACTGGTAAACTGAAGTGGACCGGCACCCGTGTTGACCTAATCTTCGGTTCAAATTCCCATCTCCGGGCAATCGCGGAAGTCTATGCCTGTCAAGACTCCCAGGATAAGTTCTTGCGCGACTTCATTTCAGCCTGGAACAAGGTTATGAATGCAGACCGTTTCGACCTTGCATAAATTGTCGCATAAACCATTTTAGGGATTTTGAGTGGAGCGGCCAATTAGATTCATGAGCGTAATGTTAAATAAACCATCACTGAGTAAAGGGGCACAATTGTGCCCCTTTTTTTTCAGCACTGTTTCCACCTACCAAAAAACACAAGAAATATTGTTTAAATTCAAAACGGTTGATTTTCAACCTATTTCCCCTGGGGCACGGCTAGGCCCCTTAGAATTTAAGAATTATGGTACTGGTACAATATCAAAATCAAAATCAAAGGGAAATTGTTCAACTTCTTTTATATTAAAGTTTACTTTATACCCAATTCCATCTTTATAGAAAAATCCTTCATTTAGTTCGCTTTTTACATAACCCATATTTTCATCATTTTCATTAGTGTGGGCAAAGTACCGGGGCTCCAAGACTTTAATTGATTTTTCTCTTATAGCTCTATTTTCCAATAATAACGGATGACCAATATTATAAGCATTCCCACTAAAACGATATAGCTTATTGCAAAGTGATACTTGGCTATTATTTGTCAATTCCTGAACCTTTCGAGACTTTGCATATTTTACTACATAAAATGAACCATCAGCAAAAAAAGCATCTACAAATCGAACTGCTGGTTTGTTATCATCTGCTGTAGCCATTGCAAATTGATAATCCTTTGCAAACAATTCGCTCATAACCTGCAACGCTTTTTCATATGGATCCATTTTTCCCCCTACAATTTCCTT
>PWGV01000021.1 GCA_003554585.1 Halobacteroidaceae bacterium | reverse complement strand
GATACTTGATACTATTTTTCACGCGGACCCGCCTTTGCCGGTAGGCCGGGGCGCAGAGTTCGCAGGTAAAAAATTCTATTGCTTATTATCTTGAGCCAGGCGTAGGGGAGGCCGGTTTTTCTTGATACTTGATACTAGATACTTTATTCTCTTTTTCACGCAAAGGCCCCGCCATAAATAGAGATCTATAGTAAGATAGTGTTACTCAAATAGTTGTTTAGTAGTATAAAAAGGTAAAAAAAAAAGGCTGTTTAATGTTATGTCTTCCGCCAAGGCGGAAATTTTTACCACAGAGGTCACAGAGAGCACAGAGGAATTGTTTTAAACTTATCGTTATCCGTATGTCATGAGACACTTCACCACGGGAAATAAATTTAAACCTGATTTAAGGTGCGTTCTTGAAAGTTAAAGTTCACCACAGATTCACACAGATTTTCACAGATTGATTTTTTCTGTGGTAATCTTTGCTATCTGTGGTGAAAATATTAACAGCCATTCCATAAAAAAACTTGAGGTCGGTTTTCAAAATGACGTAAGGGGATGTGGTTGGGAAAATAAAAAAACTCTGCTTCCTCCGCGCCGACCTCTGTTTCCTCGGTGGTAAAAAAACATATTATTCATTACCAACCGAAGCATTCAAAATCAACTGACGATAAAACCTTACCGCATCCTTAAAATCCTCCACCGCGATGTGCTCATCAATACCGTGAAAAGTCTTGATGTTGTCCTTGTCCAGATAAAAGGGTACAAACCTGTAAATATCATCGGTCAAGGGGTAATAGTGCCTGGAATCTGTGGCCCCGAGCACCAGATTTGGGGCCACCGCCACATGTGGGAAGATTTCCTTGATGGACACATGGATGGTCTCATAACCAAAGGACCTTACGCTCGAGGAGCCAGGGGCCTCACTGTTGAAGGGGCCTTCTTTGATAAGGATGCGCTCATCATCTATGGTCCTGGTCACGTAATCCCTGACATCTGCTATGCTGGTACCCGGCAGGGTCCTGAAATTGACTGTGGCCCTTGCCTGGGTGGGAATGATGTTGTCTTTGATGCCCGCCCTGAAAATGGTAGGGGAGGTGGTAGTCCTAACCAGGGCATTGCCCGATGGTTCTTGCTGGAGGTTGTTGATGATCAGGGACCTGAAGATACCGGGATTGGCAAAGGCCATCCTGGAGACGAAGGTGGACATTTCCGGCCCCGCATATGCCATAAAGTCCTGCACCGGCTGGCTCAGTTCTGAGGGAAAGGGATTGTCTTTCAGTTTTACCACCGCCCTGGCCATCACGTCCACGGCAGTTTCCCTGGCCGGCATGGAGGAGTGTCCGCCTTCCAGGGTAATGGACATTTCCAGGGTAAGAAAACCCTTCTCTGCCGTGCCGATCAGTGCCATGTCCCTTTCCATTCCCGGCACCATGCCCCGTGTGATGGCAAAGCCTTCGTCCAGAACAAACTCAGCGCTTACATTTTGGTCTTTCAGGTGCTGGACTATGGCCACAGCACCCTGGTAGCCGCCGATCTCTTCATCATGGCCAAAACAAAGGTAGACAGTTCGTCGGGGGCTATAGTTTTCACCTAAGAGCATTTCGACCGCCTCCAGGTTGCCGATCACGCTGATCTTATCATCTATGGCACCCCTGCCCCAGATCTTTCCGTCCATGATCTTTCCACTGAAAGGGGGAGCAGACCATTTGTCCAGGTCCTCTTCCGGAACCGGCACCACGTCAATATGGCCCATCAGGATGACAGGTTTCAGCGAAGGGTCCGAGCCCTGCCATTTATAGATCATGCTGAACTCATTGATATAGGTCAGCTCCAACAGCGAATCCGACAGCGGATAAGTTTCTTTCAAAAATTCCCTGAAGGCATAGAAAACTTCAGGGTCAAAATCCGCCGGGTCCTCATGGGAAACCGTCGGATAGGTAAGAGACCGGGAGAAATTGCCCACCGCAGTCTCAGGCACCGCTATTTTTTCAACCGGATCAGGCTGAATCTGTTTGGAGCTAAAGGTGAAGGTGTTCACCACCACATAGGCCACAAAAACCAGGAACAGGATAAGTACGGTAACAAGTATTTTTTTCATAAATAATGGAGATCGGCTAAAAAGATTTAAATATATGGAAATTAATGATTACCCACCTATATACAGGTGCTGAATAGGGTCAAAAGCCGTTTAAAAAAGTGTCGCCTGTCCTACCGATAGTCAGCCCCCTCAGGGCTGGAGGAATTTTACTGTCCCCTTAACCATAGGCCTTGCCTATGGCTACTATTGGACTAGCTCCCGAGTGGTTCCTCGGGACAGGCTCTACAGGCTAGGAAGAATACACGTGAGGACTTGTTCCGAAGCCTGTAGGGCTTCACCAATAGTAGCCATGGGTTGCAAACCCATGGAAAAAGGATTGATACCAGATTCCATCTACCCTGTAGGGGTAGTCCATCGTCTAGTAGGTATTTCGTGCACCTTATTGCAAGGTGATGTAGCCTGTCCTACCGATAGTCAGCCCCCTCAGGGCTGGAGGAATTTTACTGTTCCCTTAACCATAGGCCTTGCCTATGGCTACTATTTAGTCCTACAGGCTAGGAAGTATATATTAAAAGACACGCATTTAAGCCTGTAGGGCTTCACCATTAGTAGCCATGGGTTGCAAACCCATGGAAAAAGGATTGTTAACAGATTTCATCTACCCTGGAGGGGTAGTCTATCGGTAGAACTGCCTTTTTTTTATATCGCGACGGAAAACTATTCCCTCGTACTCCCAAATCAATGTTATCATAAAGTAGAATCATCATTAATTTGTTTTTAAAATGAATATTAATAATTTAGTGACAACAAAATCATTAGTCAAAGTAATTGATGTGTTTTGAAAGATGATGTATAAAATAAAAGCCTTCCAGCTCTTAGCATATATGGGGTATGATGCTTTTATTGTTTAATAGATCAGATTATTTCGGAAAAGACAAGATAAGTCCCCATGGTTTTATTAAGCCTAAACATTTTATTTTAAAAACTATGAAAAACATCAAAGTCGCATTTATTTTT
>PWGV01000053.1 GCA_003554585.1 Halobacteroidaceae bacterium | reverse complement strand
TGGGGAAACTATAATTTCTAAAGGTTACGGGTATGCTGATCTTGAAGAAAGAACCCCTGTTGACCCCGAAAGGACTCTCTTTCGACCTGGTTCAGCTTCCAAGCTTATTACCTGGACTGCGGTAATGCAGCTGGTAGAAAGGGGTGAGTTGGATTTAGAAGCGGATGTTAACCAGTATCTCGATTTCGAAATTCCCGCGAAACTGGTGAAAGGGGGGGAAGAACAACCTGCTCCTATTACCCTTACCCATTTGATGACCCATACCCCGGGATTTGAAGACGGGGGAGAAGGGCTTTTTGAAATCGAAGAAGCTAACCTGAAAACTCTGGGAGATTACCTGAAAACCTACTTACCAGCCCGGATTTTTCCTCCAGGAGAAGTTATGGCTTATTCCAATTATGGAACGGCACTTGCGGGTTATATTGTTGAGCGAGTTTCCGGCCAGCCTTTTGAAGAATATGTTGAGGAAAATATTTTTAACCCTCTTGGCATGGAAAATAGCACTTTCCGCCAGCCGCTTCCTGATCATCTTGCTCCTGACATGGCCAGGGCTTATAAATACCAGGGTGGAAAGTATCACCAGGGAGAATTTGAATTTATTTCTGCTGCTCCTGCAGGATCCATGAGCAGCACTGCTTCGGATATGGCCAAATTTATGATTGCCCACCTCCAGGAAGGTCGTTTTGAAGATGTTGAAATTTTAAATCCTGGAACAATTAGAGAAATGCACACCCAGCAATTTAGCCATCATCAAAATATTCCGGGTATGACCTATGGATTTATTGAGGATGAAATAAATGGGGAAGAAGTTATAACCCATGGTGGAGCAACTTTTCTCTTTTACACCGGTTTGTTCCTGGTTCCAGAACAAAATATAGGGTTGTTCGTATCCTATAGCGGGGGGACCAGTATGGAGGGGGGAAAAATATTCCAGGCCTTTATGGACCGTTATTTTCCCGGGGATTACATCTCTTTTCCCGAACCGGATAACCAGGCGGCGGAACGTGCTTTAGAATTTAAGGGGGAATATCACCCCAATAGAAGTAACTTTACTTCCTTCGAAAAAATCCTGGGAATATTTCAGCGGCTTTCTATTAATGTTGATGAAGAAGGCTATCTAATAACGAGTTTCTTTGGCCAACCTGCGAGGCTGGCAGAAATAGAGCCCGGGCTTTATCAAAACGTAAAGCAGGATGGCTTTAAGCTGGTAGAAAAAATGGGTTTTTTAGAAGGTCCTGGAGGTGAAACAATTTTGGCTCCAGGAGGGCCGATGACTTTTAGCCGGGTTCCCTGGCAGGGATCAAGCATGCTTTTGGGAGGCCTTACGGTTCTAACCATATTATTTGCTCTCGGAACCTTCCTGGGCTGGCCTATCACGTATATTGTGAGGAAAATCAGGGGAGAAGATTACTGGAATCCCGCAGAAGCGAATGCCGCTAGATTTGTTGCCTATGGATTTGCCATTCTGACCCTGGTTATGATTTTTGGATTTTTAGCGATCTTTGGAAATGTCGACCCTGCCTATGGAGTACCTGAAATAATGTTCGGGGAAACCCCCCAATTTTTGGAGATCCTGTTATATATCCCCCTTGTCCTCGCGGTTTTAGCTGTAGCAATGCTTGTGTTTAGTGTCCTATCATGGTGGAGGCAATACTGGACGGTAGGTTCAAGCCTTTACTATACCATTTTTACCCTTAGTGCTCTTGGATTTATGTGGGTTCTCTATTATACGCAATTTTTCGGGCAGCTTTTCAGGCAGTTTTTTTAAGTAAGGGAAAAAAATTCCGGCAGGCCAAGAACCTGCCGGTTTTTATTTTCTCCCCGGGACCTGTTGATTTTTTCAAGAAAAAAGTTTAACGGATACAAAGAAGGAAAATTTCTGAAAATTGAGAATATTGAACCCGAGGAACTATTTGGAGAATGTCCGGGGTCATTTTGATAAATATAGGAAGAGAGGGAAGAATATGATTTGGGAAAAACTGGGCTGGAAGGCGGGAAGGAGAAATAGAGGGATCGGAATCTTTGTTATTTGCCTTTTGGGTTTGCTTCTCCTGGGTGGCTGCAGGGAATTCAATCCACTGGAACTGGATTCAGCACCTGAACTGGTTGAAGCTATAAAGGCAAACCGGGTTATGGATCCCTTAAGCGAAGAAGAAGCGCGGGAAAAAATTAAAGGCTATCTGTATCCTTACGATGAGTTTGCTGAGGTTGACCCGGAAAAAATCCGGTTTTTAGAGGGACAGGTTGTATCAGAAATTAGTCGAGAAGATGCTCTGGAAGAAATAGACTTTCTTTTTAAAATGCTCAAATATGGTTATGCGGGGTACGGTTTATTTGGTGGGGATGAAACCTTTGCATGGAGCAAGGAAAAGATAAAAGAAGAAATCAGGGAACTTGAAGTGCTTCCTATTGCTGAATATAGGGCAATAATCATTGAAAATCTTTCATTTATCAACGATGGGCACTTCCGTATTGGGAACCAGGCCCTTTTTACCAGGCACCATTTTCATTACTCTCGGGAAATCGATTTTGCCAGGGATGAAAGAGGTTTCTATACCATAAGCGAGGGAGAAAACAATTACCTGGATTCTGTCAATGGAAAAGATCCGGAGGAATACTTAAAGCTATCCCTGAATGAGGAGGGTAAACTTGTTTATCGACTGGCAAAAGTCACCCCTGGAGACGGCTGGCCCTATCCTGTTACCCTTTCTTTTGTTGATAACGGGAGACCGGAGGAGGAGGTTAACCTCTTTCCGATCCAGTCTCGTGGATTTGATAGGGTGATCTATGATTCTTATGAAAAAGATGGGCTTCCAGTTGTGGTAAACAGAATTGCCCCGGGCTTGGAAGAAGCAGAAATGAAAAGATTTACAGAGGGAGCAAAAGAATTAAAAGATGCCAAAGTTGCCATCCTTGATATAAGGGGGCATGTTGGAGGGTCAGATATGTACGGTAGGGGATGGGTTAAAAATTACACTTCAAGCCTGAGGACACCCGCCCGTGGTGGAGTTTATGTGGATCTCCGAACCCAAACTGCCCAGCAATT